>JBHEMU010000048.1:0-4750 GCA_046262415.1 Gaiellaceae bacterium | reverse complement strand
GCTGTCGACCACCCTGGGCTCGTTCCTCGACACGACCGCCGACAAGCTCCTGGTCGCGGGCACGCTGATCGCCCTCGTCGCAGTCGAGCGGGCGTCGCCGTGGATCGCGACGATCATCGTCGGGCGCGAACTCCTGATCCTGGGGCTGCGTGGGGTCGTCGCGGCCGAGGGCACCGTCTTCGCGCCGTCGATCTGGGGCAAGCTCAAGGCGAACGTCCAGTTCGTCGCCGTCCTCCTCGCCATCCTGCAGCCGGGCGGGAACCTCGAGCCGCTGCGCATCGACGAATGGGCAATGCTGGCGGCCGCCGCGATCACCGTCATGTCTGCGGTTGAGTACCTCACCCGCTTCGCCTCGACGCTGACGGAGCCGAGCCGGTAGCGGTCTTCGTCACGGGCGGCACCGGCCTACTGGGGCGAGCGATCGTTGAGCGCCTCGTGGCCGGCGGCCGCACGGTCAAGGCCCTCGCCCGCTCGGATGTCTCCGAGCGCGCTCTCGAGGCGCTCGGTGCGAGCCCGGTGTCCGGCCACGTGCTCGATCCCAACGCTCTCGCCCGCGCCGCCGAGGGTTGCGAGATCGTCTACCACGTGGCGGGAGAGAACGCCTTCTGCCTGCGCGATCCGTCGCCGCTGTACGAGGTGAACGTCGCCGGCTCGCACAACGTCGTCCGGGCAGCCGCGCGGGCGGGAGCGCGACGGGTCGTCTACACGTCGTCGGCCGCGACGATCGGGGAGGAGCACGGCGCGGTGGGCAGGGAGGACTCGCCGCACCGCGGCTGGTTCCTGTCGCACTACGAGCGCTCGAAGTTCGAGGCCGAGCGAGCGGTGCTGGCGGCTGCGGCGGAGAGCGACCTCGAGCTCGTCTGCGTCAATCCCGCGTCCGTCCAGGGACCCGGTCGGACGGGCGGCACCGCCAGGCTGCTGATCGACTTCCTCAACGGGCGACTGAAGGCGGTCGTCGACAGCCGTTTCAGCCTGGTGGACATCGCCGACTGCACGGAGGGGCACCTCCTCGCTGAGCGCAGGGGCGGGCCGGGCGAGCGGTACCTGCTCTCCGGTGCGACGCTCACCGTCCCTGAGGCGATCTCCGTACTCGCTCGGGTCACCGGCAACGAGGAGCGGGGCCGAACGCTGCCACCCGCGGTCGCGCTGGCCGCGGCCACGGCTGCCGAGGCGGTCGGCCGCCTACGCCGCCGCCGGCCGTCCGTCTGCCGGGAGATGGTGCGGACGCTCCTGCACGGGCACGCCTACGACGGCTCGAAGGCGACGCGTGAGCTCGGCCTTCACTATGCGCCGCTGGAGGAGACGATCCGCCGCACGGTCGCTTGGTACGTGGAGCAGGGGCTCGTCCGGCCTCCGCCTACAATGAGCTGACGAGCGCCGTTCTCCTCGTACTCGCCGGCTACGCTCTTGGCAGCATTCCCTGGGGCTTCGTCTTGCCGCGCCTGCTCTCGGGAATCGACATCCGCAAGCAGGGCAGCGGCAACATGGGGGCGGCCAACGTCTGGCGCACCGTCGGCTTCAAGGTCGGCCTGGTCGTGGCCCTCCTCGACGTCGCCAAGGGCTTCGTGGCGGCGCTCCTGGGCCTGTGGCTCGACGGCGAGCTCGTTGCCCTGCTCGCGGGCATCGCCGCCATGGCGGGCCACTGGCGACCCCTGTTCCTCGGTTTCGGGCGGGGCGGGAAGATCGTCGCGACGACCGGCGGAGTCGGGCTGGCTCTCGCACCGCTCGCGAGCCTGTCGGCGTGCGCGGTCTGGATCGCGACGTTTCTGCTCACGCGCTACACCTCGGTCGCCTCGATGGCGTCAGCGATCGCGCTCCCGCTCGGCGCGCTCCTCTTCGGAGCATCCTTGCCCGTCGTCGTCTTCACGGCCGGCGCGGCCGTTGTCATTCTCTTCCTGCATCGAGCGAACATCGTCCGCCTGGCTAGGGGCACTGAGAACCGCTTCGAGCTGCGCAAGCGGTCGCCGCCGGCCGCGGAGGGAGGAGAATCCCCCGTTTAAGGACAGGCCCTTCACGAGGCCACGATCGTCGTAGCTAGGATCCCGCGGATGCGAAAGCGCGAACTGGTTGTCCTGGTCATTGCGCTGCTCGGGCTCGCGGTCGCAGGTTGCGGGGGCGACGGCGGCGGCGGCGGCGCCGCGACCGGCACCGAGTCGGCGGCGACGATCGCTCCTGCGACGGCCGCGCTCTACCTCTCGCTCGACACGGACTTCGAGTCCGATCAGTGGGATGGGCTGAACGGCGTGCTCGACCGGTTCCCGGGCAAGCAACAGCTCATCGAGATGATTCGCCAGCAGCTCTCCCAGGAGACCGTCGACTTCGAGCGCGACGTCAAGCCGGCGCTCGGCCCCACCGTCGAGCTGATCGCCCTCGACTTCAAAGACGAGAACAACGTGGTCGGACTGACGAAGCCGCAGGACGAGCAGAAGCTGCGGGAGCTGGTGGCGAATGCCGACGACGACGACGTCGTCCTCAGGGAGATCGAGGGCTGGACCGCGGTCGCCGACAACGAGGCGGTGCTCGACCGTCTCGAGCAAGCGGCCGACGGCGACTCGCTCGCCGACAGCGAGCGCTTCACCACGGCCATGGAGCAGTTGCCCGAGGAGGCACTCGCCAAGCTCTACCTCAACGGTGAGCGCGCAACCGAGGGGATGAGCGCTCTCGAGACCGGCACGCCGATCAGGATTCCCGAGCGCTTCGGCCGTCTCGTGAGCTTCGCGCTTGCGCTCGAGGCCGAGGAGGACGGGGTGCGGTTCGCCGGCTTCACGCGCCTCGAAGGACTCCAGGTCGACGTGCCGGAGATGGGCGCGCTCTTGGAGCAGGTGCCCGCCGACGCCTACGCGTTCGTCAACTTCCACGGCTACGACGGACAGGTGCGGGTCACCGATTTCCTACGCGACACCCCTGAGATTCAGCCGTTCCTCGGCCAGGCGGAGCGGTTTCTCGGCGTGACGCTTGACGACGTCACCACCCTCTTCAACCAGGAGGGCATCGTCTACGCCCGGCCGGGAGCGCTGATTCCGGAGATCACACTCATGCTCGAGGTCGACGACGAGGAGCAGGCCCTCAGGACGGTCGACCGCTTGGCGCAGCGCGCCGCGGGGCTCGGCGCAGCACCCCCGCGCTCGCGCTCGATCGGCGACGTTCAGGCGAAGGAGCTCAGCTTCGGCCAGTTCTCGCTGCTCTACGCCGCCTTCGACGGCCGTCTCGTCGTCACGACGCAGGCGGACGGCATCGCGGAGCTCGACGCGGGCGGGGACAAGCTCGTTGACGGGGATCGCTACGGGGACGCGGTCGAGGCAGCCGGCGTCGAGGACGACGAGGACGTCTACTTCTACTTCGACCTCCAGAAGACGGTGGACATCGCCGAGCAGCTCGCGCAGCTGGCCGAGCAGGAGCTGCCGAGCGAGGCGCGAGCGAATCTGGAGCCGCTTCGCTCCCTGGTCGCCTCGGCCAAGATCGGCAAGGAGAACACGACCTTCCGCCTCTTCGTCGAGGTCGAGTAGTGCGGTCGTTTCTCTTCACCTCGGAGTCGGTCACCGAGGGCCACCCCGACAAGATCGCCGATCAGATCTCGGACTGCGTCCTCGACGCCGTTCTCACTGACGATCCCGATGGCCGGGTCGCCTGCGAGACGCTGATCACGACCGGGCTCGTCGTCGTGGCAGGCGAGATCACCACCGCGACCTACGTCGACATTCCCCGGCTCGTACGGCGCAAGCTCACCGAGATCGGCTACACGCGGGCAAAGTTCGGCTTCGACGCGCAGACCTGCGGCGTGATCACCGCGATCGACGAGCAGTCGCCCGACATCGCCCTGGGCGTCGACGCTTCCTACGAGGTCCAGCACGACCCGGGCGACCGGGACCCGCTCGACCTGGTCGGCGCCGGTGACCAGGGGATGATGTTCGGGTACGCCACGCGCGAGACGGATGAGCTGATGCCGCTCCCGATCATGCTCGCGCACAAGATCTGCCGCCGCCTGGCCGAGGTGCGCCGGGCGGAGGTGCTCCCCTACCTGCGCCCCGACGGCAAGGCGCAGGTCACGATTCGGTACGAGCTCGACGAGCTGGGGCGGCAGCGACCGGCCGAGATCGAGCGCATTCTCGTCTCGACCCAGCACCGTGACGGGTTGGACGTCGATGCGCTGATCAAGCCCGACATCGTCGAGCACGTCCTGCGCCCGATCCTGCCGCACGCGCTGTACGACGAGCAGCGGCTCGAGGGAGAGCGCGACTTCGTCTACGTCAACCCCACCGGCAAGTTCGTGGTCGGCGGCCCGATGGGCGACACGGGCCTGACCGGGCGCAAGATCATCGTCGACACCTACGGCGGCGCCGCCCGCCACGGCGGCGGCGCCTTCTCGGGCAAGGATCCGACCAAGGTCGATCGGTCGGCGGCCTACGCGGCGCGCTACGTGGCCAAGAACGTCGTCGCGGCCGGGCTCGCCGACCGCTGCGAGGTGAACGTCGCCTACGCGATCGGCGTGGCCCACCCCGTCTCGATCACGGTGCAGACGTTCGACACTGAGCAGATTCCGGGAGAGCGGATCGAGCAGCTCGTGCGGGAGCACTTCGACCTCCGTCCGGCCGCGATTCTGCGGGATCTTGACCTCTGCAGGCCGATCTTCGCGAAGACCGCCGCCTACGGGCACTTCGGCCGCGACGACCACGACTTCACGTGGGAGCGCACGGACAAGGCCGCGGCGCTCCGCGAGGCCGCCGGCCTCGAGAGCCCCGTTGAGCGCGAG
>JBHEMU010000047.1:0-28522 GCA_046262415.1 Gaiellaceae bacterium | reverse complement strand
ACGATCGCGAACAGGTACAGCGCCGTCCAGCTCAGTCCGCCCGTCGTGGCCGCCCAGCCGACCAGCGGCGGGACGGCGCCCGCGGCGCCGCCGATGACGATGTTCTGCGGCGTCGTCCGCTTCAGCCAGCGGGTGTACACGAGCACGTAGAAGAGGTTTCCGGCCAGCGCCAGTGAAGCCGTCAGCACGTTGACGGTGCTCGCGAGCAGGACGAAGGAAGCGGCCGAGAGGGCGAGGCCGAACTCGAGCGCGTACGCGGCGGGAACCCGCCCTGCGGCGACCGGCCGCTGCCTCGTGCGACGGCCCATCAGCCGGTCGATGTCGCGGTCGAGGACGTGGTTGAGCGCGCTGGCGCCCCCGCATGCGAGCGCGAGCCCCGCGATCGTCGCGGCGAGCGCACCGAGGCGGGGTACGCCCCCGGCGCCGACGAACATGCCGCAGGCGCCGGTCAGGAGCAGCAGCGTCATGATCCGGGGCTTCGTCAGCGTGAGGTAGTCACGAGCAGGGCCGGCCGGGAGCCGCTCGCCGCGGTGGGCGGTCGCGGTCGTCACGAGCGTCGCGCCGAAGGCGATCGCCGCGAGCGCCAGGTGCAGGCCGCGGGCGGTGACGAGCGCGGCCGCGCCGAACAGGACGAGCGACGTGGCCGCGAAGGGGAGGAGGCGGCGGTGGGCCACGCCGCCGGCCACGACCAGAGCGACGAGCGGCGGCAGCGCGAGGGCGGCCAGGAGCCGGTGGGCCGTCCCCAGCTCGAGCGCGCCGCTGAGGACGGCGAGGAGCGTCGCCGCCGAAGCGGCCAGAGCGGTGAGCCGCAGGGAGGGCCCGGGAGCCGGCGGCCGATCGGCCAGCTCAGCCAACGCCGGCCTCCTTGATCCGCCGTCGCAGGTCGCGCAGGGGCCGGGCGCTCGCGATGTAGGGCAGCGGCTTGGCGAAGTTCTCGGGCGGGGGCGGTGACGTCGTGTACCACTCGAGCGTGTCCCCCTGCCACGGGTCTCCCCCGGCCCGGGGGCCGCGCCGGGTCGTGATGATCACGTTCACGGCGATCAGGGCGATCCCGAGGGCCATCACACCGGAGCCGATCGTGGAGATCAGGTTGTACCACTCCCAGGCGCCGCCGTTGCCGTAGGTGTAGACGCGCCGCGGCATGCCGAGCAGCCCGAGCATGTGCTGGGGGAAGAACGTGAGGTTGAAGCCGGCGAAGACGAGCCAGAAGCTGATCTTCCCGAGCCGCTCGTCGAGCAGCCGCCCGAAGAGCTTCGGCCACCAGTAGTGGAGCCCCGCGAAGATCCCGAAGATCGAGCCGCCGAAGAGGACGTAGTGCAGGTGGGCGACGACGAAGTAGCTGTCGTGAACCTGCAGGTCGAACGGGAAGGCGGCGACCAGGATGCCCGAGAGCCCGCCGATCGTGAAGACCCCGATGAAGCCCAGGGCGAAGAGCATCGGCGTGTCGAAGATCAGGTTCCCGCGCCAGGTGGTCGCCAGCCAGTTGAAGATCTTGATGCCGGTCGGCACCGCGATGATCATCGAGGTGACCATGAAGAAGCCGAGCAGCGGTCTGGAGAGGCCGACGGTGAACATGTGGTGGGCCCAGACGAGGAGCGAGTAGAACCCAATCGCGACGGTCGAGAGCGCGATCGCCGTGTAGCCGAAGATCGGCTTGCGGGCGAAGACGGGGATCACCTCCGAGATGATCCCCATGGCGGGCAGGATCATGATGTAGACCTCGGGGTGGCCGAAGAACCAGAACACGTGCTGGTAGAGGAGCGCGTTCCCTCCCTCGGCGGGCAGGAAGAAGTGCGTGCCGGCCTGCCGGTCGAGCAGCAGCATCGTCAGGCCGGTCGAGAGCGCCGGCAGGACGATCACGAGCAGCACGGCGTAGACCTCGATCGACCAGACGAAGAGCGGCAGGCGCATCCAGGTCATGCCCGGAGTCCGCATCCGGTGGATCGTCACCACGAAGTTGATCGCGCCCAGGAGCGACGAGATCGAGAGGATGTGCAGCGACAGGATCAGCAGGTCGACGCCGGTGCCGCCGTCCAGGGCCGAGTTCGGCGGGTAGATCGTCCAGCTGACGTCGGGTGCCCCGCCCTTCGAGAACCAGCTCGAGTAGAGGACGAGGCCGCCGAACAGGAACAGCCAATAGGAGACTGCGTTCAGGCGCGGGAAGGCCATGTCCCGCGCGCCGATCATCAGCGGCACCAGGAAGTTCGCGAAGCCGGCGAAGATCGGCACCACGACGAGGAAGATCATCGTGATCCCGTGCATCGTGAACAGCTGGTTGTAGGAGTCCTTCGTGATGAAGCTCTGGTTCGGCGTCGCGAGTTGCGCGCGCATCAAGAGCGCGAGGATGCCGCCGGCCAGCAGGAAGGCGAGCGACGTGCCGATGTAGAGCAGGCCGATCCGCTTGTGGTCGGCCGTCGTCACCCACCCGGCGACGCGGCCCCGCTTCCAGTCGGGCCGGTAGGCCCGCGCCTCGACGTTAACCGCCACCGGCCCCGCCCCCCGTCGCGAACTCGCGCCTGACGTAACGGAAGAGCGCCCCCACCTGCCGGTCCGACCAGGTCTGGCCGACCGGCGGCATCTCGCCGCGCCCCCGGCGGACGATCGCCTCGAGCGCCTCGCGGTCGGCGAGCGTCGAGTTGCCGGCGAGGGTCGGCCCGATGCCGCCCTGCGCGTTCTGCCCGTGGCACTTGGCGCAGGCGCCCGCCCAGGTCTCCGCGCCCAGGAGCGAGGTACCGGCGCTCTGGACGCGCTGCTCGTCGGCGAGCCACTGGTCGAACGCCTCGCGGGGCAGCACCTCGACCGCCGCCAGCATCACCGCGTGCTGGATGCCGCAGAACTCGGCGCACTGGCCCAGGTAGGTGCCGGCCCGCTCCGCCCGGAACCAGGTCGTGTTCGTCTGCCCCGGGATCACGTCGAGCTTCCCGCCGAGCGCGGGGATCCACCAGCTGTGGATGACGTCGTCGGCGGGCGCCACGAGCGTCAGCCGCACGTTCTGGCCGACCGGAGCCCGCATCCGGTCGACGGAGACGACGCCGTTGGGGTAGCGGTACTGCCAGTAGTAGCGGTGGCCCTCGACCGTCACGTCGAGCCGGCCGCCCTCCGCGTTCGCGCTCGGGACGTCCTGGATGCCCGGCACCTTGTAGAAGACGAAGCCGGCAATCGCGACCAGGATCACCACGGGGATCACCGTCCAGATCAGCTCGAGGCGCGTGTTGCCGCGGATCTGCGGCCCCTCGGCGTCGCGGTCCCGGCTGCCGCGCCGGAACCGGAAGACGAAGAGCAGGAGCAGCCCCTCGACGAGGACGAAGATCGCCCCGCAGAACGCGAGGACGAACCAGTAGGTGTCCGCGATGCGCTCGGCGTTCGGCGACTGGGGCTCCACGGGCGCAACGCCGCCGTTGCCCGCGAGGGCGGCCCCGGCGAGGACGAGCGCCACGGCGAGAGCTCCGAGAAATGTGGCCCGTCGCACCGAGCTGATTCTATGAACGACGCCCCCGGCCCGCCGCCGCAAACCGGCGGCGTACGTCGTGCCCCGCCACCGAGCCCGGCTCCCTGGATACTCTCTGGCCTCGAGCGTCGCGCGGGCGACCGTGCGCACCGTTTGCTCTTCCATGGATCGACCAGGCGCCTTCGTGACCCGCGTGCTCGTTGCCGGCTGGTTCAGCTTCGAGGGGATGAACGCGACCGCGGGCGACCTCCTGGCGAGGGACGTGGCGTGCGCGTGGCTGGCCCGCGGCGGCTACGCGCACGACGTGGCCGGAACCGGGCAGGAGCCGGGGACGGTCGGCTACTACGACGTCGAACCGTCGGCGTACACGCACCTGGTCTTCGTCTGCGGGCCCTTTCGGGACACGGAGCTCTGCAACGAGCTCCTCGCCAGGTTCTCGAACTGCCACCTCGTCGGGCTCGACCTGTCGATGCTCACGGAGGGCTGGAACCCGTTCGACCTGCTGATCGAGCGAGACAGCCACGACACCGTGCGGCCCGACCTCGCTTTCGCGGCCCGCTCGCCCATCGTCCCGGTGGTCGGGCTCCTCCTCGTCCATCCGCAGCCGCAGTACGGGAAGCTGGCGAGGCACGCCGCAGCCGAGGACGCGATCACCCGGCTGCTCTCGTCCCGGGAGCTCGCGGTCGTGCCGATCGACACGCGCATCGAGGGCAATCCGCAGGGCCTCCGGACGCCGGCAGAGATCGAGTCGCTGATCGCTGCGATGGACGCCGTGGTGACGACCCGTCTGCACGGGCTGGTCCTCGCGCTCAAGAACGGCGTTCCGGCGCTGGCCGTCGACCCGATCGCAGGAGGCGCGAAGGTCGCCAAGCAGGCCGCCGTCGTCGGCTGGCCGGCGGCGTTGCGTGTGGAGGAGGCGACGGGCGAGGCGCTCTCGCGCGCCTTCGACTACTGCCTGTCGAAGGAGGCGCGCCGCACGGCGGCAGGCTGTGCGGCCCGCGCCCGCGGGCTGCTCGACGCCGTCGAGCAGGAGTTCCTGGACGGTCTTCAGGCCCTGTCGAAGCGGGGCTGACCTGGCCCGCGTCCTCGTCGGCTCGTGGATGGTCCGGTATCCGCTCGGCGGCAACCTCTCATGGACCCTCCAGTGGCTGGTCGGCTTCCAACGGCTCGGTCACGACGTGTACCTGGTCGAGAAGAGCGGCTACCCCGACGCATGCTTCGATCCCGTCCGCAACGTGACGGGCGACGACTGCAGCCACGGCATCTCCGTCGTGGCCGCCCTGCTCGAGCGATTCGGGCTCGCCGGCCGCTGGTGCTTCGTCGATCAGGGCTCGACGTATCACGGTCTCTCCCGGCGGGCGATCGAGGACGTGTTCGCGGGCGCGGCTCTCTTCGTCGACATCGGCACCCACGGTGCCTGGCTGCCCGAGGCCCGTACGACGGAAGTGACCGCCTACGTCGACGGCGAGCCCGGATCGACCCAGATGAAATGGGCAGGCGCGCTGGCGGCGGGAAGGCCGCTGCTCGAGTACGACCTCTACTACAGCAACGGGGCGAGCATCGGCACCCCCCAGAGCGCTGCCCCTGACGTCGGGATCGAGTGGCGCCCCCTGTACAACCCGGTCGTCCCGGCCCTCTTCGAGCTTCCGCCCGCGAAGGTCGGCGCCCCGTTCACCACCGTGATGAACTGGCAGGCTCATGCCTCGTTCGTCTACGCCGGGACGGCGTACAGACAGAAGGACGTCGAGTTCGAGCGGTTCCTCGAGCTGCCGCGCCGCGCCGGTGGGTCGTTCGAGGTGTCCGTCTCGGGCGGGGCCCCCCGAGAGGAGCTGGCGCGAGCCGGATGGAAGGTACGCCGCGGTCACGACGTCACCGCCTCCTACGACGCGTATCTCGCCTACATCGAGCGGTCGCTCGGCGAGTTCAGCGTGTGCAAGCACGTCTACGTGGCTACGAACAGCGGGTGGTTCAGCGACCGGAGCGGGGCGTACCTCGCCGCCGGCCGGCCGGTGGTGCTCCAGGAGACAGGCTTCAGCGCGCACCTGCCGTGCGGTGAGGGGCTCTTCGCGGTGAGGGACGTGGACGAGGCCGTCGCCGCGGTCGACGCGATCCGCGCCCACCCGGACCGCCACTCGCGGGCCGCGAAGGAGATCGCGCGCGAGCACCTGGACGCTCGCGTGATCCTCGGCAGGCTGCTCGCCGACGCCGGAATCTAGCCGCCGAACGCCGCGGTGAACTGCTCGCGCACGACCGCGAGGGCGGCGGCCGCGCGCGGCGCGACGGCTCGAGCCCGGCTCCGTGCCTCCTCCGTGAAGCATTCGGAGAGCGCATCGGCGAGGGTCCGCTCGTCCAGCGACTCCGCGGCGAGGACGGTCGTCCACCCGAGCGCTTCGGCCTGGCGGGTCACCTTCGCTCCGCCCGCAACGGTGTCGATCGCCAGCGCGGGTACACCGTTCTTGAGCGCCAGGACGAGGCCGTGAAGCCGCGTCGTGACCACCGCGTCCATCCGCGCGACGAGCGCTTCGACCTCCCCCGGCGTCCGCAGTCCGGACGCGTTCACGACGTCGAGGCGCGTGTCGATCGAGACCCGCGCGGCGTCGCTCGTCTCCAGCAGCTGCGCGATCGCCTGATCCGCACGCGAATGCAGGTCGAGGCCCCCGTACTCCGGCTGGGCGTCGATGAGGATCACGCCGACGACGGGGGTGCGGGGGGCCGGCGCCAGGAGCGCGAGGTCGGGCCGGGCCGTCCGCGAGCTGTCCCGCTCCCAGAGGAGGTGAAAGGGATTCCAGTCCTCGAGGCGGTGCAGCATCGTCAGGTTGAGGCCGACGGCCCGCGCATGGGCGAAGCGCTCGAGCAGGTCCGTCACGGGCGGCCCGTTGCCGATCGGCCCGCAGACGAAGACGAGATCGGAGTACCGGAGAGGATCCACGGCCCTCCAGTCGACGCCGTCCTCGAACGGCGGCGCCAGCGCGACGTCGTAGTCGCGGTTCGCCTCCTCCAACCACTCGCACGCGAGGTCCCGGACGAGCAGGTCGCCCGCCGACGCGCCCATCAGCTCGAACGAGAACCAGCCGGCCACGAGGACCTTCACCGGAGCTCCGCAAAGGAGCGAAGGTCGATCCGCTCGCGCTCGAGCACCGAGCGGACGAGCGGATCGCAGAGCGCCTCCAGCTCACGCTCCCGCTCGGCGGCATAGCTGCTCCCTCTCACCGGCCCCTTTGCGGGATGGCACCCGAGCTCGGTCGTACCCGGCGTGAGGTCGCGAATCAGCTTCACCAGCGCCGCGGTCGTCACCAGCTCGGGGAGCGGGGCACCCTCGTCGGTCTGTCCGTAGAACGCTCCCACGTACCGCACCTCGGGGTCGAGGTGCCGGACCGGGACTCTCAGCTCGCGCCCGAGGGCGGCGACCGCGGATCGGGCCGGGCCGCGCCGGTGGACGTGCTGGTGCGAATCGACGTGCGTCGGCGCTCGGCCTGCCAGCTCCTCGAAGGCGGCGAGCTGCCGTCGCACGTCTCCCTCGACCGCCTCCGGCCCGACGGCACCCGTGGCGAGCCAGCGGCCCTCCACACAACGCCACTCGCCGAGCTCCACGTGCAGCCCGAGCGCCAGCCGGCCGCGATACGCCGCAGCCTCCCGGGCCGAGGGACGATCGACCATCAGGCTGGCGCTCGTCACGATCCCGCGCTCGTGGGCCTCGATCACACCCGCGTTCACCTCGGGGCTGTGGCCGAAGTCGTCGGCATTGACGATGAGGATGCGCTCAGAGCCCAAGATCCTCCAGGAGCTTCGGGAGCACCTTCTCGGCCGCGAAGAACTCCGCGGCAATTGCGGCGGCCGCGCGGCTGTGGCGATCGTAGTCGCGGTTGATCTCGCGGACGGCGCCGGCCGCCTCCTCCGCCGACGTGAAGGCCAACAGACCTTCGCCCGTCGGCAGGACCGTGCCGAAGCCGGTGTCCTGGGCGACCACCGGGCGGCCCGCGGCGAGGTAGCACGCGCTGCGCTCGCTGAACCAGCCGCTGCGCAGCCGGACGTTCAGGTCGCGAGCGACGGAGAGCTCCGCGCGGGACGCGCGGACGTAGTCGCGGTACGTCCACGGATCCATCGTGAATCGCCGAGCGTCGCGCAGCAGCCAGCCGTGCTCGGCGAGCAGCGCGCGCACGTCGCCGCCGACGGCGAACGCAGGCACCGGCTCGCCCTCCCCGTGGGCGATCGACTCGGGCTCGGCCAGGTTCGTCGCCAGCTCGATCGGCTGGCTGACGAGACGCGGAAGATCGATCAGCCTGAGGAACTCGCGGTCCTTGCTCCAGAAGTAGGTCTCGCCGTCCAGCTCGACGTCCCGGCCCTCCTGCTTCCAGTTCGCCACCGTCGTGAACTCCGGCTTCGTCGGCGGCCCATCGCGCCAGAGGTCGAGCAGAACCGGCTGCCGCGTACGCGCCCGCAGGCCGGGGAGCGGTGGGATGGGTGACGCCGGTGTCCCGATGTTCTCGCCGTACGTGGCGAAGGCGTGGTGCTCGGCCAGGAGCTCGGCGACGGCGGGGTCGCCGCCTGCCAGCCCGATCTCGTGGAACACGGGATCCGTCCCGAGGTAGACGAGGTTCGCGACCTCGAGGCCCTCCTCCGCGAGCTGCGTCGAACCGGCGACGTTGAGCACCGCGTCGGCTGTGCGAAGGAGCTCCTCGGCCCGGTCGCCGCACGGCCCGAGCCACGCCTTGTCGGAGAAGCTGCGGCGGTAGGCCCAGCGATCCCCGAGCCGGAAGCTCTCCGCGACGCGGGCGAGGTAGGGCACTGCGTGGTCGGAGTCCGCGACCTTGCACTCGCGCACCGGGTCGTACGGCCACGCGGACGTTGTCTCCATGTAGTACGCGTCGTGCCCGAGGCGACGCAGACCGAGCGCGATCTGCATGTGCATCCAGGCCATGCCCGCGTAGGGGTTCGAGGCGAGCGTGCCCAGGACGACGAGACGAAGCGGACTCACGAGCTGAAGGAGGAGAGATGCCCCTCGAAGAACCGCTTGCCCCGCCCGTCCAACTTCTGCGAGCCTCGGTCGCCGAGCCAGCGAAAGACCCAGTAGAGGCGCGCTGCCGCGAAGACATCTGCCTCCGCGGCCCACCCATCAGCGAGTCGCGCCTGCTCGTAGACCCGCCGGGCCGGCATCGACAGGTGATCCGGCCAGCGATAGGTCAGTGCCGCGAGATCGATCTCTCCCGGCGCGATCGCCGCCGACTCCCAGTCGACCGGATAGACCGACGCCTCGGCGAGCAGGATGTTCGCTGGCACGAACTCGCCGTGGATGACAGTCTTGGCTGCGTCGAGAAGTCGAGGGATCGCCGCGAGGTAGTGCGCGCGAAGCTCGACGAACCCGCGCGCTGGAGCGGCTGACGTCTTCCAGGCCGACGTGGCACGTCCCGCCCAGCCGAGATAGTACGGCTCGTCGTATTCGACGAGCGCCGCTCGAACGGAGCGCCGACTGAGCGCGGCTCGGCCGGCAGCGTGGAACTCCGCCGACCACCGAGCGGCTCGGGAGAGTGCCGCTTCCGAATCAGGGGAATGATTGAGCCGCTCCGAGTCGTCGAGGTAGCCGAGGACGAGCCACGTCGAGCCCCGCCCACCGTCGTGAGCCCCGTAGAACCGCGGGGACGTCAGGGACGTCTCGGACAGAATGTCGCGGTAGACGGCTGCTTCCAGGGCCACGCCCCTCCGGTGCCCGAAGCCGCTCGTGTATTCGCTTACGCCGTACTTGCAGAAGAGCCTGATCCGGGACCCGTCGTCGAGACGGCAGGTGACGATCTCGCTCGGAAAGGTGCTCTCGTAGGCATTGGCGCACCGATGCTCGACCGTCAGCGTGCCTCTGCAGAGCACCGTCCGTAACCCGGCCGCGAGCAACTCGTCGTGGGGAGTGCCGGCCGCGAGTGGCATCAGGCTCGCAGCTTCGATTCGGTTTGGACGTGCTCTCGCAGCCACTCCAGCCAGTACGTCGGGTCGCGTTCCTCGACGAGCGACGTCCGGGCGGCGAACTCCAGCACGCGGTAGGCGAGAAGGCTCTCGAGCAGCCTCCGGTCGACGGCGCCATACGCCCGGAGCGCTTCGGTCTCGAGCTCGTCCGTCCGCCGAAGCGTCCGCGTCTCGACGAGCAGGCAGGCGAGATCCCATTCCACCGGTCCGCGCGCCACGTGCTCCAGGTCGATCCAGAGCAGGCGACCGTCGGCGTCGAGCACGTTGCCCGCATGCGCGTCGCCGTGGACGACGTGCTCGTCCTCGACCCGCCTCCGCAGCTGGGGCCGAAGCAGCCGGAGCGACTCGACCATCGTCCTCCGATCCTCTTGGCGGAGGCGACCGTCCGCGGCGACGGTCTCGACCGCGTCGTCGACCTCGTCGAGGACGTGCGGGAGCGCGCCCGCGTACGTGCGTGCCGCCTGGTGCAGGTCGCGAAGCGACCCTCCGAGGGCCCCCGGGCGGCCCCAGTAGCTGCGGGCACCGGCGTAGAAACGCCAGAAGGTCACGACGAAGCCGCCCTGCACGTGCGGCCCCGGGGGCACGGTGCTGCTCGGCGCGCCGATCGGACCGCCCAGGTCGGCCACGTGCCCGGCGACGGCGACGGCCCGCTCGAGCTGAGCCGCCGTGTCGGAGGGCGCGCCCGCGGGGAACGTGACGCGCGCGAGCTCGCCGGTGCCCTCGAAGCGCATGGTCATCGTCTTCCGCCGGCTGGAGAGCAGAATGCCTGGCTCGGCGCGGCCATGGGCCCGGGCGACTGCGAGCGCCGCCTCGTACCCGGCGGCCTGCGCCGCGTTGTCGAGAAAGCCGGTCGGGAGGTCCTGCGGGCGGATCGGCAAGGCGAGCGGGCCTCCCGGGTTAGGCGTCGCTTGCGACGCCGACCCCCAGGAGCGCGGGCTTGCCCGTGCTCCGTCTGAGCCGACCGCACGAGCGCATCCGGGTAGAGACCCACACTGCTAGCGCGACCACAGCGACGCGAGGGCACGTCGGATCGGCGTGGCGGCCGCTGACTGCGCGACCACCCGACCGTCGTCGACCTGCAGGCCCACGTCGCACGACTCGAGCGTTCCGAGGCGGTGGGCGATCATGAAGGTCGTGCGCCCCTCCATCAAGCGATCCATCGCGTCGATGATCGCCGCTTCCGTCTGGACGTCGACCGAGCTCGTCGGCTCGTCGAGGATGAGCATCGGAGCGTCCTTGAGGAAGGCGCGCGCGAGTGACAGCCGCTGACGCTCGCCCCCGGAGAGCGTCATGCCCCGTTCGCCGACGAGCGTGTCGTAGCCTTCGGGCAGCGCGTCGATGAAATCGTGCGCGTTCGCCGCCCTGGCGGCCTGCACGATCTCGTCGAAGCTCGCCTCCGGCCGCGCGTAGGCGATGTTCTCGCCGACGCTGGTGGAGAAGAGGATCGGCTCCTGCAGGACGATCGCGAACTGGTTCCGCAGATCCGCGAGCTTGAACCGGCGGATGTCCTCGCCGTCGAGCAGGACGGTGCCCTCCGTCGGGTCGTAGAAGCGCATCAGGAGGCTCGCGAGCGTCGACTTGCCGGCGCCGGTCCGGCCCGCGATCCCCACCCGTGTCCCCGGGGGAACCGCGAAGGAGACATCCCGGAGAACCGGCCGTCCGTCCGTGTAGGCGAACGACACGTCCTGAAAGGCGACCTCGCCGTGCGCGCGCCGGAGCGGGCGCGCGTCGGGGCGCTCGAACACCTCGGGCTCCTCGTCCAGGAGCGTCAGCGCCCGCTCGGCGCTCGCGAACGCCGACTGGAGGCTCGTGATCTTCTTGACGATCGTGTAGAGCGGCGCGTAGAGCTGCGAGAGATAACCCATCACCAGGAGCAGCTCGCCGAGGGTGATCGCGCCCGACTGGACACGGCGGACGCCGACGAACAGGACGGCCGCCGTCCCGAAGGCCGTCGTCATGGCGATCAGGAGGCCGAAGCTGCCGTCGATCAGCGCCACCCGCAGCCGTGCGCGCATCCCCTCGCCCGAGCGGCCCACGAAGCGCTCCTCCTCTCGCTCCTCCTGACCGAATGCCTTGACGATGCGAACTGCCCCCAGGACCTCCTGCACGACGGACATCGCAGAGCTCTCGAGCTTCTTCACCTCGCGGTGGCGGTGGCGCAGGCGCCGCCGGTAGAGCCATGTCATCCCGAGGAGCAGCGGTGCGACCACGAGGGCGATCGCGGCGAGGGCGGCGTCGATGCGCGCGGTCACGTAGACCATCGCGACGAGCATGAACCCCGCGGTGACGAAGGGAATCACGCCGCTGACAGCGATCGTCTGGATCGAGTAGGCGTCGTACTGAATGCGGTACGTCGAGTCGCTGGTCCCGCGCAGGTCGTGGTATGCGAGCGAGACGCGCTGTCCGTGGCGAAAGAGCTGGGCCCGGAATCGGAGCAGGAGGCGCTCACCCGCATACGTGCTGAGCAGGTCGCTCGACACCGACTGAGCCTGGGACAGGAACGTGACCGCGACGAACAGGCCGGCCGCGAAGAGCAGGAGGCCCAGGCTCGAGCCTTCGACCGAGTCGGGCACGACCGCGGCGACGAAACCGGGCAGCGGCTTGTCGTCCAGCACGCTATCGACCGCGATCTTGAGCGCGAGCGGCATGAGCAGCGCGAGCGGAGTCGCCAGCAGGCCGAGTACGAAGATCGCAAAGATGTGGGGCCAGTAGGGCCTCGCCTGGAGCAGCAGGCGCCGATAGATCTCGAGGTCCGAGTACTGCCGTTCGCTCACGTGCCGGCGCCGCTCGTCGTCCTCCGGATCGCCCCGCGCACGAGCCTGCGGGCGAACGAGGCCTCCACGAGCGCCGCGAGCGCCATCGCGCCGAGGGCCAGCCCGCCCACGGGCGGGTCCAGCGCGGCGAGCGTGACCGCCAGCGGTAGGGCCAGGAGGGCGACGAGCCTCGGTCGGAACGAAAGACGCACGCGCGGACTCCAGTTCCAGGCGACCGCAGTGGTCAGGCGGGCGGAGACCAGCGGGCCGACCGACACCTGGAGGTCCCAGTCGTCGTGCGGCCCACCCGGCCGCACCTTGCAGCGCTCGCCGTCGAGCTCGCGAAGCAGCTGCAGCAGCCACCCCATGCGGTCGCCGGTCCAGCGCGGCGCCTCCGCGGGCAGCGGCTCGGCCCGCGGTCCGCGCAGACGGCCCCACGTCCGCACGAACGGCTGCGCGACGTGCATCGCACCCACGAGCAGCCTGAGCTCGAGCGGGCGCGGCTCGTGGCGCGCGGGCCGCACCGCCAGCGCGACGGCGGCCCCGTAGAGGAGCACGAGCAGCAGCGAGACGAGCGGCGCGAGCAGCCACCAGGGCGAGAGGAAGGCGAGCGCGCCCAGCAGCACCGGCGCGATCGCAAGCGGCAGCAGCGGAGCCGCGTGCTGGAGCACTCGCTCCGAGCGGCGCGCGGCGACGGGCTGGAACGGCGCCAGGCCCATCGGGCCGTGGTAGACGATCGGGCGCAGCAGCATCGGCAGCATCCGCGGCGACACATAGATGAAGCCCGACCAGCGCGCCTGGCCCAGAGCGTTGAACCGGTGCCGGTGCCGCCCGGACAGCTTCCTCTCGGCGCGGCCGTAGTTTCGCTGCTGGCGCAGGTAGTCCCGGAAGGTGGCCGGCCGGTGATGACGAACCTGCGCCGCCGCGGAGAACCCGACCTCGCAGCCGAGGTCGAGCAGCTTCCAGCAGACGTCGACGTCGTCGCCGGCGGCGGTGTAGATCGGGTCGAACCCGCCGATGCGCTCGAGCGCGTCCTTGCGGAAGGCCATGTTGCAGCCGGGAACGTGCTCCGCCCGGTCGTCCGTGATCAGGACGTGCACCGGCGCGCCGGGTGACAGCGCGACGACGCGCTCGGAGAAGGGCGCGAGGGCGGGGGGCAAGTTCGGGCCGCCCGTGGCGCAGACGTTCTCGTCCTCGAGGGAGAGGGCGAGGTGGTAGGGCCACTCCGGGTGGCACTCGGCGTCGGCGTCGAGGAACGCGACGATCTCGCCCCTCGCAGCCTCGATGCCGGCGTTGCGGGCCCGGCTGAGACCGCCGTGCTCCAGCGTGAGCAGGCGGAAGGGGAACTGCCGAGCGATCTCGTTCGTACCGTCCGTCGAGCCGTCGTCGCACACGATCACCTCGAGCCGGGGGTAGTCGCACCGCTCGAGCGACGCGAGGCAGCGGCCGACCAGCGCCGACTCGTTCCGGGCGCAGACGACGACGGAGGTCGCCGGCCACTCGGCGCGGAGGTCGGCGAGCCCCCGCGAGGCCCAGCCGCGGACGACGTCGAGCGCGGGGCGAGGGTGCCGCCGGGCGTCGGTCAGCCCGAAGCCCCACCCCTCGACGGCGTCGCCGCCCACGTGCCACTCGTCCGTCCAGGAGAAGACGGTCGCACCGGCGCACCCAACCTCGTCGACGACGCGGAGCTGCCAGGCGAGTGAATCCGCCTGCTCGCTCTCGCCGTGCAGCTTGGAGGCGAGGCCCAGCTCCGTGATCACGAGCGGGACCTCGCCCGAGATCACCTGCAGATGGCGCAGGTAGGCCTCGAAGTCCTCGGGCTCCTCGAGGAAGACGTTGAAGCAGACGAGATCCTGGCCCTCCAGGTGGAGGTACTCGGTCGTCGGGTAGTTCGTGTACGTCGCGAGCAGCTGCGTCCCCGCCGCGTGGATCTCGGCGACGAGCTCGGACAGCGCGTGCTCGACCGAGCGGATGCCGTGGAGCCGGACGAGGTCGCCGGGCACCTCGTTCCCGACCGAGACGGCGAGGACCTCGGGTCGGCCGGCGCACCGCTCGACCGCGGCGCCCACGGCGCGGCGGCCGGCGTCGACGATCCGGCGCCGTGACCGCCGGCCCGGGACCTGCTCGACGCGCCAGTCTTCGTAGTGCAGGCCGACGATCACGCGCAGCCCCACCTCCGCCGCGAGGTCGAGGACGTCGACCGGCGGCAGGGCATAGGTGCGCACGGTGTTGAGACCCGCCCCAGCCATCGCGAGGAAGTCCTCCTCGACCCGGTCGGACTCGGGGAAGGGCTCCCCGTCGCCGCGAGGTCGGAAGCTTCCGTACGTGGCTCCCCGGACGCGGAACACGGCGCCGCCCTCGAGCAGGAACTTGCCGTCCGGGACGATCCGCGTGGCCGGCTCGGGCACGCGCCGCTCCCGCTCGATGAGCTTCGCCCGGGCTTCGAGCGCTGTTGTCGCCATCCCTCTCCCCGTCGCTTCGCCTACCTGTCCGCCCGCCGCGGCCCCGCGGGCACCCTACCGCACAGTGTAGGAACACCCGGGGCGTTGGCAAGCCTCGAGCCTGACATCCTCTTGCCGGTGGGCTCGCGGGTCACATTGCCTCCGCAGGTGGGAGAGCGCTTCGAGGTCTACGTCAACGGGGTCCTCCAGCACCCCGAACGCGATTTCCGGCGTGAGGGCGGGGAGCTCGTGTTCGAGCGCCCCCTCGCGCACGAGGGCCGGCTCGGCTTCTGGCGCTGGCTGTCGCTCCTCCTCGGCGTGGCCGGGACCTACCGCCAGAACGACAGCGTCGACGTGATCTACGACGCCGGCGGACGGAGGGTCGTCGCGAGCGGGCTCCCGATCGCCCCTGAGGGTTGACACAGGTTCCCCGCCGAAACCTGCCGAATCCCCCATTTGCAGCGTAAGTCTTTTGTTAGTTCGCCGGGTGGTGCGCAACCCGGCCCGCGGACCGGGGTCATATCGATCGAGCACTCGAATCAACGAGAAACGGGGGGTATCGAGATGAGGAAATTGAACGAGCGACGGCGGCGCGCCGGGGGAGTGACCCTGGCGGCTGCCTCGGCGGCCGTCCTGGTCGCACTCGCGCTCTTCGCCGGAGCCGGCCAGGCGCGTCCTGCCGCCGCGCCGGTGAACACGACGCCGCCGTCGATCGACGGAGCGGCCCGCGAGGGCAATGTCGTGACCGCGGATCCCGGCAAGTGGACCGGCAGGCAGCCGATCACGTTCAGCGGCCAGTGGAAGCGCTGCGACGCGAAGGGCAACGCCTGCGCCGTGATCCAGAGCGTGACCGAGCCGGATTACCGCGTGACCGCCCAGGACGTCGGCCACACGCTTCGCATCACGGTCGTCGCCAAGAACCCGGACGGCCAGACCACGGCCACGTCGAGGGCCACGGCCGTCGTCACGGCGGCACCGGCCCAGGCACCGTCGAACACCTCGCCGCCCACGATCTCGGGCACGCCGCAGGACGGCCAGAGGCTCGCCGGCGATCCCGGCCAGTGGACCGGCACCCAGCCGATCAGGTTCGACTACCAGTGGGACCGCTGCGACAAGAACGGCAGCGGCTGCGGAGCGATCCGGGGCGCGGACGACCGCAACTACACGCTCGTCCCGGCCGACATCGGCAGCACGGTCCGTCTGCGGGTCGTCGCCCAGAACAGCCGCGGGCGGTCGACGGCGTTCTCGCGCCCGAGCGGCGTCGTGACGGCCAAGGGCCCGGTCCTACCGCCGGGGGCGATCAGGCTCGGTGACGGGAAGTACTCAATCCCGGTGACGAGCGTGAGCCCGCCGGAGCGGCTCGTCGTGTCTCAGCTCAACTTCCAGCCGAACCCGCTGCGGAGCCGCAACGACACGATCACCGCGCGCTTCCGGGTCACGGACACCCGCGGCTACGTCGTGCGCGATGCGCTGGTGTTCGTGATTCCGCTGCCCTACGGGTGGACGACGCAGCCCGCGGAGACCGCGACTGCCCAGGACGGGTGGGCGAGCGTGAGCATGCGCGCCACGCCACGCCTGCCGAGGAAGGCCGCGATCGTGATGTTCGTGCGGGCCCGCAAGGCCGGCGACTCCCTCCTCGCGGGCGTGTCGTCGCGGCGGCTCGTCCAGATGCTCGTCAACATCGGCTAGCACACACCACGACGGGGGCCGGCGCCGTGGGGCGCCGGCCCCTCCTCGTTCTAGCGGTCAGGGCGTCAACCGCTCGACGCGGTCTCGTCGCCGCAACGCAGGGCCTCGAGGAGCCGAGCCTCGCCCGGCCTCGGCGCGGGCCTCCACGGCCGCGACTGGATCCTGGCGTGCTGCCACGGGCATAGAGTCGGCGCCAGAGTGCCCCGCCCGGCAACGTCTTCCGGCTTCTGGCCCGCGATCATGCGGCGCCATGCGTCGTCCTCGGTCGCCCCCATAGCTTCAGCTATGCGGGCTCCCTGCGTCCTAGCCTGGCTTGATGCTCGCGACCCAGAAATCCGGCAACGTCACCGGACGAGGCACTAGTGCCCCCGGCGACGTATCCGCCCATCTCGGACTACGCCTTCGTCAGCGACTGCCACTCGGCCGCGCTGATCTCGCGCGACGGCTCCGTGGACTGGTGCACGTTCCACCGGTTCGAGGCCCGTCCGGTCTTCGCCCGCCTGCTCGACTGGAGCAAGGGTGGCTTCTTCCGCATCGCGCCGGCAGACGACGGCTACAGCGTGGCGCGCCGCTACCTGCCCGGGACGAACGTGCTCGAGACGAGATTCGAGACCGCTTCCGGCACCCTGCTCGTGACGGACTTCATGCCCGTGCGGACCGGCCCGGGGCATCCGGACCACCGTCTCCTGCGGCTCGTCAGCTGCCCGCAGGGCGAGGTGGCCGTGAAGGTGAAGTTCGAGCCGCGCTTCGACTACGGCCTGACCGCTCCCCGGCTCGAGCGCATCGACGAGGAGCTCGCGCTCGTCTACGGCGGGGCCGACGCCCTCGTGCTCCAGACGCAGCTGAAGATCGGCGCCCTCGGAGCCTCGGCCTGTGAGTCCGCCACCACGGTCCGGGCGGGCGAGGAGGCGTTCGTCGCGCTGACCTACGCGCTCCCGCACGAGCTCGCCCCCGCCTGGCTGGACGCCGACGCCGTGCGCGAGGCGTTCGACCGGACGGTCGCGTTCTGGCGCGAGTGGACCGGGCGCTGCACGTACCGTGGGCCCTACCGGGAGGCGGTCGAGCGGAGCGCCCTCGTCCTGAAGGGGCTGACGAACGCCCCGACCGGGGCGATCGTGGCCGCGCCCACGACCTCGCTGCCCGAGGCGATCGGCGGTGTCCGCAACTGGGACTACCGGTTCACGTGGCTTCGCGACTCGTCCCTGATCCTCGATGCCCTCTTCGCCCTCGGCTACGAGGGCGAGGCACACGCCTACGTCGACTGGCTGAGGCGGACGACCGCCGGGCGAGCCGACGAGCTCCAGATCGTGTACGGGGTCGGCGGCGAGCGCCTGATGCCCGAGGTCGAGCTGAGGCACCTCGAGGGTTACCGGGGATCGAGGCCGGTGCGGATCGGGAACGCCGCCGCGGAGCAGTTCCAGCTCGACGTCTACGGCGAGATCATGGACACCGCCTGGCTCTACCGGTGTCGCGGCGGGGAGATCGACACGGTCTTCTGGGAGCTCCTGCTCGACATCGCCGAGCTGGTGGCGGTGCGCTGGGCGGAGCCCGACGCCGGCATCTGGGAGATCCGCGGCGAGCCTCGGCACTTCGTCTACTCGAAGGTGATGGCCTGGGTCGCGCTCGACCGGGCGGTCAGGCTGGCCGAGGCGGACGCGAGGGAGGCGCCGGTCGAGGAGTGGCGAGCGCTCTGCGCCGAGATCCGCCGGCTCGTCGAGCAGGCGGGGGTCGACGAGGCGACGGGCGCGTTCGTGCAGTCGTTCGGCTCCGCGTCACTCGACGCGTCCAACCTCAGGATCCCGCTCGTCGGCTTCGTGTCGCACGAGGACCCGAGAGCGGTGTCGACCGCGCAGCGCGTCGAGGCGGAGCTCGGCGCCGGCGGCTTCGTCCACCGGTACGTGACCGACGGCGTCGACGGCGTTCCCGGCGACGAGGCGACCTTCGTCGTGTGCACGTTCTGGCTGGTCGAGTGCCTCGCCGGGATCGGGCAGGTCGAGCGAGCGCGGGCGCTGTTCGAGCGCGTCGTCGGCTGCAGCAACGACCTCGGCCTGCTCGCGGAGGAGATCGACGCTCGGTCGGGTGAGCTGCTCGGCAACTTCCCGCAGGGTTTCTCGCACCTCGGCCTGATCCTGGCTGCGATCGCGCTGGACTCGGTCGCGTGACGGGGGAGACGTTCGACCTGGTCGTGCTGGGCTCCGGCGCGGCGGCGCGGGACACCGCGCGCCGGGCCGCGGACGAACACGGCGCCCGCGTGGCGCTCGTCGAGTCGGCGCGGTGGGGAGGCGGGTGCCCCAACGTCGCCTGCAAGCCCACGAAGGCCAACCTCGTCGCGGCCGAGCTCGTGCACGCTGTCAACGAGCTCGCCTCCCGCCGCGACGTTCCTGGATCGAGGCGCGATCCGAGCCAGCGACCGCTGCTCGCCGCGGAGCGGATCCTGATCGCCACCGGCTCGCGCACCGCGGTGCCGGGACGGCCAGACGCTCTACTCCTGGGCCGTCGAGAAGCGTGACGGCAACCGGATCCACTGCACCGGCGGCTGTGCCGTCGCCTGGCCGCCCCTGACCGTGCGCTCGAGGGCCGCGGTACAACGTCGACGACTGGTTCGTCGCGCGCTTCTGATCTACCGAGCGACGACGGCGATCCCGAGCGGGCTCGCGTCCGAGCCGACGGGCAGCTCGACCGGGGAGCCGCTGAGCTCCGTGAGGCGTCCGTCGGAGCCAACCGCGAGCGCGTGGAGACGATTGCCGCGGCCGCGCGGGACCTGGGGGATCGCCCGGGGGTCGACGACGAAGAGCGTGCGGGCGGACGGGTCGAGTGCGAGGCCCCAGGGATTGCCGCCCTGCTCGAGCGCCAGCGTTTGGAGCCGCCGGGGCGACTCCGGGTCGCGGCCGAGGTCGAACGCCGAGATGGTGCCGTTGCCCGCGTTGGCCGTGTAGAGCCTGCGCCCGTCGGGGGTGACGGCGGTCCAGCAGGGCAGCTTCGACCCGCGATTGTCGACGGCGCGGACGAAGGTCAGCCTCCCTCCTTCGTCGTAGGCGTAGACGACGAGCTTCTCCACCGCCGGGATGTTCGCGTAGAGCAGCCGCTCGGACGGGTGGGCCACGAGGCCGATCGCCCAGCGCGCGCCCTCGTAGCCGGGCGGGAAGATCGACGGTTCCGGCGCGAACGGCGAGCGCGTGCCCTCGGTGAGCGAACCGTCGGCGCCGACCAGGAGCGTCCGGAAGGGGCCGGACTCCTCGGTGCCCGCGACCAGGCGCGGCGTGACCGCGAGCGCCTGCGTCGGGGAGGACTCGAGCGGAGCGGCGAAGGCCGAGCCGGTGCTCGCCAGGCCGCCGTCGTCCTCGATGCGGAAGGTCGAGTACCGCGGGGTGGCCGACGAGAGATCCCTCGCGGCGTCGTGCGCCTTGTCGACGACGACGAGGAAGGAGCCGGCAACAGCCACGCTGGCGGGCGCCTTGCCGCCGGTGCGGAAGGGCGACCCGGGCACCGTCGTCAGGCTTCCGTCCTCGCCGATGCGAAAGGCGGCGACCGTGTCCGAGCCCTGGTTGGCAGCGAAGAGCAGGCGGCGCTCCAGGTCGGCCGCGATGTAGCCCTCGGCGTCGAGCGCGCCCGTCTGCCCGGGGTCGATCGACCCGCGCCCGCCGGTCGGGTACTCGCCGAGCAGCCGCAGGCGACCGTCGGCGAAGCGATAGGCGAGGACGCTGTTCCGGCCCGCGCCCGCGCGGTTGCTCTCAACGTAGACGAAGCCGTCGAAGTCGCTGCCTGGCGCCCGCAGCGCGGAGACCGTGAGGACGGCGGCGATCCC
The DNA here is from genome assembly GCA_046262415.1 of Gaiellaceae bacterium. Lineage (GTDB taxonomy): Bacteria > Actinomycetota > Thermoleophilia > Gaiellales > Gaiellaceae > JACDAS01. Next base: position 8,434 of record JBHEMU010000047.1, on the reverse strand, counting down.
CGCGAGGCCGAGCAGGGCGAGCGCGGCCAGCACCACGACACGCCGCGACAGGCGGCCGCGCGCGCCGGAGACGTACGGGACCTCGGGGGCGCGCTTCCTACTCACGCACGTCCCCCGCCAGCGCCGGCTTGCGCTCCAGCGGGGCCGGGTCGGGGAAGTCGGACGCGAACTCGCGCGCGACCGCGGTCTCGTGTGGGTCGCCGCGGCCGGCGGCGACGATCGGGACGGGCTCCTGCTCGGGCTGGATCGTCCAGTCGGTGCGGCGGAACTCCCCGCCGTCCTCGAGCCAGGAGAGCGACACGAGCGGCAGGACGGCGATCTTGGTCACGATCGCCAGGCACCAGCTGGCCCAGTAGAGGGTGGCGGGGTGCCAGTCGGCCGCGCCCGGGAGGGGGTCCGGATCCGCGAAGCCGGGCTGGCCCGGCCGCAGCACCTTCAGCAGCACGAAGAGCAGGACGAACTCGGCGACCGCCAGCACGCCGGTCAGCCAGGGAGGCTGCCAGCGGATCACGAAGCGGTAGACGCAGAGGTCGAGCCCGACCCCGAGCAGGAGGTAGATGCCGATCGTGGCGATCCAGCCCTCGTCCCGGAGGACGAGCGAGAGGATCGTGGCGAGCACGGCCGGCCCGACCAGCGTCGCCAGACGTGTCTGAACGCGGCCGAGGGCGGTCGGGCACATCAGGCGATCTGCTCCGAGCGCCGCGTCCGGCGGATCGCGCGAGCGGTCTCCGACGCCAGCGAGAGCTGCATCCGGATGCGCGAGCCGAAGGAGCGCGGGCGGAGGCGCTCGGCCTCGGCGCAGTCGATCACGAAGCGCCTCGCGACGTACTTGAGTCCGGCGATCGTGTCGCCGTGCGGGATGGTCGCATTCGCCAGCAGACCCATCGCGCAGAGGCGCGACTCGTCGCGGTCGAGGCCCGGCACGCCGCAGTTCGAGCGCAGCACCAGGCGGCCCTCGTCGACCGGAACCGCGTAGTGCTCGACCAGGCGGCGGATCACCGGGATCGCGAGGGCCGAGCGAACGAAGCCGGTCCCGCAGACGACGCCGGTCACGTCCAGCCAGCCCGTGTCCGGCCCCTGCTCGCTCGAGACGTGGACGCCCAGCCCCGCGGGTCCGGGCCGCACCTCGTCGATCTCGCCGATCAGCTGGTCGAAGCGGTCTTCGGCGATCCCCTCCTCGACGATCTCCACCCACTCTCGGCGCCGCGGCGACGTCCCCTTCAGGATCTTGCCCAGGAAGGCGACCCGCTGGTCGAAGCTCAGCTCCTGGAAGGCGTCGATGCCGTACGCCTCGAAGAAGCAGCGCGGCGTGTTCAGGTCCTGCTCGTCGGGGGCGGGGCTCCGCAGCAGGGAGATCACCTTCGCCCCGGCGTCGAGCGCGTTGGCCCACTCGTTCACGGAGGCGATGCCGGCGCCGATCACGACGTACCGCCCGCCGGCGCTGTACGTCTTCGGCTCGTACGCCTGGACGATGCGCGGCGCGAGCTCCGCGTCCTCCCTTGCCTGCGCGAGCACCCGCGGGAGGGAGAGCGGGCCGTGCCCGACCGCGAGCATCACGTGCCTTGCCCGCCCCAGGTAGCGGGCCTCCTCGTCGTAGAGGACGAAGTGCGGCGAGGGGGCGAGCTGCCGCTGGAGCCAGCCGACCCGCGTCGGGACGCGCTGCTCGTCCCAGCCGAGGCGCTGCTCGACCGTGGCCGCCTCGGAGAGGATCTCCGAGACGCCCGGGTTGTAGCGGCGGCGGATCGAGCGCAGGAGCGGGGCAGGGCTCCGCCGCGACCAGGCGTCGAGCTGGGCGAACGTGGGCCAGTCGGCGGGGAGGAAGTGCGACTCCGACTCGGAGCGCAGGACGGTCTGGCCGAGGCTCCCGGCGTAGCGCCCGTAGGTCGTGACCGCGCTCTCGCTCGGGCCGTAGACGGCGATCTGGTCGGGGCGGAAGCCGACGTAGACCGCCGTGGCGTAGACGAGCAGCGAGCCGAAGCCGTCGCCGACGACGGCGATCGTCGTGTCGCGGGGCGTGGGATCGGCGGCCAAGGGCGCCAGCCTAGTGACCCCTCCCGGTCCGGACGAGCAGCGTCGGCACCGCCGCGCTCTTCGCGAGCGCGGCGCTGAGGGGGGCGAGCCCCTCCTGGCGCCAGAGCGCCGGGAGGCCGACGACGAGGAGGCCCGCCCCGGCGGTCGCTTCGACGGCCGCACCGGGCGGGGTCAGGATCGGGTCGGCGGCCACTCCGGCGCGGCGCTGCAGCGAGAGTGAGGCGTCCGCGAGCAGCCGCTCCTGATCGGAGGACCCGAGCAGCCGCAGCGGCGCGCCGGTCCCGGCCGCGATCGCGGCGGCGAGCTCGAGGGCTCCCTGGTCATGCTCCTCGCCGCCGAAGGCGACCACGACGGGATGCTCCGCGTCGATGGTGGGGACGTGCTCCCGCTCGATCAGCACGGCGACGTCACAGGGGGCGTCCGCGAGGACGGCGCCCACCTCCCCCCGGGGGACACCGGCCCCGAGCAGGGGGCGGCGCCCGTCCACGAGCAGCAGGTCGACCTCCTGCTCGGCGGCGAGGCGGACGAGGTCCCGGCCGCGGTCGGCCGAGGTGAAGGCGACGCTTCGTGCCGGAATGCCGAGAGCGCCGAGCGTCGCACGCACGCGCGCGAGTGCCTCGCCCGCGCGTGAGATCTCACGTTCGCGCGCCGCGAGCGTCGCCCCGACCCGCGGCGGCGAGAGCAGGCGCGTGACGATCAGCTCCCGCGGCGGCACCGAGCGGGCGAGCGGCTCTGCGAGGACCAGCAGCTCGTCGACGTTCCGCTCCTCGAGCGGCGCGACGAGGATCGAGCGCTCGGCCGCGTCGGCGAGCTCCGGCCGCTCACGGTCAGCCTCGCGGAGCTCGTCCTCCACCGGTGCCGAGAGCTCCCCGCGCGGGTCGAGCAGGCGGATCGCCGGGGCGGCCATGAAGGTGGTCACCAGCGCCATCAGCACGAGCATCGTGAAGAGGGCCGGCGAGATGACGCCGAGCTCGAGCCCGATGTTGAGCACGATCAGCTCCGTGAGGCCGCGCGTGTTCATCAGCGCGCCGAGCACCGCCGAGTCGCGCAGCGTGTAGCCCGCGACCCGCGCGATCGCCATCGCCCCGAGCCACTTGCCCGCGATCGCCACGGCGACGATCAGGAGCGTCAGCGCCCACAGCTCGGGGCGGTCGAGCAGGCCGACGTCGGTTCGCAGCCCCGTGACGACGAAGAACAGGGGGAGCAGCAGGGTTCCGACGAAGTCCTCGAGACGGCGGGTGACGTCGTGACTCAGGTCGGCTCGCCGCGGCATGATCAGCCCCATCACGAAGGCGCCGAAGATCGGGGCGACGCCGCTCTCCATCGACACGTAGGCGGAGAGCAGCACGCCGACGAAGATGGCGGAGATCCAGCCGCTCGGGACCTGCCCGGCCTCGTCGTAGGCGGCGGAGACCCGGTGCAGCAGCGGCCGCGCCAGGAGCGCCATGCCGGCGCAGAACGCGAGGACGTACCCGAGCACCGGCAGGGCGCCGAGCGCCGAGCCGTGCCCAGCGATGCCGGAGGCGATCGCGAGCAGGCCCCACGCGGTCACGTCGTCGACCGCCGCGGCGGAGAGCGCGAGCGCACCGACCGGACGGGCCAGCATGCGCCGCTCGATCAGGATGCGCGCCAGGACGGGGAAGGCGGTGATCGACATCGCCACCCCCATGAAGAGCGCGAAGGCCTGGAAGCTCGTGTCCGGCGGGGCGAGGAGGCCGAACAGCGGCAGGGCGACGGCGATGCCGAGGCCGAGCGGCAGGACGATGCTCGCGTTCGAGATCGCCGCCGCGTGCCCGATCCGTCCGCGCAGCTGCCTCGGGTCGAGCTCGAGGCCGACGAGGAACATGTAGAAGGCGAGCCCGATCGCCGCCGCTCCGGCGAGCAGCGGGATCACGAACGAGGGGAAGAGGTACTCCTGGACGGAGGGCGCGAGGGCTCCGAGCAGCGTCGGCCCGAGCAGGATTCCGGCCAGCACCTCGCCCATCACGGGGGGCTGGCCGAGCCGGCTCATTCCCGCACGGATGAGCCGGGCGGCGAGCAGGACCGCCGCGATCGCCAGCATCAGCCGCCCGAAGACATGCTCCGCGGACGGCTGGTTTCCCGGAGCCGGCGCCGCTACGACGCCGAGCCTGGGGAGATCCCGCACGAAAAGCGCGGTGACCCGTGCGTCGCCGATCGTGCCCTGCAGCTCCGGACGTGCTCCCCCTCCCGCCCACGCAAGGTCGAGTCGTGCGCGCGACCCGTCCGCGCAGCGGACGGTGCCCGTCAGCCGCTGGTGCCGGAGGCGGAGGGCGCCGCCGAAGCTCTTTGCCGCGTCGAGGCCGCTCGCGTCCACGAACTGTCCGGACTGCTCGAGGCGGAACTGCCCGGCGCCGCCGAGGCACGGCGCGTAGGTGCCGAAGATCCCGGCCACCTTCGGCTGGGCGCTCCTGCCCTCCCCGAGCAGGAACGAGGTCGCGGCGAGCGCGCCGCCGACCGCGAACAGGACGACGTAGGCGACGACGAGCCGGCCCGCCACCGCGCGAGTATCTCAGGGTCAGGGGCTATCCTCGCGTCATGGCAGACGAGGGCCCGCAGGCGCCGTTCGCGCCGCCGCCGAGCCCGAGCCGGCGCGGCGTCGGGTCGCGGATCGTCCCGGCGCAGCTCGCGACGTACGGCGTCGTGATCGGGACCGCGGTGGCCCTGATCCTGTACCTCGCCTTGCGGTAACCCTTAGAGCTTCGTCAGCGCGAGGAAGATCAGCACCGCGAAGACGACGATCACGAAGATCGCGAGCGGCGCCGTCCGCGCCTTGGCCTTCGTCCGGACGTCGAGCAGGGCGTCGAGCTCGGGCGTGACCGGGTCCTGCGCCGCGACCTCGGCCGGGACGTAGCCGGGCTCGCGGGGCTCGGCGGCGAGCGGGGGCGGCTTCGGCCGAACGGCGGTCGGCCCGGCCGCGACGTCCGCCGCGCTGCGCAGCTGCAGGACGGTGACTCCGAGCTGGATCTCGTCGCCGGGCCTGATCCGCGTCCCTGCCCGCACCTCGGCGTCGTTGACGAACGTCCCGCCCGGGTCGCCGAGGTCCTCGACGACGGCGCCGCCGCCCTCGGGGATGACGCGCGCGTGACGCGGCGAGACGTGCCTGTCCTCGAGCCGGAGCCCCGCGGCCGCATCGCTCCCGAGCTCGAGCGGGCCGGCGAGCGGGACGAGCCGGCCCGCACCGGGGCCCTCGACGATCTCGAGGCTGAGGTCGGTCACCGCGGTCCAAGCGTAGAGTGCGCTGCGTGACCCCGCCGGGCTTCCGCTACGACCGGTTCCTCGTCGAGCAGGTGCTTCGTCCGATCGCGAACATCTACCGGGTGACCGCGCTCGCCGCGGGCGAGATGCCCGCCGGCGAGCCGATCGCCTACGTGCGCCAGAAGAAGCTCGCGCTCAAGGAGGACATCCGCTTCTTCGCCGACGAGGCCGAGACCGACGAGCTCTTCCGGATCAAGGCGCGGAGCCTCTTCGACGTCGGCGGCGCCCGCTACGACGTGACCGAGGCCGACGGCTCGGCGATCGGCGTGCTCGAGCACCGGTTCGGGAAGTCGCTCCTGCGCTCCACCTGGCGGGTCGTGGGCCCGGACGGCGGCGAGATGGCGCTCGCCCGGGAGCGCAGCGCCGCCATGGCCGCGCTCCGGCGCGTGATCGACTTCGCACCCGAGGTGGGGGGCCTAATCCCGATCCCGTACAACTTCGACATCCTCGTGGACGGCCGGAAGATCGGAGGCATGGACCGCAAGTTCCAGCTTCGGGACCGCTATGTGCTCGACCTCTCGGGCGACACCGAGCAGAGGCTCGACCGGCGGCTCGCCGTCGCGCTCGCGATCGGGCTGGACACGCTTCAGAACCGGTAGACCCCCGGCCGTCGAGCCGGCTAGGAGCGTGAATTTCTACTTGGATGCGCCGTGCAAGCCCGTGCTCCTGAGGTCGGCGTCGCAAGCGACGCCTAGCCCGCCTGGTACAGGACGCGCTCCGCCTCTCCTGCCCGCGCGATCTCGCCGCGCAGCGCGAGGTGCTCGAGATGGGCGAGCGACTCCGCCAGCGCCATCCTGCGGAGGGCGGGGGGCAGCGCGCCCGGAAACAGCGACAGCGACACGTCGTAGGCGCTGCGGGGCCGGCCGTCGAGGGCGTGGGCGATCTGCTCCAGCCGCTCGCGATGGTGGCCGGCGATGTCGCGGGCACGCCCGGCTGGGTCGGGGATCGCGGGTCCGTGGCCGGCCAGAGCGAGCCGCGGCCCGAGCCGGGCGATGCGGCCGAGCGAGTCGAGGTAGTCGTCGAGCGGGTCGGGCCTGGAGCCGTGGTAGATGCCCACGTTCGGCGTGATCCCTGCGAGCAGGGCGTCGCCCGCGATCAGGATCCCGTCGCGCAGCAGGCTCAGGTGTCCGTCGGCGTGCCCGGGCAGGTGCACCGTCTCCCAGCCGTCGACCCGGTCTCCCGGATCGACCAGCTCGGGATCGCGCGCGAACTGGATCGCCCCCACCAGGCGCGCGTGGTGACCCGCCACCGCTTCCGCCTCGTCCGCCGGCATGCCGTGGATCTCCAGGTGCCCGCGGGTTCGCGCGCGCGCGTCCGCTGCGCCCCAGGCGCCGAGGCACTGCTCGTAGTCGAGGCGTCCCTGGACGACGGGCGCGCCCGTCAGACCCGCCACGACCCCCGCGGCCCCCACGTGGTCGGGGTGAAAGTGCGTGACGAAGATCAGCTCGACGGCACCGGAAAGCTCTGCGAGCACGCCGCGCCAGGTCTCCATGGCCGCGGGCCCTCCGAGGCCCGTGTCCACGAGCAGCCAGCCGCCGGACTCGCGCCGCACGAAGTAGCAGTGCACGTGGTCGATCCCGAACGGGAGTGCGAGCGTCAGCCGTCGGATCCCGGGCGCGACCTCGTCCATCCCGGTATTCAACGTGTTTCGTACAGCGGGGAATATGATCGGGCGCCTCGATGGCGCTCCTCTCGATCGAGAACCTGACGCGGCGCTTCGGCGGGATCGTCGCCCTGGACGACGTGTCGTTCTCGGTGGAGCCCGGACAGATCGTCGGGCTGATCGGCCCGAACGGCGCCGGGAAGACGACCGCGTTCAACGTCGTCACGCGCCTCTACAGGCCGAACGCCGGCCGCGTGCTCTTCGACGGCGCCGACGTGCTGGCGGTCGCGCCGCACCGGATCGTGCGCCTCGGCATCGCGAGGACCTTCCAGAACCTCGCCCTCTTCACGCACATGAGCGTGCTCGAGAACGTGCTCGTCGGCGCGGACACCCGTGTCGGCTGGTTCCGCGAGCGAGAGGGGGAGCGCGTCGCCCTGGAGGTGCTCGACTACGTGGGACTGACGCGGCTCGCCCCGGCGCCGGTGGCGGGGCTCCCGTACGGCACCCTGAAGCGGGTCGAGCTGGCGCGAGCGCTCGTGTCGCGACCGAAGCTGCTCCTCCTCGACGAGCCGGCCGGGGGCCTCAGCCACGAGGAGCTGGACACCCTCGCCGCGTTCATCGTCCGGCTCCGCGCCGACTACAGCCTGTCGATCCTGCTCGTCGAGCACCACATGAACCTCGTCATGGGTATCTCGGACACCGTGCACGTGCTCGACTTCGGGCGCCTGATCGCGAGCGGCCCGCCGGCCGAGGTGAAGGCGAACCCGGCCGTGATCGAGGCGTACCTCGGCAGGCAGGACGACGCCGCGCCGGAGACCCATGGCGCTGCTTGAGCTGCACGACGTCGAGGCGCGCTACGGGCCGATCAAGGCGCTGCACGGCGTGTCGCTCGAGCTCGAGGAGGGGGAGGTCGTCGCGCTCCTCGGGGCGAACGGCGCGGGCAAGACGACGACGCTCCGCGCCATCTCGGGCACCGTCCGCAAGTCCGGCGAGGTCGTCTTCGCGGGACGTTCCGTCGCGCGCCGCCCAGCGGAGACGATCGCCCGGCTCGGGATCGCCCACGTTCCCGAGGGGCGCGGCCTCTTCCCGGAGCTGACGGTGTGGGAGAACCTGCGGATGGGCGCCTACGTGCGGGGCGAGCGGCGAACGATCCGGCAGGAGGCGCCGCGGGTGCTCGCGTACTTTCCGTGGCTGGAGCAGCGGCGGAACCAGCAGGCCGGGACGCTCAGCGGCGGCGAGCAGCAGATGCTCGCGCTCGCCCGCGCGCTCGTGTCGCGGCCGCGCCTGCTGATGCTCGACGAGCCCTCCCTCGGCCTCGCACCCACGATCGTCCAGGAGCTCTTCGGGATCGTCAGGAGGCTGAACGACGAGGACGGCCTCAGCGTCCTCGTCGTCGAGCAGAACGCCCAGATCGCGCTCGAGAGCTCCGCGCGCGCGTACGTGCTGGAGGTGGGGCGGGTGGCGGTGGACGGGACGAGCGACGACCTCCGCCGGCACGAGGGCGTTCGCAAGTCGTACCTGGGC
>JBHEMU010000046.1:0-26943 GCA_046262415.1 Gaiellaceae bacterium | reverse complement strand
CCCCGAGCCCGCGACGCTCGACGTCACGCGCCGGGGCGGCAGCGTCGTCGTCGACCTCCAGGCCCCGCCGCTCACGCTGCACGTTCCCACCACGTGCGCGCTGCGGCCGCGGAACAGCCAGCTGACGGCGACCTTCAGGCTCTCGCTCGCCGCGCTCCAGAAGCTCGCGAAGGGCAAGGTGCTGCGGCTGCCGGTCGGGATCGGCCTCCCCTCGCTCGTCCCCTACCAGCCCGAGTACGACTGCAGCGCCTCCGAGCCCCCGTACGAGGGCGTCCGGATCGACGACTCGTGCAAGGACGTGATCGCCTGGCAGGGCGCGGTCACCCTGACGCGCGTCTAACGCCGCCACCGCTCAGCCCCTCGTGACCAGCGCCCGGCGGAGGCGCTCGAGCCGCCCGCGGACGCTCGCGTCCAGGCGCATCGAGCCGGCCTGCAGGACCATGCCGCCGATCAGCGCCGGGTCGACCCTGCGCGTCGCCTCGATCCGGCGGCCGGACGCCTGCTCGATCTGGCCCAGGATCTCCCGGGCCTCCTCGTCGGTCAGCTCGTGCGCGGTGGTCAGCTCGACCTCGAGCTGACCTTCTTCGGCGGCGGCCAGCCGCTCGAACTCGCGCGCGATCTCCTCGAGCTGCGCGATGCGGCCCTTCTGGGCGAGCAGGAGGAGGAAGTTGCGCAGGGTCTCGTCCGACTCGCCGAGCAGGTCCTCGAGCGCGCGCGCCTTGAGGCGCGGGTCGAGCTGGGGGTTTCGCAGCAGCGAGCGGAGCTCCGGCACGTCCCGCACCGAGGCGGCGAAGTCCGCGAGCTCCTCCCGCACGGCGGGGAGGCGGCCGCCGTCGGTTGCGGCCTGGTAGAGCGCCCGGGCGTAGGTGCGGTGGGCAACGCTCACCGCGTCATGCCCGCTCGCGCTCGAGGACGGAGAAGTCGAGCTCGGCGATCGCCTCGTCGATCAGCCGGCGCTGGTCGGTGCCCGTCAGCACCTTCCCGGTCACCTTCTCGGCGGCGATCAGGCTCAGGCTCGCCACCTCCGAGCGGATCTGCTCGAGGGCGCGGTGCGTCTCCGCCTGGATCTGCCGGCGCGTCTCCTCCAGCCTGCGCTGGCGGTCGGCCTCGGTCTCCTCCCGCACCCGCTCGCGCTGCGCCTCGCCGACCTTGCGCGCCTCGGCCAGGATCTGCTCCGCGTCGCCGCGGGCCTGCGAGATCAGCGCCCGGTGCTGCTCGAGCAGGTTCCGGGCCTCCTCGCGGGCCCGGTCGGCCTCCTCGATCGACTGCTGGATCCGCTCGCGCCGCGCGTCGATCGTCTTCTGGATCGGGCCGAAGGCATAGCGCTTGAGCACGAACACGGTGATCCCGAAGGCGATCAGCGTCCAGATCATCAGGCCCGGGACGACCTTGATCAGCGCGTTCTCGGCGGCGACGAGCGTCTCCATCAGATCAGGACGTAGGCGAGCAGGCCGCCGATCAGGCCGTAGAAGACGACGGCCTCGGTGAGGGCGAAGCCGAGCCACTGGATGCCCGTCAGCTCGCCGCGCAGCTCGGGCTGCCGGGCGACGGCCTGGATCATCGAGCCGAAGATGTTGCCGATGCCGATGCCGGCGCCGAGCGAGCCGAGGCCGATCCCGAGCGCGAGCGCGATCGCCTTGCCCGCGTCGACGTTGCCGGCGGTCTCCGGGACGGCCGCGGCCGCGATGAGAAATGAGGCTCCCAACATGTGCCTTCCTCCTAGTGTTCGGGCTCGATCGCCGAGCCGATGTAGATGGCGGACAGGGCGGCGAAGATGAACGCCTGGATCGTGACCACGATCACGACCTCGAAGAGGTAGAACGCCGTCGCGGCCGGCACGGCGATCACCGCGAGGACGACGTTCTCGAGCACGAAGATCAGCCCGATGAACGTCAGGATCAGCATGTGGCCGGCGAGCATGTTGGCGAAGAGCCGGACGCTGAGCGAGATCAGCCGCATGAACTGGCCGAGGATCTCGAGCGGGACGATCAGGGGCAGCATCACCTTCGGCACGTCCGGGATCCAGCTCTTGAAGTAACCGACGGCGCCGTTGTTGCGGATCCCCTCGTAGTGCGTGAACACGAACGTCATCAGCGCCAGCGCGAGCGTGACCGAGATCGAGGCCGTGGCCGCGTAGATGCCGAGCGTCGGCAGGCCGTGCCACTTCTCGTCCGAGAGCGGCAGCGGGATGAAGCCGAGCATGTTCACGACCCAGATGAAGAGCATCAGGCTCGCCACATAGGGGAACCAGCGGCCGATCGACCTCGACGGGAGCCCCTGCTCGGCGACCTGCACCTGCGCGATCTCGTAGATCTGCTCGCCCACGGTCTGGCGGCGGCCGGGAGAGGTGCCCAGGCGGAAGCGCATCAGGAAGATGCCGAGCAGGCAGGTGAGCAGGGCCCCCAGCAGCAGGTAGGCGACCGCCTTGTTGATCGACATGTCGATCGGGCCGAGCTCCATCGACACCCAGGGGTGGAGCTCGAACTCCTCCTCGGGGTGAAACTCGCCCTTGGCCTGCGCGGCCCCGGGAAGCGCCAGCAGCAGCAGCCCGGCGCACCCGAGGGCGGCGGGGCGCCTCATCGAGCCGGCGATCCGAAGTACGAGAGCAGGGAGAAGGCGAGCTCGGCCGTGTAGGCGAGGCCGTAGACGAGCGCCGCGGCCAGTGCGAGCCGCGCGTCCGAGGCGGCGAGCGCGATGACCACGACCATCACCGCGACCGCCCGGAACATCATTCCGAAGCCGAGCACGCCTGAGGCGGCGAGATTACTGGTGCGCTCGCCGAGCCGCGCCAGTAGCAGGCCGAGCGCCTGGCTCCCCGCCCAGAGGAGCGCCCCCAGCAGCCAGCCGGCGACGCGCCACTCCGCGACCAGGAAGACCGCCAGACCGACGGCGAGCACGAGGGCGCCGGCGCACATGGGCAACAGGCGTCCGGGCATCGGGCGCGGGGCGCCGAGGACGCCGACTTTCACGAGAGCCTCTTTCGCAATGACGACTCGGCGCCGGGGTGCGCTGGGCGGCCGAGGGCAAGGACGCAGGGAGCCCGCGTAGCAGCGCTACGGGGGCGACTGAGGACGTGGCCATCGGTCGTCCAGCGCGGCCCGGCCCCACAGTGCTTCATTGTGAAAGGGGCTATCACAGCGCGTCCCGGTACCGGCGATAGACGACGAACACCCCGAGCGGGATGCCCGCGACGGCTCCGCCGAGGGCGCCGAGCGCGGCCGAGCCGGCGCCCCAGCCGACGAGCGCGCCGACCGCGATCGCCAGCACGGTCGTGGAGGCGAGCAGCATGCCCGCCCCGGCTGGCTGGAACGACGGGCGCGACGGCGGCGCGGAGGGCTGCATCCGGGGCGAGCATACCAGACCTCCGCCGCAGCTTGTAACACGCCAGAACTGGCTTTTCTCCTGGAAAACGGGCGAGAATCAGCCCACTTTGTTCACGCGAGGATCCGGGGCCGCGCCAAGCCGGAAGCTCCGGGCAGCACGGCGCCGGCGTCGACGCCGAGCCACTCCTCGAGCACCGCGGCGTAGAGGCCGCGGAAGTCGGACGTCGGCCGCAGATTGCCGTTCTCGTCCAGCCGTGCCAGGCCCGGGTACTCGCCGATCAGCTGCCCCCGCACCCGCGACCCGATCAGGAAGCCGAGGCCGGCGGCGCCGTGGTCGGTGCCGTGGGAGGCGTTCTCCTGCGCGCGGCGCCCGAACTCGGACCAGACGAGCGTGAGCACCCGGTCGGCGACCCCCCTCGCCTCCAGGTCCCGCTGAAAGGCGAGCAGGCTGTCGGACGTGAGCGCGAGCCCGCGCTCGAGTGCGGCAGGCTGGTCGTTGTGCGTGTCGAACTGGCCGTACGCGTTCAGGGCGACGCAGCGGATCGGCAGACCGGCCGCGAGCATCGCGGCCAGGCTGGCCAGGCGGCGCGGGAACGGGTCGGCGGACGAGGGGTAGCGGACGGGGCCGGCGGCGGCGGAGCGGGACGCGAACGGCAGGAGCGCGCCGCGCAGAGCCTCGGCCTGCCCCGCGACCGCGCGGGCCTGCCGCAGGGCCGGGTCGGACGTCGGCGGCTTCGCGAGCGCCGCCAGCGCCTCGTGCAGGCGTGCCCGCACCTTCCCCTCGACCCCCGGGGCGGCGAACGAGTACCGGTCGGCGCCCTCGATCGCGGCGATCGGGACGCGGCCGGCCGCGAGCGCGGGGGACAGCGAGCCGCCGAGACTGAGGCCCTGCAGCGGGTTGTCGAGGCTGCCGACGCGGTCGAGGTAGCGGCCCAGCCAGCCCGTCTTCAGGCTCACGTTCGTCGCACCGACCTCGTAGAAGTGGCGCGAGGTGAAATGCGACTGGTCGGCGCGCGTGTAGCCGATGCCGGGCAGCGTGGCGACCTTCCCCTCCTCGTGCAGGGCGGCAATGCCGGCGGCGGCGGGATGCCAGCGCAGGCGCGGGTCCTCGGCGAAGGGCAGGCCGGCGCCGGGGGCGAGCCCGAGCCGGGGCCGGAACCGGCGGTAGAGCGGGTCGCCGCTCGGGAACAGCACCGAGATCGAGTCGATCCCCCCCTCGAGGAAGACGGAGACGAGGACGCGCGAGTCCCCGGCGGAGGCCGCGGCCGAGGCGATCCCCTCCTCGAACGCACGCCAGGGGATCCGGGCGGAGCCGTAGACGGCGAGCGCCGCGCCGGCGGTCCGCAGGAGGAATGAGCGCCGGTCGAGACCCGTGCCGGCCGGGAGCGGCATGCCGTCCTCGATCGGAGGCAGCCCGGACCCGGGCTCGGCCGCCCGGCGGGCGCGGGCGGCACGGGCGAACTCGTCGCAGCAGACGCGCGGGCTCATGTCGGCACCGGGGTCAGCACGTCTGGAAGTCCGGGGAGGCGGCGATCAGGAGACGGAGGCCGTTCTCGACGTAGGCGGGGTACTCGCGGCGCTCGGCCGGCGTCTCCGCGTCGGCGAGAGCCCGGCCGGCGAACGCGAGCAGCGCGCGCCTCGTCCCGGCCGTCAGCGTCGGGTCGCCCCAGAAGGCGAGCGCGCGCCGGACGAGTGCCCTCGGCTCGGCCGGGGTCCCCGCGGGCTTTTCCTTCGGATCGACCGTGCGGGCGGCGAGCGCCGCCGCCACGGCGTTCCACCTTCCGCGGAAGGTGGCCGTGTCGAGCCAGCCCCCGTCGTCCCAGCCGGCGACGGTGGGCGGGTAGAAGAGCCGCTGGCCCGACAGCGCGTCGCGGTCGGCCCACGCCTCGGTGGTCACGCGCGCGCCGAGCGCGCGCAGTGTCCCGGCCGTCAGGACGACCGGGGGCTTCGTCATCCGCGGCCCCCCGTAGAGCGCCGGGTGGCGCAGGATCGCCTCGAGCAGGGGCCGGACCCGGCGGCCGCTCGTGCGGTAGAGGCGCTCGAGCCCGCGCCGCGTGGCCTGGTCGGGCGCCTCCGGGATGAAGTAGCTCCAGAGCTTGCGCACGAGGAACTCGGGATGGGCGGGGTGCTCCAGGCAGAGCCGGCACGCGTCCTTCCAGTCGAAGCGGCCGCGGCGCCCGAAGATCCGCTTGACGCCGGCGTCGTGCCGGGCCGGGTCGAAGCGGAAGTCGACCCAGCCGGCCCCCTGCCGGAAGTCGCTGCGCCAGCCGGTCAGGGCGCGCGCCTGCTCGCGCACGTCGCGCTCGGTGTACCCGCGGCCGGCCCCGAGCGTGAAGAGCTCCATCAGCTCGCGGGCGTAGTTCTCGTTCGGCGCCGTCTCCTCGTTCCGGTTGCCGGAGAGCCAGACGAGCATCGCCGGATCCTTCGTCAGGTCGAGGAGGAGGGTGGCGAACGAGCCGAGCGCGTGGCGGCGGAACAGGCGGTTCTGGTCGAGCATGAACCGCTGGGAGCCGACGCCGAGGTTCGAGGTCGCGAACCAGTCGTGCCAGACGAGCGTCATCCGTTCGACCAGCGGCCGGCTCGTCCGCACCATCCGGTCGAGCCACCAGGCGTGGTCGTGGCCGTAGGCGTCCGCCGGGGCGAGCGGGTGCCCGCGCCGGTCGCGCGGCGCCGGGCCGACGAGGCGCTCGCGGGAGGGCTGGGTCAGCCTGTGGACGGAGGCGGAGAGCCCCCGCTCCGCCCACGCGTCGGCCTCGCCCCGCCGCGGACCGAAGCCGGCCCGCCACAGGAGCCGCTCGGCCTCGCGGCGTCCGAACTCGCCGCGGTAGACGGGGAGCGTGCTCATACCCGAGCCCCTCGCGGCTCCGGTGGAGCCGGCGCCCGACCCATCGGCGTGCCGATTCGGCGATGCCAGACGCGTAGCGTGCTCACCTCCACATGATGCCCCGCCTCGGCGCTCGTCGCTACGCCGTTTTTCGTGCGCGCACCTCCGCCTCGCGCCGCCGCACGCGCGGGTTGGCCAGCTTCACGATCTCGAGCAGGTAGACCATGTAGATCGACGCGACGAGGGCGAGCACCCCGATCGAGCCGGCCGCGACCGTCGGCCAGAGGTGCCAGACCCCGTGCTCGCGAAACGGGATGAAGCGGGTCCCGAGGGCGCCCGCGGCGAGGACCGCGACCCAGGCGTAGAGGTAGGACGCGGCGCGGCGCTGCGAGAAGCCGATGTTGACGAAACGATGGTGCAGGTGGGACTGGTCGGCCGCGAAGACGGACTGCCGGTACTTGAGCCGGCGGGCGACCACGAACGAGGTGTCCAGGATCGGCACGGCGAGGACGAGCAGCGGGAAGGCGAGGGCCACGGTCGCGGCCGTCTTCAGGAGCCCCTGCACCGATACCGCCGCCAGGACGAAGCCGAGCAGGAGCGCGCCCGAGTCGCCCATGAAGATGCGTGCCGGGTAGAAGTTGTGGCGCAGGAAGCCGAGGCACGCGCCGAAGACGATCGCCGACATGATCGCGGGCTCGGGCTTGCCCAGGGAGAGGGCGAGCACGCTGAACGTCGCAGCGGCGATGCCGCAGACGCCCGCGGCGAGGCCGTCGAGCCCGTCCAGGAAGTTGACCATGTTCATGATCGCGACGATCCACGCGATCGTCAGCGGGATCCCGACCCAGCCCGAGAGGTCCTGGACGCCGAGCAGCGGGAAGGTGAAGTGGTCGATCCAGATTCCGAATCCGGTCGGGATCGCCGCGGCCGCGATCTGGCCCGCGAGCTTCTCGAGCGGGCGCAGGCCGCGGAAGTCGTCGACGGCGCCGACGGTGGTCGCGACCGCCGCGCCGAGCAGGAGACCCCGCGTCTCGCGCCCCAGGTCGAGGAAGGCGAGCGCCGGGACGAAGATGCCGAGGAGGAGCGCGATCCCGCCCAGCCTCGGGATCGGGCTGCGGTTGAGGCGCCGCCCGCCGGGGGCGTCGACGACGCCGAGCATCCGGGCCATGCCCCCGACCGCGGGGGTGAGCAGCACCACGACCACGAGCGCGAGCACCGCGCCCCAGATCACCTCGAGGTTGTCGCGCAGCGTCGCCCACATGGCCGGGCCTACTTCGTCCCGTACAGGCGGTCGCCTGCGTCGCCGAGTCCGGGAACGATGAACCCGCGCTCGTTCAGGCCGCGGTCGATCGCGGCGCAGACGACGTGGACGTCGGGGTGCTCGGCATGGAGGTGCTCGATCCCCTCCGGGGCCGCGACGAGGCAGACGAGGATCACCGACCGCGCTCCGGCCTCCTTGACCGAGGCGACCGCCGCGGCGCTCGAGTTGCCGGTTGCGAGCATCGGGTCGAGCACGATCGCGTCCCGCTCCGACAGGTCGGCCGGCAGCTTGACGTAGTACTCGACGGGCTGGAGCGTCTCCTCGTCGCGGTACATGCCGATGAAGCCGACGCGGGCGCTGGAGATCAGCGAGAGCACGCCGTCGAGCATGCCCATACCCGCGCGCAGCACCGGGCACACGGCGACCTTCTTGCCGGAGATCCGCCGGGCCTCCGTCGGCTCGAGCGGAGTCTCGATCCCGACCGCCTCGGTCGGGAAGTCCTTGGTCGCCTCGTACGTGAGCAGCAGGGTCAGCTCGTTCACGAGCTTGCGGAAGTGCACGGTCGGGGTCGACCGGTCGCGGAGGTAGGAGAGCTTGTGCTGGACGAGCGGATGCGCGACCTCGGTGACCCTCGCGCGAGTCTCCGTCGTCATGCGACGTACGTGGTGAAGCCCCGGAAGCCCGGGTACAGCGGTCGTCTGGCGCAGAGCGCCGCGGTCCGGGCGCGCAGGGCTCCCGCGTCGTAGCCCTCGCCGAGCGCGGCGACGACGATCGCCGCCACCTCGCGGAAATCGTCCTCGTCGAAGCCGCGCATCGTCGCTGCCGGCGTGCCCAGGCGCACGCCCGACGCGATCATCGGGGGGCGCTCGTCGAACGGCACCGTGTTCCGGTTCGCGGTGATGTGCACCTCCTCGAGCCGCTCCTGGCCGTCCTTGCCCGAGAGCTCCGAGCCGCGCAGGTCGAGCTGGAGCAGGTGCGTGTCGGTGCCGCCAGTGAGGACGTCGAGACCGCCCTCGACCAGCGCCGCCGAGAAGGCGTCGGCGTTCACCCGGACCTGCCGCTGGTAGGCGCGGAAGGCCTCGGTGGCCGCGATGCGGAAGCAGGTCGCCTTCGCGGCGATCGTGTGCTCGAGCGGGCCCCCCTGCATGCCGGGGAAGACGGCCCGGTCGACGGCCTTCGCGTGCTCCTCGCGGCAGAGAATGAAGCCGGCGCGCGGGCCCGCGAGGGTCTTGTGGGTGGTCGAGGTGACGAAGTCGGCATGCGGCACGGGGTTCGGGTGCAGGCCGGCGGCGACGAGGCCCGAGAAGTGGGCCATGTCGCAGAGGAGGTAGGCGCCGACCTCGTCTGCGATCTCGCGGAAGCGGTCGGCCTCGACGACGCGCGGATACGCCGACCCGCCGCAGACGATCAGCTTCGGCCGGTGCTGCTTGGCCAGCGCCAGGACCTCGTCGTAGTCGACGACCATCGTCTCGCGGCTGACTCCGTAGTGCACGATCGTGTAGAGCCGGCCGGAGAAGTTGACCTTGAGCCCGTGCGTCAGATGCCCGCCGTGGTCGAGGCTCAAGGAGAGGATCGTGTCGCCGGGGTCGAGCACCGCCGAGTAGGCGCCCATGTTCGCCTGCGCGCCCGCGTGGGGCTGCACGTTCGCGTGCTCGGCGCCGAAGAGCTCCTTCGCCCGGTCGATCGCCGTCTGCTCGATCTCGTCGACCACCTCGCAGCCGCCGTAGTAGCGCCGGCCGGGATAGCCCTCCGCGTACTTGTTCGTCGGCACGCTGCCGACGGCCTCGAGCACGCTCGGCCAGGTGAAGTTCTCGGAGGCGATCAGCTCGATCTGGCCGCGCTGCCGCTCCAGCTCGCGCTCGAGCAGCGCCGCGATCTCGGGGTCGACCTCCTCCAGCCCGGCACTCCGGAGCCGCTCGATCGTCTCCTGCACGACGGCCATTCCGATCACCCCTTCCCGACGATGAGCCTGATGCTACTCGGGCGGCCCGACTGCGGGTCAGCCGGAGAGTCTCGCGAGCGCCTCGGCCGCCGGCACGGCCCCGACCCGCAGGACGACCGGCTCGGGACCGGTCAGATCGACGACGGTCGACGGAGCTCCCGGCAGCTCGCCGCCGTCGACCGCCAGGGCACAGCCGGCCCGGATCTCCTCCGGCACCTCGTCGAGGCGCCGGGGATCCGGGCCGCCGGCGAGGTTCGCGCTCGTCGCGACGACGCAGCCGACGCTCGCGACGATGCTCAGCGTGGGCTCGGGCAGGTCCGGGATGCGGACGCCGATCCGGTCGGGCGTCGAGCCGGTCAGCCAGCGGAAGCGGCGGGCCGGATTCGGCACGACCAGGGTGTACGGGCCCGGCAGCAGCCCGCGCAGAAGGAGCGCGACCCGGCCGCGGAGCTCGGGCAGGCATTCGAAGAGGAGGTCCGGGTCGGCGGCGACGAGCGCCGCGGGTTTGCCCTCCTCGCGGCCCTTGAGCCGGTACAGGCGCCGGGTCGGCTCTTCCCGGTGAGGCTCGCAGCTGAGCCCGTACACCGTGTCGAAGGGCAGGACGACGATCCTGCCGTCCCGGATCGCGCGGGCCGCTGGGTGAATCAGTCCGGCCAGGTCCCCTCCACCACGCGATCCCGCCCTCCCAGGTCGGCCGAGATCCGGACGCCGCGGAAGCCGAGCGCCACGAGCACGTCGGCCACCTCCGGCGCCTGCGAGTCTCCCGCCTCGAGCACGATCCGGCCGCCGCGTCGCAGGACTTCGCGAGCCGTCTCGCCGGCGACGCGGTGCAGGCCGGCGCCGACGAGGGCGACCCGGGGCTCCCAGTCGCGTACCTCGGGCTCGAGCCCGTCCAGCTCGGCTGCCGCGACGTAGGGCGGGTTCGACACGACGAGGTCGAACCGCTCGCCCGGGACAACCTCGGCCAGGTCGCGCTCGACCAGCCGGATCCGGTGCTCGAGTCCCGCTGCGACCGCATTCTCGCGGGCGAGTGCCAGCGCGCCGGGCTCGGAGTCGACGGCGAGGACGCGCGCGCCGGGATGCTCGTCGGCGAGGGCCAGCGCGATCGCCCCGGAGCCGGTACCCAGGTCGAGCACGTCGGGCTCGGGCAGGTCCCGCAGCAGGGCCAGGCACCGCTCGACGACGGACTCCGTCTCGGGTCGGGGCACGAGCACGCGGTCGTCGATCCGCAGCGTCAGCCGCCGGAAGCCCCACTCGCCGAGCACGTAGGCGAGGGGCTCGCGGGAGGCCCGGCGCCGCAGCAGCGAGCGCAGGCGGATCTCCTCTCGCAGGGAGAGCTCACGCGCCGGCTCGGCGTACAGGGCCGTCCTCGACCGGCCGAGCACGTGGCCGACGAGGAGGTCCGCGTCCACGTGCGGGCTCGGCACGCCCGCGCGCTCCAGCTCGCCCCGCGCGGCGCGCAGCGCGGCGCGGACGTCAGTCAAGCCCGCGACGGCGCTCCTCGGCGGCGAGCGCCTCGGTGAACTCGTCCAGACCGCCCTCGAGGATCCGATCGAGCTGGTGCACCGTCAGCTTGATCCGGTGGTCGGTGAGGCGGTTCTCGGGGAAGTTGTACGTCCTGATCTTCTCGGCGCGCTCCCCGCCCCCGATCTGCGCGCGCCGCTGCTGCGAGAGCTCGGCCTGCTGCCGTTCGCGCTCGAGCTCGTACAGTCGCGCGCGGAGGACGCGCATCGCCTTCGCCCTGTTCTGGAGCTGCGACTTCTCGTCCTGCATCGCGACCACGAGCCCCGTCGGCAGGTGCGTGATGCGCACGGCCGAGTCGGTCGTGTTGACGCTCTGCCCTCCCGGCCCGGTCGAGCGGTAGACGTCGATCTTCAGCTCGTTCGGGTCGATCTGGACCTCCACCTCCTCGGCTTCGGGCATCACCGCCACCGTTGCCGTGGAGGTGTGGATCCGCCCCTGGGACTCCGTCTCGGGCACGCGCTGCACGCGGTGGGTGCCGCCCTCCCACTTGAAGACCGAGTAGGCGCCGTCCCCCTTGACCGCGAAGGTGACCTCTTTGAGGCCGGCGCCGTCGTTGGGGCTCGACGAAAGCTCCTCGACCTTGAAGCCGCGGCGCTCCGCGTAGCGCGTCAGCATCCGGAAGAGATCCGCCGCCCAGAGCGAGGCCTCTTCGCCGCCGACGCCCTGGCGGATCTCGACGATCACGTCCTTGCGGTCGGCTGGATCCGTCGGCGCGAGCGCGGTCTTGAGCCGCTCCTCGACCTGACCGAGGCGCTGCTCGAGCTCGGGCACGAGCTCGCGGAGCTCGGCGTCCCTGCCCGCGGCGTCGAGGTCGGCCCGGAGACCGAGCCACTCCTGCGCCAGCCGGTGCGGCTCCTCGAGCTCCTTCAGGCGGCGGCCGACCTCCGCCGCCTCGCGGTGGTCGTTGTAGACGTCCGGGTCGGACATCCGCTCCTGCGTCTCCCGGTGGGATCGCCGGAGCTCCTCGACGAGCTCCTGGATCGCGGCCATCGCCGCCCAGGATAGCCCCGCTCAGGCTGAGGCGAGCCGGGCCTCGAGGCTGATCTCGACGTTCCCCTGCAGCGCCTGCGAGACGGGGCAGTCCTCCTTCGCCTGCTCGGCCGCCTGGCGGAAAGCCGCCTCGTCCAGGCCCGGGACGGTCCCCGTCAGGTCGAGCGCGCTCGCCGTGATGCCGGTGCCCGGGACGAAGGTCGTGCGCGCGGTGACCTCGAGCTGCTCGGCCGGCGTTCCCGTCTGGCCGAGCGCGTGCGAGAGCGCCATCGAGAAGCAGGATGCGTGCGCCGCCGCGATCAGCTCCTCCGGGCTCGTCTTCCCCGCCGAGGTCTCCTCCGTGCGCGCGGCCCACGTCACGTCGAGGCCCGCGATCGCACCGCTGCCGACCCGTTCGATCCGGCCGGCTCCGCTCATCAGGTCGCCCCGCCAGGTCACCTCCGCGCTCCGCTCAGCTGCCATCTGTCTCCCTTCTCGGATCGACGATCACGCCATCACCTCGACGCGCTGCGCGACCTCCGGCCGCGCCCTGCCTTCGAGTTCGAGCACCTCGCGAAGCGCCCTGATCGACACCTCGATCTGGTCGAGCGTCGGCTGCCGCGTCGTCAGGCGCTGCAGCCAGAGGCCCGGCGCCATCGCCGTCATCAGGACGCGGTTGCCGGTGTGCTTGCCCGCGAAGCGGATCAGCTCGTAGGCGATGCCGGCGATCAGGGGTAGCAGCAGGATCCGGCTCGTGATCAGCCAGTACCAGGCGGGGCGCCCGAAGAAGGCGAAGACGAAGATCGCGATCACCATCACCCACAGCAGGAACGCCGTCCCGCAGCGCGGATGGATCAGGCTGAACCGCTGGACGCGCTCCGGCGTCAGCTCCTCCCCGGCCTCGTAGGCGTTGATCGCCTTGTGCTCGGCGGCGTGGTACTGGAAGACGCGCCGGAGATCCGGCAGGAGCGAGATCACGCTCAGGTAGACGATGAAGATCGCGACGCGGATCAGGCCCTCGACGATCACGAACCAGCCGGTGGCCTCGATCGGCAGCCAGTTCACGATCAGCGCCGGCGTGACCTTGAAGAGCATGATCGCGAAGCCGATCGCGATCGCGAAGGCGAAGATCAGCTGCCCGCGGCTGAGCTCCGTCTTGACGTCCTCGTCGCTGGTGCCGTCCTCGGCCTGCGCCGCGTAGTTGGCCGAGATCGCGAGGGCGCGGAAGCCGATCCCGAGCGACTCGCCGAGCGCGATCACGCCTCTGATCACGGGCAGCCGGAACACCGGATGCCGCGCCATCGGCGAGCGGATCGTGTTGTTGACGTTCGCGATCTCGCCGTCCGGCTTGCGGACGGCGACGGCCCAGTTCGAGGGCCCGCGCATCATCACGCCCTCGAGGACGGCCTGGCCTCCGATCGCGGTGCTCAAGAGTGGGGCACTACTAACGCCGAGCCGTGCCGGCGCGCTCGAGCCGGCGCTGGAAGCGCTCGACCCGGCCGCCCGAATCCATCAGCTTCTGCTTGCCCGTGTAGAACGGGTGGCAGTTCGAGCAGACCTCGACGTGCAGCTCCGCCTTCGTCGAGCGGGTCTCGAACTCGTTCCCGCACGAGCAGCGGACGTGCGCGGCGATGTACTCCGGATGGATGTCGGCCTTCATCTCGAAGCCAGGATACCAGAGGCGGTTTCGGGCGCCACGTTGCCCCCGGAGACAACAGCGACCACGGTCGCGCCCGGCTCGAGCGTCACCTTGCCGGCGAGGAGCGCGGCGGTCGCAGCCGCTCCTGCGGTCTCGCACGCGAGCTTCGCGCGGCCGTAGAGGAAGCGGAAGGCCGCCTCGATCTCGCCGTCGGCGACGAGGACCGGCTCCACCCCGGCGGCCTGGCAGACCGCGAGCGCCGTCTCGCCTGCGAAAGGGGCGTTGAGCCCGTCCGCGATCGACTCGAAGGCCACCGGGATGGACCGCCCGGCCGCCAGTCCCTCGTGCAGGGCGGGGGACAGCTCCGGTTCCACGGCCACCACCCGCCGGGCCACGCCGGCGGCGGCGATCCCCGCGACGAGACCGCCCCCGCCGACCGGGACGAGGATCGCCTCGACGCCGGGGACGTCCTCCGCGATCTCGAGGGCGACCGTCCCCTGGCCCGCGATCACGAGCGGGTCGTCGAAGGGGTGCACGAGCGTCCGCCCCGTCTCGCGCATCAGCTCGGCGAGCCGGTCGAAGGCGCCGGACGGCCCGTCGGCCTCGAGGTCGACGGCCGCGCCGTACTCGCGCGCCGCCGCGATCTTCTGCGTGCTCGCCGACGCCCACATGACGACGAGGCAGTCGATTCCCTCGAGCGCGGAGCAGTAGGCGAGCGCCTGGGCGTGGTTTCCGGCCGAGATCCCGATCACGCCCCGGTCGCGCTCGCCCGCGGTGAGCGAGGCCAGCCGGTTCAGCACCCCCCGGGGCTTGAACGAGCCCGTGCGCTGGAACAGCTCGGCCTTCAGGAAGACGTTCGCGCCCGTCCTCCGGGAGAGCGCCGCGGAGCTGAAGGTCGGGGTCCGGTGGAGGCGGGCGCCGATCGTCTCCCGCGCGGCGCGGACGTGCTCGCCCGTGACTGGGCCGGGGGGACACACTCGAGCCGATCGTACGCCGCGGGGCGGCAAAGGTCCCCGCGCCTTGCTCACCCCTCGTTCACCGGCCCGGCTGCCCGGACCCCCCGGTGCCGTCGTTCCCGACCTCTTCCACCTCGTGGGGGATGCCGGCGTGCTCGCAGAGGCGCCTCAGGTCCCGGTCCGCGTGCCAGACGACGACGTCCTGGACCGCTGCCCCGGCAATCCCGGCCACGAGGTAGTCGACCGCGGGCATCCGGTGTGCTCCGTGCGTCGTCGCGGCGAGTGAGCGTTGCAACCCGAGCGCTTCGCGAGCGGCCTCGACGGCCGGCGGCACCCATTCGAGGCGGCGCAGACGCGCCAGGAGCCGCTCGTACTCGGCGACGTCACGGGTGCTGTGCAGCAACTCGAGCGCCACCGGCACGCAGGTGGCGACACTGCCGCCACCGAGGCGGCGCGCGAGCTTCTCCGCCAGGACCGGCTCACGCCGGGCCCACGCCCAGATCGAGGTGTCGGCGAGGTACGCCGTCACGCGTCAGGAGACACGCGGCCTGCGGATCTCCGCCAGCTCCTCGGGAGTCGGTCCGGGAATCGTGCCCGTGCGGATCTCCTCCGCGAATTCGAGCAGAGCTTTCCGACCCACGACCTCCCGGAGCGCAGCGTTGACGGTGTCCTTGTACCCGGTCGTCCCGAGTGCGTCGCGCGCCTCGCCGAACGCCTCCAGGTCGATGTCGATCGTGGTGCGATGGAGCCGTGTCTGTATCGCACGGGTATGTCTAGGCATACACCGAGTATAGCGGCCTGCGCAGAAATAGCTATCTACGTCAGCGTGTACTCCGGCCCGGAACCGCCCTCGGGCGGGGTCAGGCGGCCGCCCTTGGCCGTGATCGCGCCGCACTGGACGCAGTTCGAGGGCGTCACGTCGACCTCGACGTCGCCGCTCGTGCCCTCGCCGACCTCGTAGACCTGCGCCGGGCACAGGCGGGCCCACATCTCCCCCAGCTCGCGCGGCACTCGGGTCTGGATGCGGAGATGATTCGGCTGGTCGTCGCGCGTGCGGTTGCCGGAGGCGAAGACGGACGACAGCTTGTCGAAGGTGAGCTTGCCGTCCGGAGCCGGGTAGCTCCTCGCCCGTTCGGTGCGGATCAGGTCGTGTTCGGCGTCGCGCTCGGTGCGCAGCGGCCCCCGCGGGAAGCGGCCCTTGGTCGCGGTCATCATCGAGGCGAGGGCGCCGCCGGCGTAGAAGCCGCGGCCGAACGCCTGGCGCATGTTCCGCACCTCCTGGAGGTCGCGCCAGACGAAGCTCTGCTCGAGCGAGGCCTGGTAGGGCGCGAGGGCGCCTCGGCGGCCGGGGGCCTCACCGCGCCGGACGGCGGCGAAGGCGGCCTCGGCCGCGAGCGACCCGGACTCGATCGCGTAGTGGATCCCCTTCAGCGCCGGCACGTTGACGAGACCGGCGCCGTCGCCCGTGATCAGCAGCCCCGGTGCGTGCAGGCGCCTCGGGAGCGAGAGGAAGCCGCCCTCCGGGATCGTCTTGGCGCCCCAGGCGATCCGCTCGCCGCCCTCGAGGATGCGCCGCACGAGCTTGTGCGTCTTCAGCTCCTGCAGCAGGTCGTGGACGGAGAGCTCGGCGTCGCGGTAGTCGAGGCCCACGACCATGCCGATCGTGACCAGGTCCTCGCCCATCGGGTACACGAAGGAGCCGCCGAACTCCCGGTAGCGCGCGGCGGCGCGCAGCGGCCAGCCCATCGTGTGGACGATCCCGCCGAGGGGCCGCGCTACGCGCCACACCTCCTTGACGCCGAGCGCCCAGACCTGGGGGTTCTCGCCCTGGAGGCCAAGGCGCTCGATCGCGGCCCCGGTCAGGTGGCCCTGCGTCCCCTCCGCCAGGACCGTGACCCGCGCGAGCACCTCGGCCCCGGGCTCGAAGTTGCCCAGCTCCTGCCCCTCGCGGCCGCGGCCCTTGTCGCCGGTGCGGACGCCCCGCGCGCAGCCGTCGGCGAGCAGGAGCTTCGTCGCCGAGGTCTCCGGCAGGATCATCGCCCCGCCCGCCTCGGCCTGCTCCGCGAGCCAGCGGCCGAGCCGCGAGAGCGAGGCGATGTGGTTACCCTCGTTCCGCATCGTCGGCGGCGCGGGGATGCGGAGCGCGCGGCGCTGCGTCAGCAGGTAGACGGCCTCGCTCTCGACGGGCCCGTAGAAGGGCATGTCCTCGATCCGGGCGCGTCCGCGGAAGAGCCGGCGAAGCGCACGGGGATTGACGACGGCGCCGGAGAGCAGGTGCGCGCCCGGGACCTTCCCCTTCTCGAGCACGGCCACGGGCACCTCCCCCAGGCGCTCGCGCACGTCGGGCGCCTCCTCGAGCAGCTGGCCGAGCCGGATCGCGCAGGCGAGCCCCGCCGGCCCCGCCCCGACGACGAGGATCCCGACGTCGATGCGCTCGTCGTCGGGCGCCACCGGCGAGGCGATCGCGTCGCCTGCCCTGAAGGGCGGAGGATGGTCCGCCGGCCGCACCGCCATCAGGCGTTCTTGCGCGCGCGGACGAGCTCGGTCAGCTTCGGCAGGATCTGGTGCAGGTCCCCGACGACGCCGAGATCGGAGTACTCGAAGATGGGCGCGTTCGCGTCCTTGTTGATCGCGACGATCACGTTCGAGGACTGCATGCCGACCTTGTGCTGGATCGCGCCCGAGATGCCGCAGGCGACGTAGAGCTTCGGCGACACCGTCTTGCCGGTCTGCCCGACCTGCGTCGAGTAGGGGTACCAGCCGGCGTCGACGACCGCGCGCGTGGCCCCGACCGCGCCGCCGAGCGCCTTCGCGAGCTCCTCGACCAGGCCGAAGTTCTCCGGGCCGCCGAGCCCGCGACCACCGCCCACGATCACGTCCGCGTCCTCGATCGAGGGTCCCTCGGACTCCTCGTGCGCCTGCTCGACCATCCTCGCGGCCAGCGAGAACTCCTCGAACGCCGGCGTCACGTCGACCACCTCGGCCTCGCCCCCGGTCGGGACCGGCTCGAAGGTGCCGGAGCGGACGATCGCGAGGCGGGGCTCGGTCCGCCAGCCGACGTCGACGTGGACCGAGTCGGCGAGAGCGGGGCGCTTGCCGACCAGGCGCCCGCCCTCCTGCGCGATGTCCGTGAGGTCCCAGTTCAACCCGGCGTCCAGCCGCGCCGAGAGCCCGGCCGCGAGGTCGGCCGACAGCACGGACTGGCCGAAGAGCACCGTGCCGAAGCCGTGCACTCGCACCAGCGCCGCCAGGACGTCGACGCGCGGCTGCGGGAGCGGCGCCTCGAGGGCGGGGTCGTCGGCGACGAAGACCCGCGCGGCGCCGTGCTTCCCGGCCTCGCCGGCCAGGCCGCGGACGCCCGAGCCGAGGATCGCCGCGGCGACGCCGTCCCCCAGTGTCGCCGCCTTCGAGAGCACGCCCAGCGAGCCCTTCTGGAGCGCGCCCTCGTGGTGCTCGAGGAAGACGAGCGTCGTCAGACGAGCTTCCTCTCGGCGAGGTAGGCGAGGATCTGCTCGGCGGCTGTGCCGTCGTCCTCGATCCTGCGTGAGTCCCCGCGCGGCGGCGGGTCGGACAGCGCGTAGACCTCCGTCCTCGAGCCCGCCTCGCCCGCGCGCTCGGGCTCGACGCCGAGGTCCGCGAGGGAGACCACGTCCTGCGGCTTCGACTTCGCGCCCATGATCCCCTTCAGCGACGGGTAGCGCGGCTCGTTGATCGCGTCCGAGACGGCGACTACCGCAGGGAGCGGAGCCTCGATCACGTCGTAGCCGAACTCCGTCTGGCGCTTGCCGCGGACGCGCCCGTCCTCGAGCGTCAGCTCCGCCACCTGCGAGATCGTCGGGTGCCGCAGGCGGTCGGCGACCGCGGCCCAGAGCACGGCGCCGTCGGAGTCGCTCGCCTGCTGGCCGAAGAGGACGAGATCCGCCTGCTCGCGCTCCAGAGCCTTCGCGAGCGCGTAGCTGGTGGCGACGAGGTCCGACCCCGCCGCGGCGTCGTCGCTGATCAGAAGCGCGCGGTCGGCCCCCATTGCGAGCGCCTTGCGCAGCGCGTCCTGGGCCCGCTGGGGGGCGAGCGCGACGAGCACCACCTCGCCGCCGCCCGCGGCCTCCTTCAGCCTCAGCGCCTCCTCGACCGCGTGCACGTCGAACGCGTTGAGAACCCCCTCCCCCGAGCGGTCGAGTCGCTTCGTCTGCGGGTCGAGGCGCCGGGGCGCGGCGGCGTCCGGCACCTGCTTGACACAGACGGCGATCTTCATGCGCGGGCGAGTCTATCCGGGGAATCCGGGGGACGACCCGGCTGGCGCTCACCGAAACCGCTGCTAGGGTATGGCCCTTCGAGCTCGAACCGGAGCTTCACGGAGCCCTCCATCCGACGCAACCGGACGACAGCCCTCGGAGCTTGCCTCCTTCTCGCACTCGTCCTGCTCGCAGGGCCGGGCGCAGCGCGCTCCGCGCTCCTGGCGAAGCCCCGCGTCTCGCGCGTGCCGCAGTTCATCTTCCCGGTCGTCGGGCCCGCGACCTACTCGAACGACTGGGGCGCTCCCCGCGGCGACCACTCCCACCAGGGCAACGACCTGCTCGCGCCGTGGCGCGCGCCGCTCGTCGCGGTCGAGGACGGGCGGGTGCGGTTCCACACGACCTCGGCCCGCGCCGGCTGCATGCTCTACCTCTACGGCGCGAGCGGCACGACCTACCTCTACATCCACCTGAACAACGACGTCCGCAAGCCCGGCGACAACCGCGGCCAGTGCGTCCCGGGCACCGCCTACTGGAAGGGCCTCAGGGACGGCCAGTCCGTGAAGGCCGGCCAGCCGATCGGCTACAACGGCGACTCCGGGGACGCCGAGGGCACGATGCACCTGCACTTCGAGGTCCATCCAGGAGACGGCGGAGCCGTCAACCCATACCAGTACCTCCTGAAGGCCCCGCGGATGCTGTTCGTCGCTCCGCCCGGCGCGACGGTGACACTCGCGATGAGCGGCACCTTCGTCTCGACGGCACCCGGCCTCGTCAAGGTCCGGGTCGACACCCTGCGCGTCCTGCCGGCCGGGCCGGTGCTGACCAGGCTCGGCCGCTCGATCGTGCTGACGGTACCGCCGGACGCGCTCGTCCAGAGGATGCTCCCGAACGGAATCGCCGGCACGACCGCCCAGCTGACCGCGGCCAGGCGGGGTCAGCCGGTCTCGGTGCTGACGCTGCCCCTCGCGAGCTCGCTCGACGTGCAGCTCGCCCGCGACGGAATCCTCTCCGCGTCGCGGATCCTGCTCTCCTAGCGCCCGCTGAAGCGCGGCTCGCGCTTCTCGGCGAAGGCGGCGAGGCCCTCCCTGGCGTCGTCCGTCGAGAAGAGCAGCGCGAAGAAGGAGGCCTCCTGGGTCAGGCCCGCGTCGAGGTCGCCCTGCAGCGCCAGGTTCACCGCCTCCTTGGCGTAGGCGAGCGCGACCGGGCTCTTCGACGCGAGCGCCCGGGCGGTCGCGAGCGTCCGCTCGACCAGCTCGCCCGGATCGAACACCGCGCTGACCAGCCCGCGCTCGAGCGCCTCCTCGGCGCCGATCGTCCGCCCGGTCAGGATCAGATCCTTGGCGAAGCCGGCGCCGCACGCTCGCGCGAGCCGCTGCGTCCCGCCCCAGCCCGGGATGAGCCCCAGGTCGATCTCGGGCTGCCCGAGCCTCGCCGTGCGTGACGCGTAGCGGAGGTCGCACGCGAGCGCCAGCTCGCACCCGCCGCCGAGCGCGAAGCCGTTCACCGCGGCGATCGTCGGCTTGCGCATGGTCTCGAGCAGCAGCGCGCACGCGTGCCCGAGACCGCTCCACGCATGGGCCTCGAGCGGGCTGAGGCCGCGCATGTGCCTGATGTCGGCGCCGGCGACGAACGCGCGCTCGCCCGCCCCGGTCAGGACGACGACGCGGGCCTCGTCGTCGTGGGCCAGCTCGCGCAGGCGAGCGTGGAGCTCCTCGAGCGTCGCGGGGTCGAGCGCGTTCAGCGCCTCCGGCCGGTCGACGGTGAGGACGGCGACCCCGCCCTCGCGCGACAGCTCCAGAGCTATGCGGGAACCCGCTCACGCAGGAACTCGATGATCTCGCCGGTGGGCGCACCCGGAGTGAACACCGCGGCCACGCCGAGACCGCGTAGCTCCTCGGCGTCGTCGGCCGGGATCGTGCCGCCGACCAGGACGAGCACGTCCTCCAGGCCGCTCGCCTTCAGCCCCTCGAGGATGCGCGGCACGAGCGTCATGTGCGCCCCGGAGAGAATCGAGATGCCCACGGCGTCGGCGTCCTCCTGCAGCGCCGTCTCGACAATCTGCTCCGGCGTCTGGTGCAGCCCGGTGTAGATCACCTCCATACCGGCGTCCCTGAGCGCCCGCGCGATGATCTTCGCCCCGCGGTCGTGCCCGTCGAGACCGGGTTTCGCGATCACCACTCGGATCCTCCGAGCCAAGTCGGCAAGTATACGAGGGTGAGGTTGACCGTCATCGGCTGCTCCCCGGCGTGGCCGAACCCGGGGGGCGCCCAGTCCGGCTACCTCGTCGAGGGCCACGGAACGCTGCTGCTCGACTGCGGGCCGGGGGTGCTGGCGCGCCTGCGCGAGCGGGAGGACTGGCCGTCGATCGACGCGATCGTGATCACGCACTGGCACCTCGACCACTGGGGAGACCTCGTCCCCTGGGCGTGGGGCGGGATGATCGGCCCCGGCCGGGGCAAGGAGGGCCCGGAGCTTTGGGTCCCGCCCGGGGGCGGCGCCCGGCTGGCCGACTTCGGCACGCGCCTCGGCTGGGAAGACATGTTCTCGACCGCCTTCGAGGTGCGTGAGTACGCCGATGCGGATCCGTTCGAGGCGGCCGGCTTCGAGGTGACCGCGCTCGAGTTGCCCCACTACCTCCTGCAGACGTTCGGACTGCGCGTTTCCGACGGGGACCGCACCCTGGCGTACTCGGGGGACACGGGCCCCGCCGACCGGCTGGCCGAGCTCGCCGAGGGCGCTGACCTCTTCATCTGTGAGGCCACCCTCGAGCGCCCCGAGTTCGACGGGCTTCCCCGCGGGCACCTGTCCGCCGAGGAGGCGATCGAGGCCTTCTCGACCGCCCGCGCGCGCCGCCTGCTGATCACGCACCGCCCGCACGAGCTTGCGCTCGACGGGCTCCTGGAGCAGGCCCGGGACGGGCTCGAGCTCGAGCTGTAGGGCGCGCTGGGACCGTGGGTCTCTACCGGATGCGCTCGTGCGGTCGGCTCAGACGGAGCGTGGGTCTCGACCCGGATGCGCTCGTGCGGTCGGCTCAGACGGAGCACGGGCAAGCCCGTGCTCCTGAGGGCGGCGTCGCAGGCGACGCCTAGTGCCGCGCGGCGAGGTAGGCCCGCTCGGCGCGCCTCCCGCGGTACCAGCCGCTCGCGATCACGGCCACGGGAACCAGCACGAGCGCCAAAAGCAGGATGCCCGGGATCGCCAGCCACCGCGTGGACAGGGACGCTTTGACCTCGGGGCCCGGGCCGCTGGGCCGCTGCAGCCCGCTCTCGAGCTGGACGTTTCCGGTCAGCCCCACCGGCGTCCACCCGGAGATGAGCCAGTGCTTGCGCGCGCCCTTGCCGACCTTCGTCAGCTCGATGCCGAAGGTCATCGGCGCGTTGCTCTCCCCGCGCTTCGCTTTGAGCAGGAGCGCCATGCCGAGCGTGTTCTCGTATGAGTAGGTGACGCGGTAGCGCAGCTGCGACAGGTCGGCCGGATACGGAATCACCGGGATCGACCCGCCGGCCCACTCCTGCTTGCTCAGGCCCTGCCGGAACGACGGCATCGTCAGCGCCCAGGAGTCGCCCACGTGCTCGCGGCGAACGGCGGTCCTGACGAAGTCGTAGGCCGTCGACTTGGCCGCCTCGATCGCCTCCCGCGACGCGGGGACGGTCTTCGGCTCCACGTAGACGTCGGCGGGCTCGTCCCGCAGGGCCGTCTCGAGGGATTCGCCGGTGTTGCGGAGGAAGGCGATCAGGAGCCCCACAGCCGCGGCGACCACGGCGACCACGATCAGGCGAAACAGGCGGCGCCGGCGGCGCGGAGAGGAGAGGAGCCTCCTCACGTGCCGAGCCATGCCGGGTGCGGCCTCGGCCTCAGTCGCTGTTGGTCAGGCGTGGCGGGAACCAGTACGGCGCGAAGTACGTCACTTTCCACGCCGGCGGCTTGCCGATCTTCTTGACGCCGATCCGGAACTGCGCGTCCTTGACCCCGGACCCCTTCTTGGCCACGAGCAGGATCTGGAGCATGAACTCGTTCTTGTACGACCACAGGATCTTGTACGGGATGTTGCCGGCGCCCGGCTCCCAGAGGGGGAAGTACTGCACCGGGATGTTCCCGGTGTTCCACTCCTCCAGCGACAGGCTGCCCCGCAGGGCGGGGCCGGCGAGCGCGTAGGACGAAGCGAGGTTCCTGCGGGCGACGGCGCTGTCGATGAAGCGGATCGCGACCTGCGCGGCCACCGGGTCCAGCGGCACCGTCTTCTGCAGAGGCGGGGGAACATCCGCCGGCTCGCTTCCGATCACGGGATTCGACACGTTGGCGGTGTTCCGGATTCCGCCGACGTCGTAGACGATCACGAATGTCAGCACTCCCGCGACGAACACGATCGCCGAGACGATCGGCAGCCAGACGGGCACGCGACCGGGTGTCCTGGCAGGCCGAGTCGAGGCAGGGGCTTCCACGGTGCTCAAGGTCAACAGCGTAGACGACCACCCCGGTGAGAAGTTAGAGACCTCAGAAGACGGGGGTCTCGCGCCAGACGCCCCAGACCGATCGCAGCGAGTCGCACATCTCCCCCATCGTCACGTAGGCGCGCGAGGCGTCCAGGATCAGCGGCATCAGGTTCACGTCGTCGCGACCCGCGCCCTCCCGGAGCCGTGCGAGCGCCGACTCGACCGCGGCCGAGTCGCGCCCGGCGCGCAGGGCCCGGACGCGCTCGATCTGCTGCGTCTCGAGCGCGGGATCGACCCGCAGCAGCTCGATCGGCGTCTCCTCCTCGACCCGGTACCGGTTGACGCCGACGACGATCCGCTGCCTGGCCTCGACCTCCGACTGGTAGCGGAAGGAGGCCTCCGCGATCTCTCGCTGGAAGAAGTTCTCCTTGATCGCGGCGACGACGCCCCCGAGCTGGCGGATCCGGTCGAAGTACTCGTAGGCCTCGCGCTCGAGCGAGTTCGTCAGCTCCTCGAGGTACCACGAGCCGCCGAGCGGGTCGATCGTGTTGACGGCACCGCTCTCGTGGGCGATCGCCTGCTGCGTCCGCAGCGCCAGGCGGACCGCGTTCTCGGTCGGCAGCGCGAGCGCCTCGTCGAACGAGTTGGTGTGCAGCGACTGCGTACCGCCGAGCACGGCCGCCAGGGCCTCGATCGCCGTGCGGACGATGTTCACCTCGGGCTGCTGCGCCGTCAGCGAGACGCCCGCCGTCTGCGTGTGGAAGCGCATCAGCCAGGAGCGGGGGTTCCTGGCCCCGTAGCGCTCGCGCAGCTCGCGCGCCCAGATCCGGCGCGCGGCGCGGTACTTGGCGATCTCCTCGAAGAAGTCGAGATGGGCGTTGAAGAAGAAGGAGAGTCGGGGGGCGAAGTCGTCGACGTCGATCCCCCGCTCGACGCACGCCTCCACGTAGGCGAAGCCGTCGGCGAGGGTGAAGGCGAGCTCCTGGGCGGCATTCGAGCCGGCCTCGCGGATGTGGTAGCCCGAGATCGAGACGGGGTGCCAGCGCGGCAGCTCGTTCGCGCAGTACTCGATCATGTCCACGACGAGCCGCATCGAGGGCTCCGGCGGGAAGATCCACTCCTTCTGCGCGATGTACTCCTTGAGGATGTCCGTCTGGACGGTCCCGCGCAGCTCGGATCGCGGCACGCCCTGCTGCTCGCCGACGCAGACGTAGAACGCGAGCAGCATCGCCGCCGGCGAGTTGATCGTCATCGAGGTGGAGACCTCGCCGAGCGGGATGCCCTCGAAGAGCGTCTCCATGTCGGCGAGCGAGTCGATCGCCACCCCCTCGCGGCCGACCTCGCCGACCGACCGGGCGTGGTCGGAGTCGTAGCCCATCAGCGTCGGCATGTCGAAGGCGGTCGAGAGCCCCGTCTGCCCGTGCTCGAGCAGGTACCGGAAGCGCTCGTTCGTCTCGGCCGCGGTGCCGAAGCCCGCGAACTGGCGCATCGTCCAGAGCTTGCCGCGGTACATGGAGGGGTACACGCCCCGCGTGAACGGGTAGACGCCGGGGTAGCCGAGGTCGCGGTCGTAGTCGATCTCGACGTTCTCAGGCGAGTAGAGCGGCTCGTTCTCGAGCCCGGAGATGGTCGAGAAGAGCTCGCCCTGGCGCTCCGGCGTCCGGTCGTACAGCTCCCGCCGCCACTCGCTCGTGCCGTCGAGGGCGGGCCGGTCCTCGGTCGTCGCCACGCCCGGATTGTAGACGCGGTCGCTGCGCGCGCTCAGCCGGCGTCGGCCGTCGAGGGGACGTCGACGTCCACGACGAGGCGGCCGGGCAGCTCCCTGCGCATGCAGACGGCGTACGGCAGATGCTCGCGCAGGTCGGCGAGAAGCCGCGAGCTCTCGGTCAGCCTGAGGTCGATCAGGGCCCGGCCGCCGTCGAGACGGTTGACGTGCACGTCCTCGACGTGCGGGAGCCGCGCGAGCTGGTGCTCGAAGGCCGAGACCGCCTCGAAGTCCGCGAACGGGCCCGCCTCGAGCTCGACCTCGAGCGGCCAGAGCGCGTCCTCGGGCAGCGCCGCCGCGCCGAGCGGATGCCATTCCTCGAGCGGCCGCTCCCCGGACGCGGCGGCCTCCGCCTTCCCCTCCGCCTCCGGCTCGTCCAGCAGCGACTCGAACTCCCGCAGCGCCGTGCGCATCCGGACGAGCAGCGCCGCCCGGGCTGCGTTCAGCCGCGCCAGCTCCTCCCGGCGCCGCGCGACCGCACCCCGGGCGTCGGCCTGCAGCCGCTCGGCCTCGACCTCCGCCTCGCTCAGAATCTGGCGTGCCCGCCGCTGGGCCTCCTGCTCGACCTCATCGGCCCGCGACCGTGCATTCGTCATCGCCTGGGCGAACTCGTGGCCCTGCCGGTGGAAGGCCGCGATCTCGGCTCGCGCCTCCCGCAGCTCCCCCTCGAGGTCACGGGCCCGCTCGCGCAGCGAGGCGAGCTCGAGCTCGAGCGAGCGGAGGGTCAGCCGCAGCTCGGCGAGGACGAGCTCGACGTCCGCCCGGCGATAGCCCCCTCCGAAACGGCGAAAGCGCAGCGGCGGCGTTGCGAAGATGTCCCTGACGGACAAGAGAATCCTGAACCTCCGGGGTGGCGGACCCCTCTAGTAGGTTAGGGCCAGGCACAAGTACCAGCAAGACGTGGGCTTTCCTTCCCAGTTCACCGACGATCCGGCCCCGGCGACCAGCGATCGCCGCCGCGGCGGGCCCTCGGGCGGACGCGCCGCCGCGGCGCTCTTCGGCGTCGTGGCGGCACTCCTCGCAGCCACGCTCGGAGGGCTCCTCGCCGCCGGCGGGGACGGGCGCGTGCTCGAGTTCTCCGTGATCGGAATCGGCCTGCTCCTCGCCTACGCCGCCAGAGATGCGTTCGGAGCCGTCGTCGCCGTCGGTCTCGGCGCCACCCTGGTGGCGCTCGAGGCTCACTACGGCCGCCTCGACGGCGATCACGTGGCGGGTGCGCTCGCCCTCACCGGCGCCGGCGCCGCCGCCGCATTGGCGAGCGGGCACCTGCGCGACCGGTTCGACGCCTGGAACGCGGAGCCGGCGACCGACCCGCAGCCGTCCCACGACGAGAGCCATCCCGCCGTCGAGGCGGGCTCGCTCGCCTTCGCCGTCCACCGCGCGCTCGGCTCGAGCGAGGCGCTGAGCCTGCTGCTCGTCCGTCCGGACGGGCTCGTCGAGCTCGGCGAGCGCGAGGGACAGGAGGCGACGCGCGCCGTCCTCAACCGCGTCTCCACGGTGGTCCGGGCCGAGCTCGGCGCGGCGGGCCGGCTCCTGCGCCACAGCCTCTTCGACTTCTGGGTGATCCTCCCGGACACCCCCGTGGAGGCGGCGCGCACCACCGCGGAGCGTATCCGGCTCGGGCTCCACGAGTCCGAGGTGGACGTGGACTGGAGGCGACGGGTGCGGGCGACCCTCTCGGTGGGCGTCGCCGCCTCGCCGCGCGACGGGGAGACGGCGCGATCGCTGCTCGAGGCGGCCCAGCGTGCTCTCGGGGCAGCGGTGGAGCTCGGCGGCAACCGCACCGTCCTGCACTCGCTGCCGCCGGGCGCGCCCCGCGGCTGGGGGCTGCACTACGATCCGGCCGCGCTCGACGCCGAGGCACAGGCCGAAGCCGGTGCGTAGGAGCTCCCGGCAAGGTGAAGCCCGAGCCACCCGGTCACACACGGTCCGGTCCCGATGAACTCCCCTGACGGCGAGGTGCGGGTCCACCCGCTGGTGCCGCCGCTCGCGCTCAGCGTGCTCACGTTGCTCGGGGCAGCGCTCCTGATCGGGTTCGGCGGCGAGGGGAGCACGACCTCGCCGCCGCCACCACC
>JBHEMU010000045.1:0-4051 GCA_046262415.1 Gaiellaceae bacterium | reverse complement strand
GCGCCGACGTTCACCGGCGAGAGAGTCGGCAAGCGCCGGATGCTGCTCAACGACCACGGTCGAACGACACGGGCGTGCGCGACTAGGAAGGCAGGCATGGGCCCGACCAATAGCGGCGTCCTCGAGGCCGGGGCAAGCGTGATGTCGCGTTACCTGCGCACCCCCGTCGAGCTCGAGCCTGCCTTCTTCCCGGACGGCGACTACAAGCCAGTGCTGCGCTGCCACCTCATCCCTGCGCCCTCGACAGGCCCGGAAGCCGTGATCCTGAAGTACGTGCAGCAACGCCCGGGCAAAGATCGCCTCGGACTCTTCAACGAGTGGGCAGGGCTCCAGTTCCTCTCCCAGCTCGAACTCGATCCTCCGGTTTCGCCGACGTTCTACGGCGGAGACAGGGAAGAGGGCGTGGTGGTGCTCGAGGACCTGGGCGCGGGAGATTCCCTCGCCGACGTGCTCCTCGGCTCCGACGCGGCGAGGGCGGAGGCAGCGCTCCTCTCGTTCGCTCGAACGCTGGGCCGCATGCAGGCTGCCAGCATCCCGAGCCTCGGGGAGTACCGGCGGCTGCGAGCAGAGCTCGGCCCTCCGGGAGGAGAGGCGATCATCGAAGCGGGCGCTCTGGCGACCGAGTTCGAGCGCGTGCTCGGTTCCGCTGGGCTCTCCCTGCGCGGCGCCGAAGAGGACGTCGAGGCCGTGATCGCAGGGATCGCACAGCCCGGCCCGTTCCTCGCCCTCGTCCACGGCGACGCCTGCCCGAGCAACGAACTGCTAGTCGATCAACGCGTCGTTCTCCTCGATTTCGCCACCGCAGGGCTGCGCCACGCCCTGCTCGACGGGGTCTGTGGACGTGTGCCGTTCCCTTCGTGCTGGTGCGCCCGCCGGCTGCCGGCACACCTCCCGCCACTCATGGAGGAGGGCTACCGATCCGAGCTCGTCCGTGGCTGCCCGGCGGCAGAGGACGACGCCGCGTTTGCCAGCGAAGCGGTGAGCGCGACCGCCTACTGGCTCATCGAGACGACGACCGTCGCGCTCTCCGCGATGCCATCTCCTGACTCCATGTGGGGCACGTCCACCATAGGACAGCGCCTCGCCCATCGCGGCACGCTCTTCGCCGAGCTCGCCCAGGAGACCGGCAGCTACCAAGGCCTCGCTGCCCTTATCACGCGCCTCGTCGACCTCCTCGGGCTCGTCGACGAGCGCATGCCTCTCTATCCCGCCTTCGGAGGTCCGCCCATCGCCACCTCGATCGATCCCTGATCTCAGGAAGCTCTGATTCGGCCTCCGTTCGGGGCCGGTGGTAGCGACGTGCTCCCCTGCCACAATCGGGGCCGTGTGCGGCATGGGCGCGATCCTGGACCCGGCCGGGACGGTCGGCGCCGGTGCGCCCGCGGCGATGTGCGCGCAGCTTCGCCATCGCGGCCCGGATGGGGAGGCCGTGCGGCGCCTCGGTCCGGCGACGCTGGTGCACACGCGGCTGGCGATCGTCGACGTGGCCGGGGGCGACCAGCCGTTGTGCAGCGAGGACGGGTCGGTCGCCGTGGTGGTCAACGGCGAGCTCTACAACCACCTAGAGCTGCGTTCAGAGCTCGAGGCGCGCGGGCACCGGTTCGCTACGCGCTCTGACTGCGAGGTCGTCGTCCACCTCTACGAGGAGCACGGCCTCGCGGGGATGCGCCGGCTGAACGGGATCTACGGGCTAGCGCTGTGGGACGCGCGCCGCCAGCGGCTAGTCGCCGCGCGCGACCCGTTCGGGGTAAAGCCCGTGTACTGGTGGAGCGACGGGCGACGGGTGGCGGTGGCCTCCGAGGTCGGCGCCCTGCTCGCGACCGGGGTGGCAGCGGCGGAGGTCGATCGGGTAGCGCTCGACCACTACCTCGCGCTGCGCTGCGTCCCTGCTCCTCGCACGCTGTTCGCCGGCATCTCCAAGCTCGCGCCGGCGTCCCTGCTCGTCGCCGAGGACGGCCGGGTGCGGACCGAGAGCTTCCGGGAGGCGCCGGGGCCGGCGCTCGCCCACGCGACGGGCGACGAGCTGCGCGAGCGCTTCGTCGACGCCGTGGAGCGCCAGATGATGTCCGACGTCCCCTACGGCGCGTTCCTGTCGGGCGGGGTCGACTCGGCGGCGATCGTCTCGGCCATGGCACGCCGATCGCCCCAGCCGCCAACGACGTTCACGATCGGCTTTCCGGGTGCGGGCTCCGTGGTGGACGAGCGCGCGGCCGCTTCGGAGACCGCCCGCGCGCTGGGGACCGACCATCGCGACACCGGCATGGAGGAGCAGGGCTTCATGGCCGAGCTCGAGCGCTGCATTCGCGCGCAGGAGGAGCCGCTGGCCATCCCGTCCGCCGCCGCCCTCATGCAGCTCAGCGGCTTCGCGGCGCGCTCGGTAAAGGTGGTGCTCTCGGGCCAGGGGGCCGACGAGCCCCACGGCGGCTACGACCGCCACCGGGCCGCCCTGGCGCTCGGCGCCCTGCGAAGGCTTCCGGGCGCCCTCGCGCATCCCGCCGACCGCGCGGCGGCGGCCGTGCCGCGGCTGGAGCGGGCGGCGCAGCTCGCCCGGCTGCTCGGAGGCATGAGCGACGGCGAGCGGCTACTGCGGCTGTTCGAGGCGACCTCGGCCGAGCAGCGGGCGGCGCTGGGCGACGCTGCGGGCCGGACGAGCGGCAGGGGCGAACGCGGTCCGGCGGCCGAGGCCGAGGCCGACCGGCTCGCGCTCGTCGACGAGGTCCGCGCCGACGTCGGCGACCGGCCGCTGCTCGACCAGGCGCTCTACCTCGACGCGCACGTGATCCTCCCCGACCGGCTGCTCGTCTGCGGCGACAAGATGTCGATGGCCCACTCGCTCGAGCTGAGGGTCCCCTATCTCGACGTCGAGCTCATGCGCTGGGTCGAGCGGGTGCCGGCGCGGATGCGCACCGGCCTGCGGCGCAAGAAGCGTCTGCACCGCTCCGCGATCGCGCCGCTCGTGCCGGCAGCCGCGCTGCGGCGGGCGCGCCACGGGTTCGTCTCCCCCTACGAGCGCTGGCTTCACACGTCGCTGGCGCCCGAGGTCACACGCCGCTTCGCCGACGACCCCGAGCTCGGGGAGCTCGTCTCCCCCGCCGCCGTGGGCGGGCTCGTCGACGAGCACCTCGCCCGCCGCGCCGACCACAAGCGGCTCCTCTACGGCCTCCTCGAGCTCGCGGTATGGCACCGCACGTTCATCGTCGGCGCGCCCGAGCGCGAGCCGACGCCGCTCGCGGCCGGCTGACGTGACGGAGCCGGCCGCCACCGACGAGCAGCAGCGCCTGCTGAGCGGCCGCCTCCTCGCTCGGAGCACGGCGTTCACCTTCGGCGGCCAGGCCGCGACGCTGCTGTGCGCCTTCATAGCCGTCCCCCTGCTCATCGACGCGCTCGGAACCGACCGCTTCGGGGTCCTCACGCTCGCATGGGTCGTAATCGGCTACGCCCAGGTCTTCGACCTCGGCATCGGCCGCGCCCTTACCAAGCTCACCGCGGAGCGGATCGGCTCCGAGCAGTCGCGCGAGGCGCCCGGCCTGTTCTGGACGGGCCTGGGGGCTATGCTCGGACTCGGCGTGCTCGTGGGCGGGGTCGTCGCGCTGCTCTCGCCGTGGCTGGTGCGCGACGTCCTCAACGTGCCCGGGCCTCTCGAGGACGAGACCCTGCACACCTTCTGGCTGCTGGCCGCGAGCCTGCCGCTGGCGATCAGCGGGGCGGCTCTGCGTGCGCACCTCGAGGCTTGGCAGCGGTTCGACCTCACCAACGCGGTGATGATCCCCATGGCGGCGGTGACCTACTTCGGGCCCCTGGTGATGCTCACCTTCGCCGACAGCCTCGTCGCCGCCGTGTCGGCCGTGGTGGCGAGCAGGGTGATCTCGTGGTCGGTCAACCTCGTTCTCGTCCTGCGCATGTCGCCGGACCTCCGTCGCGAGAGGGGCCCGCGGCGGTCGCTTCTGCGACCGCTCCTGACCTTCGGAGGCTGGGTGACGGCGACGAACGTCACCAACGCCTTCATGGTGGCGGCCGATCGCTTCCTGGTCGGCGCAGTCGCCTCGATCGC
>JBHEMU010000044.1:0-3182 GCA_046262415.1 Gaiellaceae bacterium | reverse complement strand
CCAGGCGCGCGTGCACGCGCTGGCGCGGGCTGTATCTCGCGCGCCGCCAGACCGAGGGCAGGTGACCACGCAGCCGTCGCTGGTGGCGGCGATGGTCGAGGCGCTCGAGCTCTCGGGCGAGGAGCGGGCGCTCGAGGTCGGCACCGGGCTCGGCTGGCAGACCGCCCTGCTCGCCACGCTCGCGGGGGGGATCCGGTGTCCGCGATCCATGCGTTTGAATCTAATGCTCGGCGTCGCAGCCCTCCACCGCCGCCCCGTCCCCTACGCTCGGCCATATGCTCGATCCCGCTGCCGTCCGAAGCGGCCGCGTCCGCGGTCGCTACTTCCGCGAGAACTTCGCCCAGGGCGGGCTGGATCTCGTGCAGATCGTCCCCGAGCTCGTCACCAACGCCGACGCGGCCATCGCCGCGGCGGGTCGCGGACAGGGCCGTAACGAGATCGCCTTCACCGCCGCCGACCGAGCCTTCCAGGGCCGATGGCGGCGGGAGCTCCGCGCGCTGGGGGTCCCGGCGCTCAGCTCGTGGCGATGGGAGGTCCGCTCCAGCGACGACGGCGAGGGGCTCGATGCGGCCGGCGTCGACGCGCGGCTCGGTGCGCTCGGAGTCGAGCCGCGCCGCGGTGGCCAGCGGGGCCTGTTCGGGCGCGGGCTGCGAGACGTGTGGCTCGCCCAGGGCGCGGGACGGCTCGAGTCGATCCGGGCCGGGCGCATCGTCGAGACGTGGTTCTTCCCGGCTCCTGGGGACGATCCCTACGCCTACGCCCACGTTCGAGAGGACGTCGCGACCGCTGCCGATAGAGCGGCGATCGGCGTAGCCGACAGCGGGACTCGCGTCACCGTTCCCCTCGAGGTCGAGAGGCTGCCGCCGGCCTGGCATCTGCGCTCGCTCGTCTCTCAGCTCGTCCAGCTGCGTCCCGTGCTCGAGGATCCGAGCCGGGAGCTCTGGCTCGAGCTTCCCGGAGAGCTCTCGGCGCCGGTGGCCTACCCTCATCCCGAGCCGTGTCCCGAGCGGCCGGTCCTCTTCGACGCGGAGGTCGAGGTCCGACCGAGCATCGACGCCCACGTCACGGTCCGACGCTCAGCCGAGCCACTTACCGTGGGGCGCATGCGAGCCACCCGCCGCAGCGGCCTCGTCATCCGCTCCGGGCGGGCGGCCCACGAGGCCACTCTCGCGGGCTTCGAGGCCGGCTCGGGGCCCGGCATCTGTTCGGCGAGGTCCGCTGCGAAGCGATCGACGAGCTCCAGCGCGAGGCGCTCGATTCGCCCCGGCCCCAGGTCGTCGTACGCGTGGATCGCTCAGGGCTCAACGACCACCATCCCTTCGTCCGCGATCTCTACGCGGCGATCGACCGGGTGCTCGAGCCGATCGTGGCCGCAGAGGAGCGCCGTGCGAGCGCGCACCTACTCGCTCCGGGAAGAGCGATCGCCGCCCGCGACCGCGAGGGGCTGAGGGCCCTGAACGACGCCTTGAAGAGCGCCTTCGAGGCGCCCGGTGCGGCCGGGTTCGAGCCCGGTGGCCAAGCCGTCGAGCGTCCGCCGGCAACCGGTGGCCCGCCCACTGCGCCCCCCGAGGCCGCGCCGATCGCCCCGATCGAGGAGCCTCCGGTCCGCGAGCCGCCCGCGCTGGCGCTGCGCTTCAAGAGCTCCCCGATCCGACTCCACCCCGGAGAGTCACGAGGCACCTCGCTCCTCTTCGATCCCGAGCGTGTCGAGCCCGGGACCCCGGTCTCGCTCGCGGCCGACCGCGGATTGTGGGCCAAGGTCCGGGGCGAGCAGGCTCCGCGGCCCGGGCGCGGGGGGTGGGCGCGCCTCCAGGTCGACGTTCGCGCCCGGGTCTCGGTCGAGCCGGGCGAGCGGCTCTCGGTTATCGCGGCGGCCGGCGAGCACCAGGCCGAGCTCGAGGTGCTCATCGTGCGGCACACCGCTACGGGCTGGGTCCGGGAGATCGCGCGCAAGGACGAGGACGCCGCGATCGAGGCCGAGTTCGATCCCGAGACCGGAACGGTCACCGTGTACGAGGGACGACCGGAGTTCCGCACGCTCGAGCGGGCCGCCCGGCGCGCCGGTCTCGGCCGCCGTCGGGTTCGCGAGTACCTGCCTCATCGCATGCTCGAGGTCGAGGTCGCGGCGAATGCCGTCTACGCGTGGGCGGCACGGGAGATCGTGGCCCGCCGCGCGCTCGACGGGTGGGTCGGCGCGGCGAGCGAGTACGCCGATGCGGTCCGTCACGATGCTCAGGAGCTCCGGCATCGCGTGCACGAGCGGCTGCTGCGCGCGTTTCTCGATCCTGCCGTCTTTCAGGGACGCGTGCGAGTCGCCGAGGAGGACTCGCCGGCGAGTTCA
Organism: Gaiellaceae bacterium; assembly: GCA_046262415.1. Taxonomy (GTDB): domain Bacteria; phylum Actinomycetota; class Thermoleophilia; order Gaiellales; family Gaiellaceae; genus JACDAS01. The sequence goes on along the minus strand of JBHEMU010000044.1, from coordinate 841 downwards.
CGGGACGACCGTCAGGCGACTCTGGCCGTGTGACGCTTACGAACGCGAGAGCGGGCCGGGTGGGAGCGTCGCCGCCGTACGGCGCTCCCGACCCGGACGACGTGCCAATCCGCGTCGCGTCGCGTTTGCTGTGTGTTTGTTCTGACAAGGTGGGTACAACATGATCCCGAGCGCTCGCGGAGCGCTCAACAGCTGAGGAGGAGATAGTGATGGGCAAGTTGATGCGACTGTTCGCGTTCAAGCGGCTCTTCGACATGGTCCGTGGCCGGCACGCCGGCGGACACGCCGGCCGGCCCCCCGGACGACGGCGCCGCCTGTAGCGACCGCACCCGGCGCCGGCAGGTCGCTCGACTCCGCCCGACGCGGCGGACGAGGCTCCCCGGCCGGCGCCGGTCGCCACGCCGGCATTAGACTGACGCGCCGCCGCGCCGGGCGCACCCGGCCGTGAATCGCGAGTGGGAGGTGGCCGTGGCCGGCCAGGTGAGCCTAGTCGGGAAGAGCTACGAGCCGTTCGAGTACGAGGTCGGACGCGAGAAGATCCGCGAGTACGCCCACGTCGTCGGCGAGAACAATCCGGTCCACTTCGATCCCCACGCCGCGCACGAGGCCGGCTTTCGCGCGGTGGTCGCGCCACCGATGTTCGCCGTCGTCTACTCGGCCGGTGCCGTGGCTCCCGCCATGCTCGACCCCGCGGTCGGGATGAACTTCGCGATGATGGTCCACGGCGGCCAGGAGTTCGCCTGGTCGGAGCTCGTGTACGCCGGCGACACGATCACCACCACGGCGTCGGTCCGCGACCTCTACGCCCGCGACAGCATGAAGTTCTACGTCTTCGAGTCGG
>JBHEMU010000043.1:0-4061 GCA_046262415.1 Gaiellaceae bacterium | reverse complement strand
CGTTCCGGGGACGAGACGGACGTCCTGAACGAGCCCAACGCAGCCGACCGCCGGAGTGGGGTGGACCGGGCGGCCGTCGGTCTCGTTGTAGAGGGAGACGTTCCCGGACACGACGGGCACGCCGAGGGCCTCCGCCGCCTCGGCGACCCCCTCGACCGCCTCGGCGAGCTCCCAGGCGATCTCCGCCTTCTCGGGGTTGCCGAAGTTGAGGCAGTCCGTGAGCCCGATCGGCTCGCCGCCCGCGCACGCGACGTTGCGCGCGGCGCCGAGGACGGCGGCAGCGGCTGCCCGCCGTGGGTCCGGCTCGTCCGCAGGCGGGCCCTGGAGCGAGACGGCGAGGCCCCGGTACGAGGGCCTGAGTCGCAGGACCGCGGCGTCGAGCCCCGGGCGGCGGACCGTGCGCGAGCCGACGAGATGGTCGTACTGCTCGTAGATCCAGCGCTTCGAGGCCACGTTCGGCTTCCGTAGGCGGTCGAGGAGCGACGCCTCGGACAGGGCCCGCGGAGCCGCCGCCCGGGGCCTGCGCGCCACGTCGTAGCGCGGCGTCTCGTCGGTGAGGAAGCTCGCGGGAATCTCCCCGACGACCTCGCCCTCGAACAGCGCCTGGAGCTCGCCGGAGGCGGTCACCGCCCCGATCGCCGTACAGGGCAGCTCCCAGCGCGCGCACACCTCCTCCACCGCCTCGAGCCGCTCGGGGAGCACGACGGCGACCATCCGCTCCTGGCTCTCGGAGATGACGATCTCCCAGGGCTCGAGCCCGTCCTCCCGGAGCGGCACCCGGTCGAGGTGGACGTCCACGCCGGCCCCGCCGCGCGCCATCTCGGCCAGCGAGGAGGCGAGGCCTGCCGCGCCCAGGTCCTGGAGCGACTGCACCAGGCCGCGCTCGACCAGCTCCAGGCTCGCCTCGATCAGCTTCTTGCCCGTGAACGGGTCGCCGATCTGGACGGAGGGCCGCTTCTCGTCCGAGCCGACGCCGAGCTCCTGGCTCGCGAGCACGCTGGCGCCGCCGATCCCGTCGCGGCCGGTGGTCGCCCCGTAGAGGACGACGAGGTTCCCGGGTCCACTCGCGCCCGCGCGCGTCACTCGCTCGGCTGGGAGGAGCCCGACGCACATCGCGTTGACCAGGCAATTGCCGGCGTAGGCATCGTCGAAGACCGTCTCACCGCCGACGGTCGGGATCCCGACCGAGTTGCCGTAGGCGCCGATCCCCGCGACCGCGCGGCGGAAGGAGTGGTCGGGCGCGCCGAAGTACAGCGCGTCCAGCAGCGCAATCGGCCGCGCGCCCATCGCGATCACGTCCCGGATGATCCCGCCGACGCCGGTCGCGGCTCCCTGGAAGGGCTCCACCGCGGACGGGTGGTTGTGGCTCTCGACCTTGAAGGCGACCGCCTCGCCGTCGCCGAGGTCGAGCACGCCCGCGTTCTCGCCCGGTCCCTGCAGGACCCGCGGACCGCCCGAGGGCAGCCGCTTCAGCAGCGGCGCCGAGTGCTTGTAGCCGCAGTGCTCCGACCAGAGGAGCGAGAACACGGCGAGCTCGAGTCGGTTCGCCTCGCGTCCGAGCAGCTCCTCGATCCGGTCCAGCTCGGAGTCCGTGAGGCCGAGCGCACGATGAAGCGGTTGGGCGGCGACTGCCGTCAAGAGGTCATCGTAGCGGCGCGGAAGGACGCCTCGTGGCCCGCGGTCTCCACCGGCAGGGTGCCGTCGGCGTGCACCGACCGGCGCCGGCCGTCAGCGCGCCGAGACGGCTTTTCGACCGTCCCAGCGGGGTCGCCGGGCCCGGGCAGCCGGCGGGGTGGACGCAGGTAGCGTGGCCCCATGGCCCGCGGATACGTCCCTGCGCTGCTGCTGCTCGCCGCTCTCTGGGGGGCGTCGTTCCTCTTCATCGAGCTGGCGCTGCGCGATCTCGAGCCGACGGTCGTGATCGGGCTGCGCATGTGGATCTCGACGCTCGTGCTGCTGCCGCTCCTGCTCGCGCGCGAGGGCCGGCGCGCCCTCGGGCAGCTGCGGGCGCGGTGGCGCGCCCTCGTCTTCCTCGGCGTGCTCAACTCCGCGGTGCCGTTCACCCTGATCGCCTGGGGCCAGCAGCACGTCGACTCGGGCGTGGCGGCGATCGCGAACGCCTCGGCGCCGATCTTCGTCGTCCTGCTCGCGATCCGCTTCCTGCCCTCCGAGCGGGTCACGGGCGTCCGCTTCGCGGGGATCCTGCTCGGGCTCGCGGGCATCGCGGTCCTCTCGGGCGTCGATCCGGCGGGAGGGTGGTGGGCGGTCGCGGGCACCCTGGCGGTCGTGCTGGCCGGCGTCTCGTACGCGATCGGCTCGCTGTTCGTCCAGACCCGGCTCGGAGGCGGCGAGGGCCTGCTCCTGGCGGCGGGCTCGATGGCGGTCGGGGCGATCACGCTGACGCCGCTCGCTGCGGCGCAGGCGCCGTCCGAGGTGCCCGGCTGGGGGGCGCTCGCCGCCGTGGCTGCACTCGGCGTCGCCGGGACCGCGGTCGGGCTCCTCCTCTACTTCCACCTGATCGGACGCTATGGGGCCACGCGCGCGAGCCTCGTCGTCTACCTGCTGCCCCCGGCGGCGCTGCTGTACGGCGCCCTGTTCCTCGACGAGCCGCTCCGCGCGCCCGCGGCGGCCGGGCTCGTGCTCATTCTCGCGGGCGTCGCGCTCGGATCGGGCGTCGTGTCCTCGCGCGGCCGGCCGATCGCCGTGGAGGTCAGATCGTGAGCGCCCAGACGCCCCAGGCACCCGAGCCGGCGAGCGCGAGCGCGCCCGCCGTCAGCGCGATCCGGCCGCCCGGGCCGCCGCGGAACACGGCCGCGAGACCGAGCAGAGCGGCGGCGATCGCCACCAGCGAGAGCGCGAAGACCGACTTGCCGCCGCGCGCGCTGTAGCGCTCGGAGAGATCGACCTGGCGTCCCTGCTCGGCGACCTGCTCCCGGAGCTCCTGGGTGGTGGCCAGGATCGCAGCCGCGGTGGCGCGGTCGACCCCGCGGCTGGCCGGGTCGATTCGCTCCATCGCCCGCGCCGCCTCGAGGGCCCGCTGCGACGCCCGGAAGTCGGCGCGCCCCACGGCGACCTCGCCGGCGTCCTCGGCCCGGAGGGCGGAGATCTGGCGCGACAGCGATTCGATGCCGAGCGAGGCGGCGTCGCGCTGGGAGTCGAGGTGGAACGAGGAGCGCAGGCCGCTGGCCGCGATCTGCTCGAAGATCCGGACCGGCAGGCGTGCCGAGAGTTGCGCTGCGCGGTCGCCCTGACGGCTCGCGTCGAGCTGGAGCGTCGCGAGCAGGGCCGCGAACGCGGCCGTCAGCCCCACGAGGACGCCGAGCAGCCGGTCGAACGCGGATCTTCCCGTTCCGGCCATCAGACCGATACGACCTCGAGGACGATGCCCGCGGCGACCGCGGTCGCGAGCGACACGGCTCCGGCGAGCAGGAACGGCCGCCGCGGCCGCCGGAAGACCTGCGACAGCGCGCCGAGGAAGAACGCCAGGGCCGCCGGGATCGTGGCGGCCATCTCGAAGATCGCGCGCCGGCCCAGGTCGTCCCCCCGCTCTTGCGGCCGGTCGGGGTCGATCGCCACCAGGTCGGGGTAGCGGCGGCGGTTGTCGGCGAGCCGGCGCGCGGCGTCGAAGCCTCCCGTCGCCGTCAGGTAGCGACGGCTGACGGGCAGCGGAGGCCGCGCCGTCTGCCGAACGTACTCGGAGAAGGTGCGCGCCTCGAGCCGCAGCTCCGTCTGCGTCTCGCCGGCCGCCCGGCCGGCCGCCCGCCGGAGCTCCTCGGCTCGCAGACGGGCGACGTCGATCGCGAAGACCTGCGGCCCCTCGGCGGCGTACACGAAGCGCACGTCCTCGACGGATGCCGCCGCCCGCTTGATCTCCTGCCGGACGGCGCTCTGCCACAGGTCGGTCGCATCGCCCTCGAGCAGGGTCGCGCGGGCGCCGAGGGCGACGCCCGCGACCGCCGCGAGCGCCAGCAGGATCGCGACGGCGCGCTCGTGACGCTCGTCGTGCGCCTGCGGCGGCTCGGCGGCTGGAACACTTCCCTCCATGGGCGCCGTGGAGGCTA
>JBHEMU010000042.1:0-3093 GCA_046262415.1 Gaiellaceae bacterium | reverse complement strand
GCATCGGCCCGCGGCGCCGCAGGCGCGCTCTTCAGCCTTGGTGAACACGATGATCGGACAGTTGATCACGAAGCCGACCGATAGGGGCTCCTTTCGGCCCGGTGAGCAAGTCCGGGTGCCTCGCGCGGAGGTTGCTTCTCGCAAATCTCATCCTCTCACTGGCCACCTTCGGATGGATGGCCCGGATAACGGCAGAGCCAGCCCGTTGGTTCGGTGACGCCTACGCCGTCTCGAAACAGGCGCGCGAGTCCGCCGACGAGGTTCGAGGTAGCCGTCGCTGAGATCGAGTCTCGCCTGTCCGAGGTCGAGACAAACGTCGCGAGGTAAGACACGCTCTTCAGCGTCTGCTCCGAGCTCTTCTCCGAACTCGAATTCTTCGCCGCGTGTTAGGCATACTGACAACAAGGACACTTGCCGCCCGATGCCGAGACCGCCGAGCGGGAGATGCCCAACGCCTTCGATAGCCGCGAGTCGGACGCCGAGACAGTTGAAAAGTGAGCGCCTTGGACGTCTATTGGACACCGAGCGCTAGAGTGCTAGGCGAATCCCGGATGCTGAAAAGCCCAGAAGTGCAGGGCTTTCGCTCAGTCGGGGCGCCGAGATTCGAACTCGGGACCTCTAGTCCCCCAGACTAGCGCGCTAACCAGGCTGCGCCACGCCCCGTGGCGGCAACGATAGCGGAGGGGCCGTCCGCTCCGGCGCGCGGCCGGGCTCAGGCGCCGAGCTTGCGGTAGAGGCGGTCGACCAGGTCCGGCATCTCCTCGAGACGCTCCGTGATCACGCGGAGGCGGTACTCGAGGAAGTGCTCGGGCTCGACGCCGAGCGCCGCCGCGATCCGCTCGATGTGGTCGTTCGCCGGCACCGGGCGGTTGCCGTGCACGACGTGGTTGATGTAGCCGGCGGAGAGGTTCGCGTCCTCGGCGAGCGACCGGTACGTGGCGCCGTTCTCGGCCATCAGCCGCGTCATCGTCGGCCCGAAGGGCTCCTCGCTGAACCGCCGCCTGCGCGCGATCAGATGACCTCCCCCACTCGCGCCACGACCCTATCCGACTCCACGCGCTCCTGCGGCGCCCCCGACCGCGGGACGAGATCGACCGCTCCGTCCTCCAGGGTCTTCTTGCCGACGACGATCCGGATGGGGCACCCGATCAGGTCGGCGTCGGCGAACTTCTCGCCTGGGCGGCGCTCGCGGTCGTCGAGCAGCACCGCGTGGCCGGCGGCGTCGAGAGCGTCCGCGATCGCTCCCGCCTGGTGCTCGAGCCCCGGCAGAGCGACCACGTGGACGGCGTACGGCGCCACCGCGGACGGCCAGATCCCCCCGCGCCCGTCGTGATGCTGCTCGATCACGGCCGCCATGGTGCGGCCCGGGCCGATGCCGTAGCTCCCCCCGGAGATCGGCCGCTCGCGGCCGTCCTCGTCCAGGAAGGTGGCGCCGAGCGGCTCGGAGTAGCGAGCCCCGAACTTGAAGATGTGTCCCACCTCGATCGCCGTCCTGAAGCCGAGGGCGCCGCCGCAGCTCGGGCACGTGTCGCCCTCGACCGCCTCACGGATGTCCGCGAAGCGCGGCGAGTAGTCCCGTCCGGCCTGGACGCCGCGCAGGTGCCACCCGTCACGGTTCGCCCCGGCGACGAACTGCCCCTCGCGGAGCGCGTCGTCGGCGACGATCTCGGCCGAGAGGCCCACCGGGCCGAGCGACCCCCCACCCGCTCCGAACGTCGACCGGATCTCCTCGTCGGTCGCCGGCCGGAAGTCGCTCGCGAGCGCGCCCAGGAGCTTGGACTCGCTCAGGCGGTCGTCGCCGCGGAGGAGGGCGAGCACGAGCGTCCCGTCCGGCCTGGCGACTGGCATGGCCTTCGACGTCGCGGCGGGATCGAGGCCGAGGAAGTCCGCGAGCCCCTCGATCGTGGTCGCGCCGGGGGTCTCGACCTCCTCCGGCGCAGCGAGCGCCCCGGGGAGCTGTGCCGGGCGCGGCACCCCGCCCGCGATCTCGAGATCGGCCGCGTAATCGCCCCGCTCGCAGGTCACGAGCGTGTTCTCGCCGGAGCCCGACGGGGCGAGGTAGTCGACGCTCTCCTTGCCCCCCATCATCCCGCTCTCGGCCTGCACCGCGTGCACCTCGAGCCCGCAGCGCTCGAAGATGCGGTCGTAGGCCGCGGCGTGGAGCCGGAAGCTACGGTCGAGCCCCTCGTCCCCGCGGTCGAAGCTGTACGAGTCCTTCATGATGAACTCGCGGACCCGGAGGAGGCCGCCGCGGGGCCGCGGCTCGTCCCGCCCCTTGGTCTGGAAGTGGTACCAGATCTGCGGCAGCTCCCGGTAGGAGCGGAGCTCGCGCGCGTGCCAGGTGAAGGTCTCCTCGTGGGTCATCGGCAGGACGAAGGCGCGCCCCGCCCGGTCCTCGAGCCGGAAGATCTCCGCGATCGCGTCACGGCCGGTCTTCTGCCACAGCTCGGCGGGGGTCAGCACGGCGCCGAGCATCTCCTGCCCGCCGATCGCGTTCATCTCCTCGCGGATGATCTCGACGATCCGCTGGTGCACCCGCCAGCCGAGCGGGAGAAAGGTGAAGACACCTGCGCTCAGAGGCCGGACGTAGCCGCCGCGCAGGAGCAGCTTGTGGCTGACGGCCTCCGCGTCGGCGGGATCCTCACGCAGGGTCGGAAGGAACAGCTGCGAGGCCCGGGCCGGCACTGGGCCGGAGACTAGTCGAGCGGGATGAGCGAGGCCTCGGCCATCGCCAGCGCGGCCGGCTTGGCCATCTTCAGTCGCTTGGGGCGCTGCATGCCGTCCTCGATCCAGCGGTCGATCTCGTGGAAGAGCTCGTCGATCAGGATGTCCGAGGAGACCTTCTTCAGCACCCGGCCGTGGGCGTAGACGAAGCCGACGTCGCGACCGCCGGCGATGCCGAAGTCGGCGTCGCCCGCCTCCCCCGGCCCGTTCACGGCGCAGCCCATCACGGCGACCTCGAACGCCTGCGGGTAGGCGCGCAGCCGCTCCTCCACCTTCACCGCCAGCTTCTCGACGCCGACGTTGTCGCGCCCGCACGAGGGGCAGGCGATCATCACGGGGCCGCGCTCGCGCAGCCCGAGCGCCTTCAGG
>JBHEMU010000041.1:0-6016 GCA_046262415.1 Gaiellaceae bacterium | reverse complement strand
CTACGGGGAGGCCGTGGGCGACCTGGCCGGGATTCCGGTCGCGGGCGACCTGGGCGACCAGCAGGCGGCCCTTTTCGGTCAGACCTGCTTCGCGACCGGCGAGGCCAAGAACACATATGGAACCGGCTGCTTCCTGCTCCTAAACACGGGCAACGAGCCGGTGGCTTCGAAGAGCGGGCTGATCACCGGCGTCGGCTACAAGATCGGCGACCAGCCGGCGGTCTACATGCTCGAGGGCTCGATCGCGATCACGGGCGCACTCGTCCAGTGGCTGCGCGACAACCTGAAGATGATCAACGCCTCGCCCGAGGTCGAGGAGCTCGCGAAGACCGTCGAGGACAACGGCGGCGTCTACTTCGTACCCGCGTTCTCGGGCCTCTTCGCGCCGTACTGGCGCAGTGACGCCCGGGGCGTCATCGCCGGCCTCACGCGCTTCGTGAACGCCGGCCACATCGCCCGGGCTGTGCTCGAGGCGACGGCGTGGCAGACGAAGGAGGTCGTCGACGCGATGAACGCCGACTCCGGCGTCGAGCTGACGTCGCTCAAGGTCGACGGAGGCATGGTGCACAACGAGCTGCTGATGCAGGTTCAGGCCGACATCCTCGGCGTGCCGGTGATCCGGCCGACCGTCGCCGAGACGACCTCGCTGGGCGCGGCCTACGCGGCGGGACTCGCGGTGGGCTTCTGGTCGGAGGTCGAGGACCTGCGGGCCAACTGGGGCAAGGACAAGGAGTGGCAGCCCCAGAGGGACAAGGCCGAGGTCGAGCGCGAGTACGGCCTCTGGAAGAAGGCGGTCACGCGCACGTTCGACTGGGTGGAATAGCGAGCTGCGTGTGGGGCCCGGCCGTCGGCCGGGCCCCACCGCTCTTACTCTTCCTCCAGCCCTTCGGCGAATGTGCCCCGATGCTCCGACTCGGGGTGGTGCTCGATCTCTTCCTCGCCTTCGGCGAAGCTGCCCTCGTGGCGGTGCTTCGAGCCCTCCTCCTCGCTCGCGAAGTCTTCGTGCGGTTCCCGCTCGGGGTGGTGCTCGGTCTCCTCCAGGCCTTCGGCGAAGGTTCCCTCGTGCTCGTGCTCGTGCTCGTGCTCGTCCATCGTCACCTTTCGTCGCTTTCCTTGCTCAGTCCGGGCTAGGGCCGGTGCGTTACCGGCTGCGATACTAGACCCGTGGCTGACCTCGAGACCGAGGTGCTGGTCATCGGAGGCGGCTCCACCGGCGTCGGCGTCGCCCGGGACGCCGCCATGCGGGGCTTCGCGACGGTCCTCGTCGAGCGCGGCGACCTGGCGGAAGGCACCACCGGTCGCTTCCACGGCTTGCTCCACTCCGGCGGTCGCTACGCGGTCAAGGATCCCCAGTCGGCCCGGGAGTGCATCGAGGAGAACCGCGTCCTGCGCCGAATCGCCGCCGATTGCATCGAGGACACGGGCGGCCTATTCGTCGCCACGCCCTGGGACGATCCCGCGTACGGAGACGCGTTCCTCGCCGGCTGCCGCGCGTGCGGCATCCCAGTCGAGGAGATCTCCCCTGCGCAGGCCCTCCAGCGTGAGCCTCGCCTCAATCCCCGGATCAGCCGCGCCTTCACCGTCCCCGACGCGGCGATCGACGCGTGGAAGACCGTCTGGGCCTGCGCGCGCTCGACCGAGGAGCACGGCGGTCGGATCCTCACCTACCACCGCGTCGAGCGCCTGCTGCTCGACGGCGACGTGCGCGGTGCGGCCCTGCGGAACGAGCTGACCGGAGAGGAGCTCGAGATTCGCGCCGAGGTGGTCGTGAACGCATCGGGCGCCTGGGCAGGCCAGATCGCCGCCATGGCGGGCTGCGAGGTCGGCGTTCTGCCGGGCAAGGGGATCATGATCGCGATGAACCACAGGCTCGTGAACACGGTCGTCAACCGCTGCCAGCTGCCCACCGACGGCGACATCCTCGTGCCGATCCGCACTGTGAGCGTGATCGGCACCACGGACACGAAGGTGGCCGACCCGGACGAGCTCGAGGTCACTCAGGCCGAGGTCGACCAGATGCTCGACGACGGGGAGAAGCTCGTCCCCCGTTTCCGCGAGGCCCGTGCCCTGCGGGTCTGGGCCGGGGCGCGACCGCTGTTCGAGGAGGCGAAGGCCGAGGTCGCGGACACGCGCGACGTCAGCCGCTCGCACACGCTGCTCGACCACGCAACGCGCGACGGCGTCGGCGGCTTCCTCACCATCACCGGGGGCAAGACGACGACCTTCCGGCTGATGGCTGAGGTGACCGTGGACGCCGTCTCGGCGCGTCTCGGGGAGCGCCGACCGTGCCGCACGCACGAGGAGCCGCTGCCGGGCTCGGAGGAGGGCGGCTACTACTGGCTGGGCGCTCGCCTCGCGGCGCGCGAGCCGGTGCCGCAGGCGGAGGAGATCGTCTGCGAGTGCGAGCTGATCACGCGGCGACGCCTGGAAGAGGCGATGCAGCGCCGCCGCACCGTCAACCTCGATGACATCCGGCGCACGCTGCGGCTCGGCATGGGGCCGTGCCAGGGCGGCTTCTGCATCTACCGCGCGACCGGGATCCTCCACGGCGTCGAGCGGCTCGACTACGCGACCGCGAATGCTGCCCTGCTCGACTTTCTGCAGGAGCGCTGGAAGGGCGTGCACCCGATCCTCTACGGCGACCAGCTGCGTCAGGCGAGGCTCGACGACTGGATCTTCCAGGGCCTGCTCGATGTCGAGCACCTGCCCCGGTGACCTCTGCGCTACGCGTCCGGTCTGGCCGAAGAGGCTCCGAGGCGAGTCCGGCACGAGCTCCGCTGAGCTGCCTGGAGTCGCTCTATGAACAGTGATGTCGTCGTCGTCGGCGCGGGGCTCGCCGGCCTGACCGCCGCGCTACGCCTGGCCGAGAGCGGGCTGCGCGTCGTCGTCGTCGCGAAGGGCGTGGGAGCCACGCACCTGGGCGGCGGCACGATCGACGTGCTCGGCTACGCGCCAGAGCGCGTCGAGAGCCCCGCCGGCGCCCTGCCGGAGTTCACCGCGGCCCATCCCGAGCATCCCTACGCGGGCCTCCCTCCGGAGGCGCTCGCGGCGAGCGTCGACTGGCTCCAGCAGCGCGTCGCGCCGCTGCGCTACGTCGGCGGGCTCGCGGAGAACTTCCTCCTGCCGACGGCCGTCGGCGCCGCGAAGCCGTCAGCCGTGGTTCCCGAGACGATGGCGGCGGGCGACCTCCGCGGGGGCGGGGCGGTCGCGATCGTCGGCCTGCGCGGCCTAAGGGACTTCTACGCCGCCTACCTTGCCGACAATCTCGGCCAGGCCGCCTCGGTGTCGGCCAGAGCGCTCGAGCTCGAGCTTCCGCCGGACGGCAACGCGGAGCCGGGCGGGCTCGGCTTCGCACGCCGTTTCGAGCAGGCCGAGTTCCGGACGGCGCTGGTGCGCGAGCTCGGAGGGCGGCTGGAAGCGGAAGAGTGGGTCGGCTTTCCGGCAGTGCTGGGTCTGACAAGGGCGGCGGGCGCCTGGTCAGAGCTGCAGGAGCGCCTCGGGCGGCCGGTCTTCGAGATCCCGACGCTGCCGCCTTCGATCCCGGGCATGCGGCTCTTCCAGGCGCTGACGACGGCGTTCCGCGCGGCCGGAGGGCGGCTGCTGATCGGGCCGGAGATCAGCGGCGGCGAGACGAGCGGAGGGCGCGTCGAGGCGGTGGTCGCGCAGGCGGCGGCGCGGACGGTGACGCATCGCGCCCGCTGGTTCGTGCTCGCCTCGGGCGGCTTCGCAGCGGGCGGGCTCGAGCTCGATTCCTACGGGGAGGTGCGCGAGCCCGTCTTTGGCCTTCCGGTCGCCGGCGTACCGGAGCGCGGCCGTCGCTTCGATCCGGGCTACTTCGAGGAGCAGCCTCTGAGCCGCGCCGGCCTCGCCGTCGACGAGCGACAGCGTCCGGTCGGCGAGGAGGGACGACCTGTCTTCGACAACCTTTACGCCGCCGGAGCGATGCTGGCCGGGGCCGTGCCCTGGCGCGAGGGCTCGGGCAACGGCATCAGTCTTGCGACGGGATACGCTGCGGCCTCGGCGATCCTGGAGCGGGCGTCATGACGGAGCTCATCCGAGCCTCTCTCGACCACTGCGTCAAATGCACGATCTGCGAGACGTACTGCCCGTACTCCCAGGTGACCCCGCTCTTTCCCGGTCCCAAGTACGTCGGCCCGCAGGCGGAGCGCTACCGCGGCGGCGACGTCTCCCCCGACGCCTCGGTTGACTACTGCTCCGGTTGCGGGATCTGCACCCAGGTCTGCCCGCAGGGGGTGAAGATCGCCGAGATCAATTCCAGGGCGCGGGCGCGGCTCTGGGAGGAGCGGGGCGTACCGCTGCGGAACCAGCTGATCGCCCGGCCGAGCCTGATCGGCCGGCTGGGGACGCCCGTGGCGCCGCTCGCGAACTGGGCCCTCCGAAGCCGCCCGGTCCGCGGCCTGGCCGAGCGCGCGCTCGGGATCCACCGGGCGGCTCCGATGCCCCGTTTCGCCGGCCGGACGTTCCAGCGCTGGGCACGTCGCCACTCGAGCCCGCCTGCCGAGCGCACGGTCGTCTACTTCCACGGCTGCGGCGCGAACTACTACGAGCCGAGGCTGGGTGAGATGGTGGTGGAGGTTCTGGAGCACAACGGCTGCCGCGTCGTGGTGCCGCCCCAGGACTGCTGCGGCCTGCCGCTGCAGTCGAACGGCGCCTTCGAGCCGGCGCGCGCCTACGTCCGGCGCTTGGTCGCCGCGCTCGCCCCGCATGTCCGCGAGGGCTGCGACGTCGTCGCCTCCTCGACGAGCTGCGGACTGATGCTGAAGCGGGAGGCGCGCGAGATCCTCGACGTGGAGGACGAGGATCTGCGCATCGTGGGCGAGCGGACATACGACGTCTGCGAGTACCTGCTCGGGCTGCACTGGTCGGGCGAGCTCCGCACCGATTTCGCGCCGCTGCCGCTCACGGTCCCGTATCACGCACCTTGCCAGCTGCGCGGACATGGGATCGGCAAGCCCGCGCTCGACCTGCTCGCGCTCGTCCCCGAGCTGCACACGATCGAGCTCGACGTCGAGTGCTGCGGCATCGCCGGCACCTACGGGCTCAAGCGCGAGAAGTACGCGATCTCGATGGCGGTGGGCGAGCGGCTCTTCCGGGAGATCCGCGCCGCGCAAAGCGAGCTCGCCGTGTGCGACAGCGAGACGTGCCGCTGGCAGATCGAGCACGGTTCCGGCGTGCGCTCCGTGCACCCGGTCGAGTTGCTCCACCGCGCGTACGGCCTGTAGCCGTGGTCGGGCTCGTGATCGTCTCGCACAGCGCGTCGCTCGCAGAGGGTGTGGTCGAGCTGGCGCGCGGCATGGGCGGCGACGAGGTGGCGATCGAGCCTGCCGGGGGCCTCGACCTGCCGGAACGCCCGCTCGGAACCGATGCGGCGCTGGTCGCGGCGGCGATCGAGCGCGCGGACGCGGGCGACGGCGTGCTCGTGCTGATGGATCTCGGCAGCGCCGTCCTGAGCGCGGAGCTGGCGCTCGACCTGCTCGCGCCGGAGCGGCGCAGGGGCGTCCTCCTCTGCGAGGCGCCGCTCGTCGAAGGCGCGGTCGCCGCAGCCGTCTCCGCCAAGATCGGCGCGCCGCTCGCCGAGGTGGCGGCGGAAGCGCGCTCGGGCCTGGAGCCGAAGGTTACCCACCTGGGATCGGCCGAGCCCGAAGCGGGGGAGGCGGGGTTCGCGGGAAAGGCCCTGACGCTTCGGCTCGAGCTCACGAACCCGCTCGGCCTCCACGCCAGGCCCGCCGCCCGCTTCGTGCAGACGGCGGCGAAGTTCGACGCCGTGGTGGAAGTGACAAATGTGACCTCGGGGCGCGGGCCGGGGTCGGCCCGCAGCCTCAACGCGCTGGCAACGCTCGGGGCCCGGCGGGGACACGAGCTGCTCGTAACCGCCCGCGGGGCGCAGGCCGCCGGGGCGCTCGCGGCCCTGCAGGCGCTTGCCGAGCGGAGCTTCGACGAGGGCGGCGACGAGCCGCCTCCTGCACCGCTCCGGGTGCCGGCGCCGCCCGAGGGG
>JBHEMU010000040.1:0-9401 GCA_046262415.1 Gaiellaceae bacterium | reverse complement strand
GGGATCTCCTCGAGTCAGGCAGCCAATCTCGCCCGGCGACTCGAAGAGCAAGGCGAGCTCCGACGGACCGATCAGGGACTCGTCGCGGTCACCGAAGGGAAGCCGTGAGCCTCCCCCTGCCCCTCGGCCTCAACCCGTCTGCCCTCCCGCTCGCCCGCCGCCTGATGTCGCGCGAGCTCGAGCGCGGCCGGCGCGACTGACACGCTCTTCGAGCCCTCCGTCAGCGCCCCACACGGCGACGTGCAGTTTTCCTGGCGGGGAGAGTAGACGTCGTCGGCGCCCTGTGCGAGCCCATCGAGGATCGCGGTGCGGATGGTCCGTTCGCTGTCCGCTGCGATGGCTGATCTCCGGAGATCGCCGAGTGCGGGAGGTTCTCACGATCGCAAACCGATCGCACGGCCGGCGGCAGCGCGGGCCCGCTTGTGCTCAGCCCGCCTGAGACGGGAAGGGGGGGTCGAGTAGCGCGGCAGGACTCGACGCCGACCAGCAGCTGCACGCCGTCTCTCATAGGGCCGTGCCGCTCACGGTTCCCCGAGTGGCGCGGCTCAAACGATAGCCCTCCCGGCCGGGCATGCCACGACGTCGCCGCACCACGACGCCGAGCCGGCGGGGTCGGGCACAGGGTCGGCTGTCGCGGCTCAGGTGAGCACGACCGCGATGGCTGCGGACGCGGCCCGCCGTCCGGCGGGATCCACCATGACGACCTCCACGTCCGCCGCATCCCCGCGGTCGGCCACAGCGATCGAGTACCGCTCTGGATCGGCCGCATCGCGCACGTCGGCCGCGTCCACCCGGGCGAGCGTGATCGGCCCCGCGGGATCGCGGACCTCGAACCGGAAGCGCCCGGCCGGGCCGTCCGGCGCCGTAGCGGTCCACGCCACGAGGAGGTCGGTCCCGGCCGCCGCCCCGGTCGCCCCGTCGACGACGGGCGGTTGCGGGGCCTCGCCGCTGAGCGTCACCACGCGCGCGACCGCGGATGGCTCCGAGCGGCTAGCGGACCCGGGTGCGCTCGCCCGCGCGACGACGCGGTACAGGTAGGCGACCCACGGGAGCACGGCGTCGTCGTCGCGGAGCGTCACCACCCGCGGCGGACCGGACGGGCGCTCGACGAACGAGTCGGGCGTCACGGCGGTTCGCCCGCACGGGCGCATCTGCCGCGGATCGCGCGCGCGCTCGGCCGCCGACTCGAGCACCCGATAGACCTCGTAGGCACCGACCGCGGACGGATCCGGCGGCTCCGCGACGGCCAGCTCGACGCCCGCCGCCGTCCACGCCGAGCGCACCAGCACGGGCGGCGTCGGCGCGGGGATCTTCGGCACGGCGACGGCGACGAACCCGTCCGGATCGGCCGGCCAGGGCCCTGGCACGAGCGCCGGCGAATGCCCCACCACGGTGTAGAGGACGAGGCTGCGCAGGCCGCCGTCGAGGCCGTCCGTGTGCGCCGCGGTGCCGGCCGGCAGCAGCTCCGACACCGGCGCGAACGCGTCGCGGAGCTGCGGGGCCACGTCGCGGATCGCGGCCGAGCGCAGCGCGGGCGGGTCGTCGAGCGACCATGTCGTCGCGATGCCGCGCTGCCCGGCCATGGCCACGAGGTCGTGCTCGCCCGCCCGGTAGACCACCGACCGGCGCCCGGCGGGGGCCGGCCACGTCAGCGTCACGCTCGAGCGCCGGTCGGCGTCGGGGAAGGTGGCCAGCAGCGGCTCGGGCGGGAACACCGGCGGCGGAGGCGGCACGACGATGAAGTCCTCGGCCTTGGCCGGCCCGCCCAGGTCGTCGGACGGGATCCCCTTCGCGTTGATCGTGCCGACGGCCGCCCAGGCCTGTGCCCGATCATTCGCGTCGAAGGGGACGACCACGCCGGTCGCCGTCAGCTCGTACGTGCGGTAGTCCTGCGGCCCGCTCGGCGTGGCGCGCACCTCGTCGTCGAACCGGATCGCGATCTCCATCCCGTCGTGCGTCGTCGTCCCCTCGAAGCCGGCGTCGAAGACCACCGGGCCGGGGGCGGTGCCGTCGATGCGCTCGAACCGTCCCCACGCGGCGCGGTCGACCGGGGCGCCGGAGGGCGGCGCGGTGCGCCGCAGGTGGACGTCGAACGAGCTCCCGGCCGGGTCGGCCAGATCGAGCGGCCAGGCGAAGCGGACGCGCAGGACCTGGGCGAGCGGCGTGCCCTCCTGGGTAAGCTCGGCTGTCACCTGGGCGGGCGTGAGCGGCGGCGTCAGGTCGTCCCACCGGAAGCCGGTTAGCGCGAACGGCGACCAGCGGCCGAACGGATCGCACTCGCTCACCCCGTAGAGGTACTCGACGCCGTCGTCGGCGTAGCGGTCGCCGAATACGGCCTCGCCCGCGCTGCCGGCTGCGCCCGCCGGCCCGGAGGGGAGGATCGCCACCGGCGGCGACGTCTCGTCGCCCGCGTCGTTCGGGTTGCGGACGTCGTCGAGGCGCCCCGACGCGGCGTCCGCGGTCCGGGCGATGCACGCCCCGGTCGGCACCGTGGTGTCGTCGATGACCCGCGCGCGCTGCCGCAGCGCCCAGCGCACGGCGACGGTGGCCTGGTGCGCATGGTCGGGCGGGAGCCCCAGGCCGTCGGCGGCCACCGCGACGGCGGCGGGCGCGGTGAACGACGGCTCGACGCCGGGCCGCACGCCGATCGCCAGCCCGAACAGCACGAGCTCGTCTCCCGCGGCGCCCGCGACGAGTGCGTCGACGGCGGCGGTCGTGTCGGTCAGCTCCTGCGACGCCGCGGCCACCTCGGCCTGCAGCGCGCCCAGCTCGTGCTCCGTCGCGTCGGGGAGGCTGGCGATCTGCTCCTGCAGCCGCCGCTCGCACGCGCCGACCCAGGCGTGGAGGTCCTCGACCAGCCAGCGGCCGCGCACCCGGTAGTCGAGGAGCTCCTCGCCGGGGTCGCGGTGCACCGCGCCCAGACCGAGGACCAGCGCCGTCGGGAAGCCGACGAGCCCGGCGGCGTAGACGATCTCGTAGGGCGAGATGGTCAGCATCGGGGGCACCGCGGCCAGGCGGCCGGCGATGCCGGCGCCGCGCCGCTGACCCGCGTCGTCGAGCGGCACGGAGACGGTCACCTCGCTCTGGTGCAGCCCGCCCCCACGGCTCGCGTCGAGCACCTGGGCGAGCCAGGGCTCGAGCCGCTCCACCCACGGATCGACGTAGCGGCGGAACTTCTCCGTGTCGCTCGCGGGCCGCTCGGGCGGTACGACGGGATCGTCGAGCGGCTCGGCGCCGACGGGTCCGTGGCCGAGCACGCGCTCCTTGGCCAGCTCGGCCGCGGTGCCGGCGCCGAGGAGCGCCGCGTTGCGCTCGCGGTAGTCCGGCTCGTCGGTCGCGGCGGGGAAGCACCCGACGGGCTTCCAGCCGCCGTCGGTCATGAGGTCCTCCGTCCGGATCCACGACACCCGCTCGACGTGCCCGCGCGCGCCGGTCACGCTCACGCGGTCGATCCGCGCGGCGGAGAGGACCAAGTCGACCGTGACGGGCACCGTGAGGTCGGGGCCGACGTCCTCCGCCTTGACGTCGAGGTCGGCGAGCGCATCGGCGACGGCGCGCAGCCAGGCCGGCGCGGCGCGCCCGAAGCGGACGGCGTCGATCGCGACGAGCTGCCGGTACAGGCGCGCGACGGCCTCGCCGGAGAGAATCGGCCGCGCCTGTCCGGTCTGCGGACGGGCCAGGAGGGCGGCGAGGCGGTCGGTCAGCGGGCCGAGGACGTCGTCCGGATCCAGGACCCCGCCGGGCGGACGGCGGATCAGGCGGCGGCTCGCGCGGTCGACCACCTCGGGCTGCCCGCGGTTCAGGTACACGGCCTCGGCCGTGACCGCGCCGCCCGGCGAGCGGAGGACCAGCCGCAGCCGGACCCAGCACGCGTGCGCGAGCGGACCGGTGAAGTCGATCACCACGGGCGCGGCGCCGAGCGCCACGCCGGTGACGGACTGGGAGAGCGATCCACCCGGTCGGCGGGCCTCGACCTCCGGGAGCACCACGGCGCTGGTCGTGCGGGGCGGTGTGCCGGCGGGCAGCTGGAACGTGGCCATCCGCATGAGCTGGCGCGGCGGCCGGTCGCCGCGCACAGAGGGCCGCAGCTCGACGCAGAACGCGTGGCGGGGGAACCCGAGCCGCGGGTCGAACTGCCAGCGCAGGTGGTTGCCGTCGATCGCGTACGGGTCGTCGCGGAACCCCTTGCCGAGCATGGCGAGCAGCGACGGGTTGACGGGCGTCATGCGACCACCTCCACGAGCGCCGACGGGACCGCGCCGACCGCGACGGCCAGATCGTGATCGCTCCCCGGGCCGCTCGCCATCGAGGCGCCGCGGTCGTGCAGCCGCACCACGAGCGCGTCGTCGGCGTCGAGCGCGGCCGGCGCGAACAGCACGAACACGCGGGCGCCGCGGGCGCCCGCAGCGACGCGCAAGCCGGGCAGCGGCGAGCCGAGCCCGAAGGGGACCGCGGGCGACGGCGTGCGCCGCGCGGCGATCGCGATGCGCTCTTCGATCTCGCCGTCGTCGTTCAGGCGCCGCCGCACGAGCGGCTCCGGGCCGTCGAGCAGCAGCCCCGCGCAGGCCCATCCCGCCGCATCCGGCACCCAGAGCCGCAGCACCTCCGGCTCGGCCGGGATGAGCATCGGGCCGCCGGCGACGCTCCGGGCCAGCTCGTCGGCCACCGCGTCGCTGCGCAGCACCGATCCGCCCGGCAGGACGGCGACGGCGGCGGCGAGCGCGACCGGATCGTCGACGAACAGGTCGCCGACGGTCGCCGCGTCATAGCTCGCCAGCTGCCCGGCGAAGCCCGTCCAGCGGCTCGTCCGGAGGTCGAAGCGGTAGACGAACTCGCCGGCCTCGAACGCGTCCTCGAGGATCTGCTCCCACGCCGGGCCTGTCAGCGCCCCCGGCTCGGACTGCGGGCGCGCGAGCAGCGAAACGGTGTACGCGTTGTTGGGCAGCAGCGGCTCGCGCACGGTGTGGAGCGTGCGCGGGAAAAGGTGAAGCCACACGCCGGGCAGGCAGGCGCCGCTGATCGCGTCGAGCGAAGCGAGCAGCTCCTGCTCGACGGGCCCCATCGGGGCGAAGGTCGTGCCCGCCGAGGCCGACGTGGGCTGGACGAGCACGTGCCCGGCGGCATCCGACTTCGCCCGGATGACGAGCTGCTCGCCATACGCGGCGTAGATCCGGTCGACCGCCGCCGAGGCGTAGCGCAGGAGCAGCGGCTCGCCGGTGAAATGCGGCTGGTCCTCGTCGAACGGGTCGTGGTCGCGGATGTGGCGCGTGAGGTCGCGCGGAGACACCGGATCGGCGACGAACCGGCGGCTGCGCAGGGTGAAGGGCCCGCCTTCCTCCTGCGAGGTGCCGTCGGCCTCGGCCGCCTCGCGCGACCGGAAGCGCGCCCAGTCCATCGACCCGACGAGCTCGTACTCCGCCCCGGGCAGGAGCAGCGGCTGGTCGAGCAGCGCCGGCTCGCCCGCGACCAGGCCGCTCAGCGTGGTGAGCTGGGAGATCGTGTTGAGCACGTCCCGGTGCGCGCGGGCGGCCTCGCGCCACGCCGTGAGCGTGATCCCGCAGAGCTCGAGCAGGAACGACGCGTCCTCCTGCCCCTTGCCCGCGACGACGGGCGCGCCGGGCGGCCGCAGGACGAGCCAGCGGGCGGTCGGCGGGTCCGTCGCCGCGAGCGGCGGCATCGGGTCGGCGAACGCGAACCGGCGCACGACGTGGCCGGGGATCGTGCCCCCGGCGGTGTGCCCCGGCACGTCGGGCAGCGTGCCGAGCGGGACGGGTCCGGCGAGGAGCGTCAGGTCGGCGTCGAGCACCGCGATCTCGCCCGCGTCGCCGTGGAACCGGCGCGGCGTCGCGACGACGGCGTCGAGCGACACGAGCGACGGGACGCGGACCACGATCGCGCCCGCGTCGCGCACGGCGCGCAGCTCGTCCGGCAGCGCGCCGCCGGCGATCACGTCGTGCACCGCGCCGATGAGCTTGTCGGCGCGCTCGCGCACGCGTACGGGGTCGGGATCGAGCGCCAGGAGATCGAGCAGCTCGAGCAGCGGCCGGCCCTTGGCCGGCCGGCCCAGGTGCAGGCAGTGCAGCTGAGGCCGGCGCCCCGGGTAGTCGACGGCCACGAGCGGGACGACGCTCGGCGGCAGCGCCTCGCCGTCGCCGGCGGCCGCCTCGGCGCCGAGCGACGCCGACGGGCCGACGACGCGGACCGACCGCAGCGGACGCTGGTCGAGCACCCAGGTGCTGCGGTGCCCGAGCGGCTCCTCGTCGAACTCGGCGCAGAGGCGCGGCGGCGGCACGATCGGGTCGCACAGGCTGGCGATCAGCACCGCGAGCGCCGACTCCGTCGCGGACCCGAAGTCGACCTGCCGCGGGTGCGCGGTCGGCTTCCAGTCCAGGATGCGCAGCGTGCGCTGCGACGGCGGGGCCGAGCTCGCCTCGACGAGCGTGTACGGCGCCCAGGCGGACGTGACGCCCGCCAGGTCCCCGTCGCCGACCCGGTGGACGGCGAGCGCCGTCAGGCCGAACTCGTAGAAGAGCGCGTCGGACGCCTGGTTGCGGTAGATCGACGCCGGGGCGAACGTGATGCCGGGCGGCGTGCGGTCGTCGCGGATGTCGGACGTGAACGTGGCGTGGAACACGGCGTCGATCGGCACGACGACGTCGCCGTTGTCGTCCTCGCCGATCGGCAGCCCGGTGAGCCGGTCGACGGCGACTGCCTCCGCGAACGGGTTCTCCGGTCGCGGCGTGGGCTGGTCACCGTCGCCGAGCTCGAACTTGGCGCACTTCCGGAGCGTGGTGAGCCAGAGGTCGATCTCGCCGCAGACCTTCCCCTGGAGCACGAGGAAGCGCGGCGCGGCGACGCGGACCTTGGCGACGAGCTCGCCCGAGGCGCCGATCGAGAACGGACCCGCATGGATGCTGCCGCCCACGCGGACGAGGCCTTCGAAGTAGAGCGGGGCGAGCTGGATGCCGGCATGCGCCTCGGCGAACGCCTGGAGGTAGAGGACGTGCTTCTTGCCCCACGTGATCTCGATGCGCGCGCCCGCGGCGATCGCGATGCCGTCGAGGTCGAGCGCGCCGTTGTCCACCCCGCGGCCCTCGATCTGCAGGTACCCCCAGGCGTCGAACAGCTCGAAGATCCGCAGCGTGATCCGCTTGCTCTCCGGCACCCACTGGCCGAAGCGGACGTAGAAGTTCGACGCGTCCTGGAGGTCGAAGAACGCCTCGGTCGGCACCCGCAGATCGAGCAGCCCGTTGATCCTGACCGTGAGATCGAAGCCGGCGGTGATGAGGTCGTTCTCGAGATCGAGCGTCGCCGTGGCCAGGACGCCCGCCGCCTCGCCGATCTCCGGCCGGTCCGACAAGACGTTCGCGTGAGCGGCGAGAACGAGCCGGGGGCCGGGCAGCAGCAGGAGCAGCGTGCCGTTGAGGTTCAGCGAGAAGCCGCCGTCGAACACCGTGCCGAGGGTCGCGCCGGCGCCGAACGCCCAGGCACCGCGGGCCGCCGCCCACTTCGACGAGGACGTGACGCCGACCGGCGGCAGGCGCAGCCACTCGAGCGGGTCCGGTCGGCTCGGCGCCATGTTCGCCCCGAGCAGGCCGTGGAGGCCGTACACGGCCACGCCGGTCGAGCCGAGCGCGAGGCCGGGGGAGAAGTCGATCCCGAGCGCGAGGTAGATCGCCCGCAGGTCGCCGCTCGTGAAGAGCCGGAGCTCGCCGTCGAGCCCGCGCAGCACGGGGAGCGCGTCGAAGTCGAGCGACAGCCCGCCCTCGACGGTCGTGCCACCACCCGGCTCGTCCTTGATCCCGAGCACGCCCGACCCGTCCAGCACGCCGGGCACGTCGACCGACACGCCGAGCTTGTTGAACTGCAGCCGCAGGTCGTCGAGGTCGATCGCCGATTCGTCGAGGTGGACGACGCCGTTCTCGTCCGGCTCGAGCACCGTGTCGCCCTCGAGGCTCAGCCGGATGCGCAGCGCGTCGACCGAGAAGACGCCGGTGTCGAGCGCGAACGCCAGCTCGACCTCGAGCCACAGCGGCGAAGCATCGCCGAACGAGATGCGGTCGACGCGCAGCAGCCGCCCGAGCCCGTCGCCGAGCAGGAACACGCCCGGGTCGCCGACGTCGACGGCGAAGCCGGACGCCGGGTCGTAGAACAGCGTCACGCCTTCGAAGCGGCCGACGACCTCGACGCCGACGTTGCGGAACCCGACCTCGATCGGCGTCGTCGTCTCCATGCGCAGCGGGATGCCCATGGGGGTGAGGTCGACGTCGATGTCGTACTTGACGGAGTAGTCGAGCGCGAAGCTAAAGCGCGTCGCGCGCACGCCGCCGTGTTGCAGGCGGAGCCGCAGGCCCCGCCAGACCACGACCTGGACGTCGAAAACGCCCGCCTGCTGCAGGAACGTGCCGACGCCGATCGCGACGAGGAGCGTCGACGGCCCCGCGCGGCCGCCGGCGGCGGCCGCCATCGCGGGCATCGCGATGAGCGGGCCGCCGAGCGTCTCGACGATGGGGCTCAGCGTGCCCCCCTTGACCGAGGCGAGCAGGCCGTCGACGTCGTTCGGATCGGAGAGGAGGTCGAGCTCCCAGGCGTAGCGCGGGCTGGCCGCCGGGTCGGGGTTCCGGCGCAGCTCGAGGAAGCCGGTCATGATCCCGTCGGACGGGTTGAGCTGCCCTGGCGGGTCGAGGTCGTTCTCGTCGAAGCGCTCGAGGTCGAGCTCCAGGCGGATCTGGAAGCGCAGCAGCTCGTTGCGCCGCAGCTCGAGCTCGACGTGCGCGGAGCGGAACACCGAGTGGCGGAACGGGTGCTGCTCCGGTGCCGGGAGCCGCGGGGGCGGCGTCGGCGTGATCTCCGCGCCGGGCGCAACCAGGAAGTACGTCCGCCGCTGGAACGGAGTCGTGGCGGCCGGCTTCGCGAGCTCGATGATGCCGAACACGCGGCGGTCGAACGGGTTCAGGTTGGAGATCTGCTTGGCCTCGCCCCAGGCGAGCTCGCTCCGCTTCGAGGCAGGGAGGTCGCGGATGCGCTGCGCGGCGCGGTCGATCAGCGCGCCGTCGACGCGGTGCTCCGGTGACAGCGCCGCGATCGCCGCGCGGAGGTCCGCGCCCGGGTTCTCGAGCTGGTCGCGAGCGGAGGCGAGACGCGCGTCGGAGAGATCGAAATTGTGCTTCTCCTTGCCCTCCGTGGAGGCGGACGCGAACAGCCCGAGCCGCGCGATGCGGTCGCCCGTCTCGTCGATGGCGCGGAACAGGTCGGCGAACCCCTGGGCCTGCTCGGCCGCGAGTGTGGCCGCCGTGACGCCGTCGTCCTCGTGAACGGGGTCGAAGAGGTCGGCGCGCACCGGCACGTCGGATCGGTCCCACGCGAAGCGGATCGGGCCGGCGGGGAAGCCCCCCGGCCGG
>JBHEMU010000039.1:0-24952 GCA_046262415.1 Gaiellaceae bacterium | reverse complement strand
CCCGATTGCCGCCGCCCTGGCCGCCTCCGCCGCGTGAACAGCTCCACTACTCGCACAACGCGCGGGCGAGAGCCCACGGGAGAAGGCCGCGACCGCCGACAGATCGACCTGCGGCGACGTGTTTTTTCAGCGGCCTTCTAGGCGTCGCTTGCGACGCCGCCCTCAGGAGCCCGGGCTCGCCCGTGCTCCGTCTGAGCCGACCGCACGAGCGTATCCGGGTAGAGACACACGCTCTTAAGCGTCGCTTGCGACGCCGACCTCAGGAGCGCGGGCTCGCCCGTGCTCCGTCCGAGCCGACCGCACGAGCGCATCCGGGTAGAGACCCACGCTGCTAACTCGGCGCTCAGGCGGCGCGCTCGGCGCGCTTGTCCCAGTAGCGGCGCAGGCCATGCCACGAGTGCCAGAACGGGGCCGCGCGCTCGTAGTAGGGGGCGCTGCCCTCCTCCGAGGCGATCAGGTCCGCCCGTCCCGCGGCGACGAACTCGGTCTCGCCCATGCCGCTGCGAACGCGCTCGGCCCACAGCTCCAGCTCCGCGCGCATCCGGACGAGGTGGTCGGCGACGTCCTCGACCACGCCGAAGTGGATGAGGGCGAGCCGCTCGGGGGCGCGGCGCTCGATCTCGTCGAGGCTCCGCCTCCAGCCGTCGAGGTCCACGTCCGGGGGCGGCGCCACGGGAAGGATGTGCCGGCCGGGCTCGATCCGGACGCCGGTCGCGTCCCCCGCGTAGAGCGTTCCGTCGCGGTCGAGGTACGAGACGTGGTGGGACGCATGCCCGGGGGTCGGGAGGCAGTCGAGGCCGGCGACGCGCGCGCCGGCGGCGTGCACGTTCTCCTCGGGGACGGGCGCCAGCTCGCCCCACAGCGGGTCGAACGCTTCGCCGTAGAGGCGCCGCGCGCTGCGCTCGAGGCGGCTCGGGTCGACGAGATGAGGCAGGCCGATCGGCGACACGTGCACCTGGAGGGCGGGGTGCTCGCGGACGAGGGTGCCGGCCGCGCCCGCATGGTCGAGGTGGATGTGCGAGAGGAGCAGGTGGCGGAGGTCGGTAAGCTCGAGGCCGCGCTCGCGCAGCCCCGACTTCAGCGCCGGCAGGACGCTCGCCGGCCCGCAGTCGAACAGGCCCGGCCCGTCCTCGGTCTCGACGAGGTAGACGCCGACGACGCGCTCGCCCTGGTGGTGCAGGTCGATCGGCTCGAGGCTCGCCACGCGCCGGATCTTACGGCGCCGCCCCGCATGGAGACACGTCTCTCGGAGACACGTCTGCGGGCCTGACCCCCGGACACGTCCCCGCGGGCGAGTTGCTTCGGCGCCGGGGTGCCGCTACTGGGTGCGCGCCGCCGTCGGAAGGCGGAGGAGGGCGGTCTCGAGATCGGCGACCAGATCGTCGACCGACTCGATCCCGGCCGAGAGGCGCACGAGGTTCCGGGGGGCGGCGAAGGGCGCGTCGGCGGTCGAGGCATGCGTCATCCGGGCGGGGTGCTCGATCAGGCTCTCGACTCCGCCGAGGCTCTCGGCGAGCTTCCAGATCCGGGTCCGTGCGACGAGGTCGACCGCGTCGGCCTCCGATGCGACGAGGAACGAGATCATGCCGCCGAAGTCGCGCATCTGCCGCGCCGCGATCTCGTGGCCCGGATGGCTCGCCAGCCCCGGGTAGAGCACCTGCTCGACGGCGTCGTGGGAGTCGAGGTAGGCGGCGATCCGGCGGGCGTTCTCGCAGTGCTGGCGCATTCGCACGGCGAGCGTCTTGATCCCCCGCAGGACGAGCCAGGAGTCGAACGGTCCGGGCACGGCGCCGAGCGACTTCTGCAGGAAGAAGAGGCGCTCGGCGATCGTCGGGTCGCTCGTGGCCGCGAAGCCGCCGACGACGTCCGAGTGGCCGCCGAGGTACTTCGTCGTCGAGTGGACGACGATGTCGGCCCCGAGCGAGAGCGGCTGCTGCAGGTACGGCGTCGCGAAGGTGTTGTCGACGACGAGGATCGCGCCCGCGGCATGGGCGGCCTCCGCCGCGGCCCGGATGTCGACGAGGTTCAGCATCGGGTTCGACGGCGTCTCGATCCAGACGACGCGGGTGCGCTCGTCGAGGTGCGAGGCGAGGTTGGTGCTGATCTCGGCCGCCGGCAGGTAGTCGAACACGTAGCCCTTCGGCTCGTAGACCTGCGACGTCATCCGGTAGACGCCCCCGTAGACGTCCGCGACGAGGACGACGCGCTCGCCCGGGTTGACGAGGTGCATGATCGTGGTCGTCGCGCCGAGGCCGGACGAGAAGGCGACGCCGTGCTCGGCGCCCTCCAGGGAGGCCAGGCACAGCTGCAGCGCCGTCCGGGTCGGGTTCGCGACGCGCGAGTAGTCGTAGCCCTTGTGCTCCCCGACGGCCTCCTGGACGTAGGTCGAGGTCTGGTAGATCGGCACCGTCACGGCGCCGGTCGCGGGGTCGGGCTCCTGCCCCTCGTGGATCGCGCGCGTCTCGAACTCCATCGAGGAGATGCTAGCCGCCAAGAGGCGCCCGGCTCAGCGGCCGACGTGCGCGGGAGGCAGCCAGGTGGTCGCTCCCGACGTCCGGACCGCCTGGATCCAGTACACCAGGGCCCCCGCGGGCGCCCGGCGATCCACGAACGAGAACGTCGTTCCGCCGCCGAGGAAGGCCGCGGGCACGAGGGAGGAAGATGCCCGCACGCGCCCGGCGCCGCGGCTCCGGTAGACGTGGAAGCCGAGCACGCCGGCAGTCGAGGCCGTCCGCCACCGCAGGCGGACTCCCTGTGACGTCCGCTGCGCGCCGACCCGAACCGCGACGACGGCGGTCGGGGCCCCGGGGGCGGCCTCGACCCGGAACATGCCGTAGTTGTCGTCGAAGCACACGATGCAGTCCGTCATCCGGATCCGGAGCGCCGATCCCTGGCCGGTGAGCGAGTAGATCCACTCGTGTGCCTCGTCACCCGCTGCGACGGGCTCGACGTGAGACCAGCTCGACCCGCCGTCGAGGCTGAACTCGATCGTGGAGGCGTGCTTCGGATAGGTGCCCGAGCACGATTGAGGCTCCGCGAAGGCGCGATCGGAGTCGAAGCCGACCGGTCCGTTGGCGACGCCCGGGCTCGGGTAGATCGGCGCGATCTCCGGGGCGCCGCACGTCCCGCCCTGCGTCCAGGCAGGTGAGTAGCGGCTGAAGGTTCCGTGCACGCCGACGGTGTACGGGGCGCCGCTCGCGAGGACGCCGGAGCTCGCGGTGGGGGCGCCGTTCCGGGAGTCGACGTAGAACGTCTCCGCCGCAGCGCCGGAGGCGAGGACGGACGCCGCGACGGCGATCGCCTCGGCCACGCTCGCTTGCCCGGAGAACATCAGCTCGGCTGCGGCGGCTCCGCGGGGGGCTCGGGAGCCGGCTTCGGCGCGAGCTTCGCCACCAGGGCGCCCGCCTTCACCTCCGCCTGCCCGATCCTCTGCGAGTGCCTGCCGCCGGTCTTCTCGTCCGCGAGCTTCGCGGCCTTCCGGATGGCGCGCTCGATCTCGCCGGTGTGCGCCCGCGCGAGCTTCTCGGCACCGCGGGCGACCCGGTACGCCTTAAAGGGCCACATGATCACGGATGCTAGCGCGGTAGATCGCATGTCCGTAGGAGACGGGAGTCGCTGCGCGCGTGAGCTCATCCCCGGCAACCCGGGAACGCCGGGGCTCTCGAAGCGATGCCGAGGGGTCTGAGTCGATGAACGGGAGCGACTACCTCTTCTTGCAGCGCGAGTCCGTCGTCTTCGCTCCACAGAGGACGATCGTGTGGCTCGAGCTGTTGTTCCCGCCCCTCGCGTCGCCGCCGGCCGGCCTGATCGTCCACGCCATCGAGAGATCCCCCGAGCTCGACGGACTCCACTTCGTAGGCGTCTCGACGATCCCTCTGACGCCTACCGTCAAGGTGCCCCCGACGCGCAGGTCCCCATACTCGCACTCGACCTTCCCGAAGATCCCTCCCGTTCCGGGACGGGGGGTGAGCTCCGCGACCTCGGTCCCGTTGACGAGGAAGACGCCCGAGCGGAACGGCAGATCGCGACCGAAGCCGGGCGTGAAGTTGAGGGAACCCTCCAGAGGGGACGCCCGGAGCGAGGATCGACCTCGTGAAGGACAGGGATTGTCGCGACGAGCCGCACTTCTTCGTCCAGAGCCACTCGGGCTGCGTCGTCCGATTCCCCGGACCCTGGATGGACAGGGGCCGCTGGGGTCCGCGTGTCTGCACGACCTCGCCCTTCCACTCCTTGTCCGTCGCCACAAGGAGCTGCTGCGACTCGAAGTCGAGGTACTTGAGGGTCTTCCACTCGAGCGCCGAGCGGGGCGAGGCGGCAGGCACCGCAAGCGCAAACCCGAGCAGGAGGACGATGGATACCCGACCCATCTGGGTCGACCCTAGTGTGGTCGAGCCGCAGCGAGCCCGAGCGTCCGCGCCAGGCGCTCCAGCGCGCGCTCGAACCCTGCCTCGAGGCCCGCGGAGGCCCGGACGCCTGGTTCGACGTGAAAGGCGCGGACGCGCAGCAGCCCTTCCGCTCGATCGGCCTTCAGGTCGGCCCGCCCGGCGAGGCGGTCGCCGAGCAGGAACGGCAGCACGTAGTAGCCGTAGACGCGCTCGTGCTCGCGCTTGTAGACCTCGATCACGTGCTTGAAGCCGAAGAGCCGCTCCGAGAAGGGCCGGTCCCAGAGGAGGTTGTCGAACGGGGACAGCAGCACGGCCGCTCGGGGCGCACCGTCGATCACGGCTGCGGCCGGCACGAACACCGGCGGGCCGCCGTCGTCGACCTCGACCCGACGGATCCGACCCTCGGCGCAGAGCGATTCCAGATGCGGCGCCACCAGCGCGGCGCCGCCCTTCAGTCGCCAGTGCTCGCGCACGCCGTAGTTGGTCAGGGCGCCGCGAGCGTGGATCGCGAGCGACGAGAGCGCGTGCAGATAGCCCGCTTCGTCGGGAGCGGGCGCCTCGAGCACCGCGCGCGGGATCACGCGCTCGGCCAGGTCGTAGAGCCGCTGGAACCCCTGCCGCCCCGCGATCACCAGGTCGCCGCGGTCCCACAGAGCGTCCAGCACCATCTTCGCGGGCTTCCAGTCCCACATGCCGCCGCCCGCTCCGCCGAAGTGCCGCGAGCCGAGCGGCCCGCGCTCGCGGATCTCGCCGAGCACGTACGGAATCAGGTCGGCGTGGTCGCGGAGAGCGCGGACGTACGAGCCCCAGCGGTTCGCGACCCCCATCTTCGTCCGGAAGAGCGGGTACGTCTCGATCGGCAGCAGGCAGGCCTCGTGCGCCCAGTACTCGAAGATCCGGCCCTGCCCCAGCAGCGCCGAGACCGTCCCGCGCGGGTAGGCGCCGACCCGGCAGCCGAGGGCGATGCGGTGGCTGCGGTCGACGGTCGTGATCGAGTCGAGCTGGACGGCCGACAGCCGGCGGATCGCCGCCTCGACGTCGTCGGCGCCGCCGCGGCGAAAGCGCCCCGCGTACCCCTGACAGGCGACCACGTAGCGCCGCAGCTGTGCAAGGCTCACTCGCTCCACATGGATCTCAACGCCTTCGTCCTCGCCTCCCTTCCGCCGGCGCCCGCGCGTGTGCTCGAGGTCGGCTGCGGCGCGGGCGTGCTCGCCCGGGCGCTGGACTCGGCAGGGTACGACGTCCTGGCGATCGACCCCGACGCGCCCTCCGGGGAGATCTTCCGCGCGGTGACGCTGGAGGAGCTCGACGACCCCGGACCCTTCGACGCCGTCGTGGCGGCGCGGGTCCTCCACCACGTCACGCCGCTCGAGCCCGCGGTCGACAAGCTGGCGGGGCTGGCGCCGCTCCTCGTCCTCGACGAGTTCGCTCCCGAACGCCTCGATGCGGCCGCCCAGGACTGGTACGAGGGCCAGCGCCGGATCCTGGCCGCGGCCGGCGCCGAGCCCGGGGGGCCGCCCGATCTCGACTCCTGGCGCGAGGCGCACCGAGACCTGCATCCGTCGCACGTCGTCCTGGCCGCGGTGCGCGCCCGCTTCGACGAGCGGCTCCTCAGCTGGGAGCCGTACCTGTACCGCTGGCTGAAAGGGCCGGCGAGCGAGCCGCTCGAACGCGCGCTCGTCGCGGCGGAGGCGCTGCCCGCGCTCGGCTACCGCTTCGTCGGCGTCCGGACGATCGCCGGGGCGGACCAGGCTCGCGAGCCGTCGAGCGCGACCGTCTCGAGCCAGTAGCGAAGCGATCCGCGCGGCGGCGCGCGGTCGACCCAGCGAAACACGTCCGCGGGCAGGAGCGCCCTCGTCAGCCGCACGCGCCGACCCGCACGCTCCCGGAAGACGTGGTGCCCGAGTACCCCGACCGGGGAGGCGCGGCGCCAGCGGAGCAGGACGCCCCCCGGCGACCGGCGGGCCGTGAACTCCGCCACGCCCACCGCCGTCGGCGGTCCGACCGCCTCGACGCGGCGCACGCGGCGGTTCGCGAAGTCGGCCACGTAGAGATTGCCCGCTGCGTCCACCGTGACGTCGTACGCGAAGTTGAGGCGCGCGGCCGTCGCCGGGCCGCCGTCACCCCCGTACGCCTTCTCGCCGTTGCCCGCGACGGTCGTGATCACGTCCGTCCCCTCGATCGTGCCGTTCGCGCCGGCGGTCACCCGGCGGACCCGGTTGTTGAAGCCGTCGGCGATGTACAGGTTCCCCCCCGCGTCGAAGGCGATGCCCTCCGGTGAGTTGAGCTGGGCCGCGATCGCCGGTCCCCCGTCTCCCGTCGGGCAGGGGAAGTTTCCGCAGAAGGCACCGTTGCCGGCCACGGTCGTGATCGTCTTGGTGACGGCGTCGACCCGCCGAACCTTGTTCCAGTTGCGGTCGGCGATGAAGAGGTTGCCCGCGGAGTCGAGGGCGACGTCGTGCACGTAGCCGATCTGGGCCGAGGTGGCGGGGCCGTTGTCGCCGCCGCTCCCGAAGGTGCCGTTCCCCGCCACGGTCGTGATCGTGTGCGGAGCCGCCGCGTCGATTCTGCGGACTCGGTAGTTCGCCGAGTCCGCGACGTAGAGGTTGCCGGCCGCGTCGAGGGCGACGCCCTCCGGGAAGCGAAGGTCCGCGCCCGTTGCGGGGCCGTTGTCGCCGCCGAAGCCGGCCGTGCCCGTACCGGCGTACGTCGTGATCGTGCCGCCCGGATCCACCATGCGGATGCGGTGGTTGCCCGAGTCGGCGATGTAGACGTTGCCGACCGCGTCGCCGACGACGCCGACCGGATCGGTGAGCAAGGCGCTGGTCGCCGGGCCGCCGTCCCCGGCGAACCCCGGCGGTCCAGCGCCGGCGAAGGTCGTGATCGTCCCGCCGCAGTCGACCCGGCGCACCCGATTCAGATCGGGCTCGAGCGAGCGGTCGCTGGTCGCGTAGATGTTGCAGCCCTGGCCGACGCCGACGGCGAGAAGCTGGTTGAGCTGACCGGCGCGGGCCGGACCTCCGTCGCCGCCGTGGAACTGGAACCGGTTCCCGGCGACGCTCGAGATCATGCCGCTCACCGGGTCGACGCTCCGGACCCGGCGGCTGAACGTGAGCGGGGTTCCGTAGTCCTCGCCGTCCGTGAGATACACGGTCCCGGCCGGACCTGCCTCGACGTCGGTGGGGAAGACGAGCGAGGCACTCGTGGCCGGGATGCCGTCCCCCGACACGCCCTTCGTCCCGTCGCCCGCCACGGTCGTGATCAGGTGCGGGAGGGCGGCTGCGATCCGCCGCACACGGTGACTCGCCTGGTCGGCGAAGAAGAGGTTGCCCGCGACGTCGATGCCCATGCCGCGCGGGTTGAAGATCTGGGCCGTCGCGGCCGGAATGCCGTCCCCGTTGTAGCCCCCCGTTCCCGTTCCGGCGTAGGTGGTGATGATGCCGCTCACCGCGTCGACGCGGCGGATGCGGTGGTTGTAGAAGTCGGCGATGAAGACGTTGCCGGCGCCGTCGAGCTCGACGCGCACGGGGGCGTTCAGCTGAGCCGTGGTCGCCGGGATGTTGTCGCCGTTGTAGCCCCCTGTGAACAGCGGGGCCTGGAAGCAGAGGAGGCCCCCGACTCCGATCCCGGTGCCCGCGATCGTGGTGATCGTCTGAGTCGCGGCGTCGACCCGGCGGATGCGGTTGTTGGCCGTGTCGGCGATGTACAGGTTGCCCGCGGCGTCGACGTCGACTCCCTCGGGGCAATTGAGCTGCGCCGCCGTCGCGGGGATGCCGTCGCCGTTGTACCCCGCGAGCCCGACCCCCGCGACGGTGGTGATCGTCCCCGTGCCGTCCAGCTTGTCGACCTTCCGGATCCGCAGGTTGCCGAAGTCGACGATGTAGAGGCTGCCGGTCGGCCCGATCGCGAGGTCGAGGGGGCTCCGGAGCTGGGCCTCGCGGGCCGGGATGTTGTCGCCGTTGTAGCTCTCCACGCCGTTGCCGGCCAGGCCGTTACCGGCGACGATGATCTCGCTGCCCGTGTCGAGGTCGATGCGACGCACGACGTTCCACCGCGCGTCGGCGACGAAGAGGTCGCCCGCGTGGAGCACGGCGCCCCAGTTGACCTGAGCGAGGTTCGTCGCCTGGCCGGTGCTCCCCCGTCGCCGGCGAAGGTCGTGATCGTTCCGGGAGCTGCCGGCGCCGCCTGGCTCCCCGTCACCCACGCGCACGCGAGGACAGCCACCGCCAGGAGTGCGAGACGTCGCACGAGGGGTGGATTATGGCAAGCGCGGGGCGGGTGTGAGGCTCAGCGCGAGTGCGCGAGGTACTCGAGCAGGTCGGAGCGCGTCAGCACGCCGACGGGGCGTCCGGCGCGCGCCACGACGACGGCGTTCGTCCGCCCGGTCAGCGTGGCGAAGACCTGGTCGAGCGACTCGTCCGCGTCGATCGCGGCGAGCGGCGGCTGCATCGCCGAGGAGACGTCCTCGTGCAGCGCGTCGGGGTTCTTGAAGACGCGGTCGAGCAGGTCCCGGTCTTGAAGCGAGCCGATCACGTCGGCCAGCGAGTCCACCTCGCCGTCGCGGACCACCGGGAGCTGGGAGATCGAGTACTGCTGCATCAGGTCGATCGCGGCGCCGACCTTCTGGTGGGCGGCGATCGTGATCAGCGCCGGCACGTCTCCTTCCGCGACCCGCTTCGAGCGCAGCACCTGCTCCACGGTCGGCACGGGCGTGCGCCGCTCGAGGAAGCCGTGCTCGAGCAGCCAGTGGTCGTCGTAGAACTTCGAGAGGTACGACCGGCCGGAGTCCGGGATCATGGTCAGGATCGTCGTCTCGGGCCCGAATCGCTTCGCCAGCTCCAGGGCGGCGTGAACGGTCGTGCCGCCCGATCCGCCGACGAGCAGGCCTTCCTCACGTGCCAGCCGTCGCGCCGTGAGGAACGAGTCGCGGTCCGAGACCCGCACCCACTCGTCGACGACGCTCGGGTCCATCGTCTTCGGCCAGGCGTCCTTGCCGATTCCCTCGACCAGGTAGGGGTGGACGTCGCGCTCGCCCTTCGCCGTGTAGACGGAGCCCTCCGGGTCGGCGCCGACGACGAGCAGCTCGGGCTTCCGCTCCTTCAGGTAGCGGCCGGCGCCGGAGATCGTCCCGCCGGTGCCGACTGAGATCACGACCGCGTCGATCTCCCCGCCGGTCTGCTCCCAGATCTCCGGCCCCGTCACCTCGTAGTGCGCCTCCGGGTTCGCCATGTTCGAGTACTGGTCGGGCTTGAACCCGCCCGGGATCTCCTCGGCGAGGCGGTCGGAGACGGAGTAGTAGCTCTCGGGCGAGTCCGGATCGACCGCGGTCGGGCAGATCACCACCTCCGCGCCGTAGGCCCGCAGCATCGCGATCTTCTCCTGGCTCATCTTGTCCGGCATCACGAAGATGCAGCGGTACCCCTTCAGCGCCGCCGCGATCGCGAGGCCGACGCCGGTGTTGCCGGAGGTCGGCTCGACGATCGTCCCGCCCGGCCGGAGCTTGCCGTCCCGCTCGGCCGCCTCGATCAGCGCGAGCCCGATCCGGTCCTTGACTGACCCCCCCGGATTCAGGTACTCGAGCTTGGCGAGGATCGTCGGCTCGACGCCGGCGCCGACCTTGCCGAGCCGTACGATCGGCGTCGCGCCGACGAGCTCGAGCGCGGTTGGGTACTCACGCGGCATCTGCCCGCGAAGGGTACTCAGGACGGCATGGGCGGGCGCGAGACGCTGGGCCGCCGGGCGCCGCGCGCCCGGGCCGGCCGTTCTGCCTATGGTGTTCGGGCATGGTGAGCGGGCGGTCCAACCTTCGCAGGGCAGTGATCGTCGACGCCCTCCGCTCGCCGATCGGGCGCGCGCACAAGGGCGCGCTGACGGAGATCCGGCCCGACGACCTCGCCGCCGGCGTGGTGCGGTCTCTGCTCGACCGCCATCCGCAGGTCGATCCGGCCTCGATCGACGACGTGATCTGCGGCTGTGCGTACCCGTGGGGCGAGCAGGGATACAACGTCGGCCGCGCCGTCGCGCTGCTCGCGGGGCTGCCGCACCACGTACCGGGCCAGACGATCTCGCGGCTGTGCGCCTCGTCGCTCCAGGCGATCCGGGCCGCGGGGCACGCCATTGCGGTCGGCGAGGGCTCGGCGTTCGTCGCCGCCGGGGTCGAATCCGTCTCCCGCGTCGGCCGGGGCGCCGAGCTGTCGGAGCCCAACCCACGGCTCGACCCGTCGTCCCCGGGCGAGACCGTGTCCTCGCTCCACACGCCGATGGGCGTCACCGCGGAGAACGTCGCCGACCGCTACGGGGTCGGCCGGGAGGAGATGGACCGCTACGCGCAGCGCTCGCAGGAGCGGGCAGTGCACGCCCAGCTCTCCGGGTTCTTCGCGCGGGAGACCGTCCCGGTGCCGCTTCCGGACGGCGGCGCGGCGACGTTGGACGACGGGCCGCGACCCGACTCGAGCCTGGAGAAGCTCGCGAGCCTCGCTCCCGCCTTTCGCGAGGACGGCCGCGTCACCGCGGGCAACTCCTGCCCGCTCAACGACGGCGCGGCCGCGGCGCTCGTGCTCGAGGAGGGCCACGCGCGCGAGCTCGGGCTGGAGCCGCGGGCACGCATCGTGGCGTCCGCGGTCTCCGCCGTCGATCCCGCCTACATGGGCGTGGGCCCGATCGGCGCGATCGAGGCGGCGCTGCAGCGCGCGGGCATGACGATCGGCGACGTGGACGTCCTCGAGCTGAACGAGGCGTTCGCCGCCCAGGTCATCCCCGTCTGCCGCGAGGTCGGCATCGATCCGTTCGACGACCGGGTCAACCCGCACGGAGGCGCGATCGCGCTCGGCCATCCCTTCGGGATGACCGGCGCACGGATGATGGCGACCCTGCTGAACGGTCTACGCGCCCGCGGGGGCACGATCGGGGTCGAGGCGATGTGCGTCGGCGGCGGCCAGGGGCAGGCCATGGTCGTCGAGCGCCTGTCATGACCGGGCAACCACGGCTCCGGCGGTCGTGCCTCGCCGTGGCCGCGTCGAGCCAGAGGATCCTCGGAAAGGCCGCCGGTCTGCCGGCAGGCTTCCGTGAATCCGCGCGGCGCTCGAAGCTGCTCGGCTTCGACGGGAAATGGGCGCTGCGTCAGGCCGGCCGGATTCTCCCGGGTGGCCGGCCGCGGGCCGCGCGCGATCGTTCGCACGCCCATCGGAGCGCTAGAACGTCTTCCTGAACAGGACCTTGCTCCTCGAGCCGGCGGCGCTCCTGACCATGATCACGTGGGACCCGAGGACGACGCCGGGCGACCCGACGGGGATCCCGCCCTTCTCGACGAGCACGCAAATCACGACCTTGCCGACCCCGGCATGGGTCTCGACCTCGCACATGACATGCGTTCCCCCGACCCGGAAACGGTCGCCGACCTTGACGGAAACCCGACCCACGCTCGGCCCACGGAACGGTCGATTGTTCAGCTTCAGCCTCGGAGACGCCCAGGCGACGGTCCCGCCCGGGGTGTTGAACCTCGCGACCGTCAGCTGGCGATCCCTGAAGTTCCGTCCGTGCAGTATGGACTCGCGCGGCGCCTCCTGAAGCAGCGGGACGTGCCGCTCCGTCGACATCGCCCCCCGTGGCCCACTGTCGCGACCGCCCAGCCGGCGAGCGTGACGCGAGCGTTACGATGGGGCACGGTGAGGGAGTCGTCGGTCACAGTCAAGCCCGGCGCCGGCGAGCTGGAGCAGCGGCTCGAGGAGCACCGCTCGGAACTCGTCGCCTACTGCTACCGCATGCTCGGCTCGCCGTTCGAGGCCGAGGACGCGGTGCAGGAGACGCTCGTCCGCGCGTGGCGGGGCTACGGCCGCTTCGAGGGCCGCGCGGCGCTGCGATCGTGGCTCTACCGCATCGCGACCAACGTCTGCCTGGACATGCTGAAAGGGAGCGAACGCCGCGCGCGTCCCATGGACCTCGGGCCCGCGTGGAACCCCGACGGCCCGATCGGCCGCATCCTCCCTGAGGTGACGTGGATCGAGCCGGTCCCGGACGGGCTGGTGGTGGCGGCCGACGCCGACCCCGCGGACGTCGCGGTGTCGCGCGAGACGATCCGCCTCGCGTTCGTCGCCGCCCTGCAGCACCTCCCGCCGCGCCAGCGGGCCGTGCTCATCCTCTGCGAGGTCCTGCGCTGGAAGGCGACCGAGGTGGCCGAGCTCCTCGACTCGAGCGTGGCGTCCGTCAACAGCGCCCTCCAGCGCGCGCGCGCGACGCTCGAAGCGAGCGGTGCCAGCGCGGCCGACCCGGTCCCGGAGCTCGACGCCGCCGCCCGGGAGCTGCTTGCTCGCTACGTCGAGGCCTTCGAGCGGTACGACATGGACGCGCTCACCTCGCTGATCCAGGAGGACGCGACGCAGTCGATGCCGCCGTACGAGGTGTGGCTGAGCGGACGCGAGAGCATCTTCCGCTGGTGGCTCGGGCCTGGAGCCGGCTGCCGCGGCTCGCGCGTGATCCCGGCCGGGGCGGCGAACGGATCGCCGGCGTTCGGCCAGTACAAGCCGAGCGACTCCGGCAGCGGCTTCGACCCGTGGGCGCTGCAGGTGCTCGAGCTGGCGGGCGGCCGCATCGCGGAGTTCACGTTCTTCCTGGACACCGAGCGTGTGTTCCCGCTCTTCGGCCTGCCCGCGCGTCTCGAGGCCTAGGCGTCGCTTGCGACGCCGACCTCAGGAGCACGGGCTTGCCCGGGCTCCGTCTGAGCTGACCGCACGAGCGCATCCGGGTAGAGACCCACGCTCCTAGATCCTCAGTCCGGCAGGACGTCGCGCAGCCCCATGAAGGCGAGCAGGTCGAGCAACTCGGCCGAGGCGTGGCGCAGCCGGACCCGGCACCCGTGGCGGCGCGCGGCGAGCTGAAGGCGGGCGAGGGCCTCGACCGTCACCGCGTCGGGATCGACGCCGCTCACGTCGCAGAGCGCGACGTCGGCGCCGCTTCGCTCCAGCAGCCCGCAGACGCGGTCGCAGAGACCGGGCAGGTCACCGCGCGCGATCGGGCCGTGGACGGTGAACGTGATCGTTCGCGGCGCCGGAGCGGCCATCGGAGGATAGACCCTCCTCTCGGCGAGAACTCATCGCGCGCAGACCGATGAGTTCCGGCGGGCCTCGCGGTCCAACTGCTCGAAACCGATTCACGAACGCAGCGAAAGGAAGACGCCGATGACCATCTCCGACAGCCGCACCCGCTGGCTCGCGCTCCTCGTCCTCTGCCTGGGCGACCTGATGATCGTGCTCGACACGACGATCGTGAACGTCGCGCTGCCGTCGATCAGGGAGGATCTCGGCTTCTCCCAGACGTCGCTCGCCTGGGTCGTGAACGCCTACCTGCTCACCTTCGGCGGCTTCCTGCTGCTCGGCGGCCGGCTCGGCGACCTCTTCGGCCACCGGCGCCTGTTCCTGATCGGCCTCGCAGTCTTCACCGTCGCCTCGCTCGCCTGCGGGCTCGCGACCTCGCAGGCGTTCCTGGTCGGCGCGCGGGCGGTGCAGGGCCTCGGCGGCGCCGTCGTGGCCGTCGTCGCGCTGTCGCTGGTGATGACCCTGTTCACCGAGCCGGCCGAGCGGGCGAAGGCGATGGGCGTGATCGGCTTCGTCGCCGCCGGCGGGGGCAGTGTCGGCGTGCTCGCCGGCGGCGTCCTCACCGACGTGCTCGACTGGCACTGGATCTTCCTCGTCAACCTCCCGGTCGGCGTCGCCGTCTTCGTGCTCTGCATCCTCCTGCTTCCCGCCAGTCGCGGCCCTGAGGCATCCGGGCGCCTCGACGTCGCCGGCGCGGTGACGGTGACCGCGTCGCTGATGCTCGCCGTCTACGCGATCGTGAACGGCAACGAGGAAGGCTGGACGTCAGGCCAGACGCTCGGTCTGCTCGCCGCCGCGGTCGTGCTGCTGGCGCTCTTCCTCGGCATCGAGGCGCGCGTTCGCTCACCGCTGATGCCGCTCAGGCTCTTCCGCCTGCGGAACGTGGCGACCGCGAACGCCGTCGGCGTCCTCTGGGCCGGGGCGATGTTCGCCTGGTTCTTCCTCTCGGCTCTGTACCTGCAGCTGGTGCTCGGGTACAGCCCCTTGCAGGTCGGTCTCGCCTTCCTGCCGGCGAACCTGATCATGGCGGCGTTCTCGCTCGGTCTCTCCGCCAAGCTGGTGATGCGGTTCGGTCTCCGGGCGCCGCTGGCGATCGGGCTGCTGCTCTCGGCGATCGGCCTGCTCCTGTTCGCGCGCGCTCCCGTCGACGGCACCTTCGCCGTCGACGTGCTCCCGAGCATGATCCTCCTCGGCTTCGGGGCCGGCATGGCCTTCAACCCGGTGCTGCTGGCCGCGATGAGCGACGTCGAGCCGGGCGAGGCCGGTCTCGCCTCGGGAGTCGTCAACACGTCGTTCATGATGGGCGGGGCGCTCGGGCTCGCGGTCCTCGCCAGCCTCGCCGCCTCGCGCACGGACGCGCTGCTCGACTCCGGCGACGGCAGGCTGGCGGCGCTCAACGGCGGCTACCACGTCGCCTTCGTCGTGGGCGCCGTCTTCGCGCTCGCGGCGGCGGCGCTGGGCGGCACGCTGCTCCGCGCCGGGGCGTTCGCCGGCGGGCACGCGGAGAAGGAGGAGATCGGCGCCCCCGCGGTCGCCGAGACGGGTTAGGTGCCATGCTCCAGGCGGGCCCCTGCCGCCTCACGAGCCGAGCCGGGCGGCGCAGGATGCCGAGCCGAGCCACGTGTGCGGGTTGCCGGCCCAGCACCAGCCGAGCCTCGGATGGCCGTTGCTCCGCCACAGAGCGGGCACGCGGCGGTCACCGCGCCGCGAGCCGAGTAGCGAGAAGCTGTTGTGTGTCTCCAGCACGTCCGGGTAGTGCGTGAGCACAGCCACGCCTTCCTCGATCGTCAGCGGGGAGCGGCCCTCCTCGAGGAGCCTCTCCAGCGCCCCGTCGGGTGTGACGTTCAGGGTGTCTGCGCCCGTGTCGAGGTCGGCGAGCAGGTAGGCCGGGCCGAGGGGAAGGTGGACGCCCTCGATCGGCGCGAACTCGCCGGGGTCGGTCGGATCCATGCGGACCAGTCCGGGCCTGCCCGCGAGCTCGACGAGCGGCATCGACCTCCCGGCGCGGACGGCGTCGCGGTGGACGGCGATCACGAAGGGGAGGCGCGCGCCGTCCGTGCTCGAGGGCAGCTCGGAAAGCCTCTCCCGGAGGGGCGCGAGTCCCTGCCTGAAGAGATCCGGGGCGATGCCTGCGAGCTCGGCGTATCCCTTCGCGAGCAAGGTCTCGACCTGGCGGTCGAACGCCTTCCGGAGTTCGGTGCGGGCCACGAAGAAGGAACGTACGCGGTCCCAGCTCGGAAGCTGGCCCGGTGATGCATGACGTGCGGTGAAAGGGGGTACTGGTCGGCGAACGCCCGACGCCCCGATCGACCGACAACCAGGAGGTTGCTGATGAGAAGGCTGTTGACGCTGGCAGGCTGCGCCGCCGGGTTCCTGCTCCTCACCGGCTCGACCACCGCGCTCGCGGCGGCGAAGCACGCGGGAGCGGAGGGAACGCTCGCGACGCTCGCCCAGCCGCGCCCCGCCTGGCTGACGCCGGAGCTCGAGGCGCGGATCGCCGCGGCGGGTCCGAGGGGCGTCGAGGTCCGGTTCGCGCCAGGGGCGCCGCTCGAACCCAACTGCCTGGGCACGGCGCCGCCCTATGCGGGTACCTCGGGCGTCTCGCTCAACGCGGTCTCGGCGGGCACGTGCATGGTCTCGCCGCACGGCTGCACGATGAACTTCGTCTTCACGGACGGCGCCTCGTCCTACATCGGCACGGCCGGGCACTGTCTCAGCGGCGGCTCCACCGTGATCGCCCAGGTCGCCACGCGGGTCGACCCGACGGACACGGTGATCGTCACCCTGGCCGCGATCGGCAGGGTGGTGAAGAGCTGGAACCAGGGGATCGGCAAGGATTTCGGACTCGTGAAGATCAACACCGGACTCAAGGTCGTGCCCGGCATCGCGGGCGGGCTCGGTCCGACCGGCGTCTTCTGCGGCGATCCGCTCGGCCAGCCGGTCATGCACTACGGGCACGGCTACGCCTTCTTCGTCGAGCAGGGCTACGCGAAGTTCGGCGAGGTGATCCCGGACCTGACGCTGCTGTTCAAGTTCACCTCGCCGCGAGGGTTCAACTGGGTCGGCTACGGGCTGCCCGGCGACTCCGGTAGCGGCGTGATGAACCCGGCGGGGCTCGCGGTGGGCGACCTGACGCACGGGATCGGCGTCGCCGGCCTGCCGGTGCCGGGGCTCAACTTCGGCACGGACATGCAGCAGATCTTCGCGCTGATCGGCTCGAGCTACAAGCTCGTGACGGTGGACGGCCGCGCCGCGAGCTGCGCGAAGCCGCTGGGAATCTGAATCCGATCCGCTGAGGGGCCCGGCCCGGCCGGGCCCCTCAGCAGCGCGTTCCCACGCGGTCGCTGCGAGAACCGATAGTCGACTGAGCCGGACTCGCCGGAGGTACCTTCTGTTGGAGAAATCAGGCCATAAGCTCCAAGAATAAAGTTAAGGAATCACGCACTATTATTCAACACAAGCTGCTACGATCAGGGATCGTGTCGGAGAAGGGGCGAAGCGGCGAAGCGATCAGGAACCTGCTGCGTCTCCGTCGCGTCGAACGTGATGCAGATCCCAGCCTCCGCGACGACCTCGCGCACGTGTCCGAATTCCTGGAGACGATCGCCGGGGCGACCATCTCCCGGGCGGAAGCGGCCCGACTGCTCGGGGTCAGTCAGACGGCGCTCGATCGCTGGGTCGCGAAAGGAGACATCTCTGCCGTGCTGACACCAGGCGGCCGTCGCGAGATTCCGCTCGCCGAGCTTCTCGAGCTCCTCGAGGAGGTCGAACAGGCTCGCGCAAGGGGGGCGGCTCGCCCGCTGGCGCACGTCATGCGTGGGCGAGACCGCCATGCCCGAGACAGGCTCGACCTCGAGCGGCTGCTTCCACGGAGCCGGCGTCGAACGCACCGCGTACCGGAGCTCCAGGCGATGGCCTATCATCGCCTTGTCGCAGAACGGCTCGACGACCCGCTCGTCGCTCACGCGCGCAGGCGTCTTCGACGCTGGCGTGAGGCCGGCCGGATTCATCCCCGCTGGGCCGACGAATGGGAGCGGATCCTCGCTCTGCCCTTGCCGAGAATCGCCAGGGCAATCGG
The DNA here is from genome assembly GCA_046262415.1 of Gaiellaceae bacterium. GTDB lineage: Bacteria > Actinomycetota > Thermoleophilia > Gaiellales > Gaiellaceae > JACDAS01. The sequence continues at coordinate 7,400 of JBHEMU010000039.1, read as the reverse complement.
CGCCGATACGGGCAAGGCGCGCGAGCTTCGGCAGAGCTCTCCATTTGCGGGCGTCCTGACCGAGCAGGAACGACGCCGGCTACTGCGCGCGGTCGAGGAACGAGCGCTGGCTTGAAGCGCGCGGAGTTCGAGCATGTCCTTCGAGCAGCCGCTGACGTCGTCGGCGACGACCTCGTCGTGATCGGAAGCCAGGCCGTTCTGGCACGCCATCTTCATGCTCCAGAAGCGCTTCTTCAGTCCCTCGAGGTCGACCTCTATCCGAGGGGCGATCCCGGACGGGCTGACGAGATCGACGGGGCAATCGGAAACGGATCCCGCTTCCACGAGACCTATGGCTACTACGCGCACGGCGTCGGGCCCGAGACGGCGGTTGCCCCCGGATGGATGGGAGGAACGGCTGGTGCGGCTCGAGATACCGAGCGCCCTGAGCGCCGGCCGGCCGGTCAACGCCTGGTGCCTCGAGGTACACGACCTGCTCCTGGCGAAGCTCGCAGCCGGTCGCCCGCATGATCTCGTCTTCGTCGAGGGAGCAATCAGCGCTGGTCTGGTCGAGGTCGGGCGTCTCCTGGGCAGGGTCGAGCTGATGCGGGAGACCTATAGGAAGCGCACGGGCGACCGACTGAATGCCGTTCTCGTGAGCCTCGGTCGAGTCTGAGTGCGATCGGGCTCGATCGAGCGTCAGTGGCGGAAATGCCGCCGCCCCGTGAACACCATCACCGCCCCCGCCCGCTCGACGGCGGCGATCACGTCGGGGTCGCGCTTGGAGCCGCCGGGCTGGATCACCGCCGCCACACCGGCCTCGAGCGCGGCCTGGGGACCGTCGGGGAAGGGGAAGAACGCGTCCGAGGCGAGCACCGACCCGTCCAGCTCGTGCCCGTGCAGCCTCGCCTTGTCGACCGCGAGCCGGACGGCGTCGACCCGGCTGGTCTGCCCGCCGCCGATGCCGATCGTCGCCAGGTCGCGCGCGAGCACGATCGCGTTCGAGCTGACGTGCTTGCAGGCGCGCCACGCGAAGAGCAGGTCGCCCCACAGCGTCTCGGAGGGCGAGCCGCAGACGACCTGCATCGATTCCCGCTCCTCGACGTCCCAGTCGCGGTCCTGCACGAGCAGGCCGCCCAGCACGCGCCGGTAGTCCTTCTCGCCCGCGCTGAAGCGGCGGCGCTCGTTGTCGACGAGGATCCTCGTCCCTTCCTTCGCGCGGAGCGTGTCGAGCGCGCCTTCCTCGTAGCCGGGCGCGAAGAGGACGTCGACGAACCGCTCTGCGAGTCGCTCGGCCAGCGCGGCGGTCACCGGCCGGTTGACGACGCAGACGACCCCGAACGCCGAGACGGGGTCGCACGCGAGGGCGCGGTCGTACGCCTCCTCGATCGTGGCGGCGACGGCGACGCCGCAGGGATTGGCGTGCTTGACGAGCGCGCAGGCCGGGACCGTGAACTCGCGCAGGAGCAGCCGCCCCGCGGAGAGGTCGTAGAGGTTGACCAGCGAGAGCTGCCGGCCGTGCAGCTGCTCGACCATCGAGAGCAGGTGCCGGCGGGCGCCGACCTCGGCGTAGTAGGCGGCGCGCTGGTGCGGGTTCTCCCCGTAGGCGAGGTCGAGCGTCTTCTCGAACGAGGGGATCAGCATCTGGGGAAAGCTCTGCCGGTCGCCGAACCAGGCGGCGATCGAGGCCTCGTAGCAGGCGGTGACGGCGAACGCCTCCGCCGCGAGCTCCCGCCGCGCCTCCTCGGCGAGCCCGCCCCCGCCGTCGCGCAGCTCCTCCAGCACGGCGTCGTAGCGTTCCGGCCGGCACACGGCGATCACGTGCCCGAAGTTCTTGGCGGCCGCGCGGAGCATCGCCGGGCCGCCGATGTCGATCATCTCGACGGCGTCCTCCTCCCGCACTCCGTGACGGGCGACGACGCCGGCGAAGGGGTAGAAGTTGACGCAGACGAGGTCGAACGGCTCGATTCCGTGCTCCTCGAGCGTCGCCAGGTCTCCGGGGCGGTCCCGCCGCGCCAGGATCGCCGCGTGGATGCTGGGGTGCAGCGTCTTGACCCGGCCCTCGAGCAGGGCGGGCACGTCGGTCAGCTCGTCGACCGGCGTCACCTCGAGCCCGTGGCCCGTCAGGTGCTCGGCGGTGCCCCCGCTCGCGACCAGCTCGAAGCCCAGCTCCGAGAGTCCACGGGCGAAGGCCTCGAGCCCTTGCTTGTCGTAGACGGAGAGCAGCGCCCGCAGGCTCACGTGCGCACGGCCCCTTCGGCGAGGAGCGACCGGACGGCTGCCGGCAGCAGCCGGTGCTCGACCGCCTGGACCCGCTGCCTGAGCGTCTCGACCGAGTCGTCCTCGCGCACGGGAACCCGCTCCGCGGCGATCACGGGCCCGGTGTCGATCCCCTCGTCGACGTAGTGCACCGTCGCCGCGGTCTCGGCGACGCCGGCGGCGAGGACGTCCTCGATCGGACGCGGACCCGGAAACTCCGGCAGGGGGGCCGAGTGCGTGTTGACGACCCGCCCCCGGAAGCGCTCCAGGAAGGGCGCCCGGAGCAGGTGCATGTAGCCGGCGCAGACGACGAGCGAGACGCCCCGGTTCTCCAGCCAGTCCCCCATCGCCGCGTCGCGCTCCTCGCGCGAGCCGTAATCCTCGAGCGCGAAGACGGCCGTGTCGATCCGGGCCGCCCGGGCCCGGTCGAGTGCGGGCACGCCCGGCCGGTTCGACGCGACCGCGACCACGGGCAGGCCGTCGTCGATCAGCGCCTGGAGGTTCGTCCCCTCGCCGCTGACGAGCACGCCGATCACGTCCACGAGACTCCCTCGACGCCCTGTTCGACGCGTCCGATCGCGAGGCCCGCGCCGGCTGCCGGCGCGGGGACGATCGCGCAGTAGCCGATGCCGAGGTTGAAGACGCGGCGCTGCTCCTCCTCGTCGACGCCCTGCTCGTCGAGCCATGCGTACACGGGCGGCCGCTCCCAGCTCGACGCATCGATCCGGGCACCGAGGCCGTCCGGCAGCACGCGGGAGAGGTTGCCGGCGATCCCGCCGCCGGTGACGTGGGCGAGCGCCCGCACGTCCGCGCGGCGGCGCAGCTCCCGGACGTCCTCCAAGTAGAGCCTCGTGGGGGCGAGCAGCAGGTCGGCGTCGAACGGGTCGTCGCCCACGAGCCGGCGAACCAGCGAGAATCCGTTCGCGTGCAGCCCCGAGGAGGGCAGGCCGAGGACGACGTCGCCGTCGGCGACGCGCGACCCGTCGATCAGCCGCTCTCGCTCCACGAGGCCCACGCAGGTGCCGGCGAAGTCGAGCTCCTCCTCGCGGTAGATCCCCGGCAGCTCCGCCGTCTCGCCGCCGATCAGGGCGCAGCCGGCTGCCCGGCACACCTCGGCCGCGCCCTCCACGAGCTCGGCAACCTGCTCGAGCTCGATCCGGCTCGCCGCCACGTAGTCGAGCAGGAAGAGCGGCTCGGCGCCCGTCGTCAGCACGTCGTTGATGCAGTGGGCGGCGAGATCCTTGCCGGCGTCGCGCAGCCGGCCGGCGCGCCGGGAGAGCACGAGCTTGGAGCCGACTCCGTCCGTGGAGGCGGCGAGGTAGCGCCGCTCGTCCAGGGCGTAGAGGCCGGCGAAGCCGCCGAAGAGCCCGGCGACCGGCCCGGTGCGGGTCGACTCGACGGCGCGGCGCAGCCTGTGGGCGACGGCGTCGGCGGTCGCGAGCGAGACGCCGGCGGCTGCGTAGGTGGTCTCGCGGTCGGGCACCTCGCGAGTCTACGACCGCTGGGACGCGCTCTGAGGAGGACGCACGGCCTAAGCTCGCCGTCGTGGACCGGACACGGGCCGAACACATCAGGGCGCTGCTCGGCGCCTACGACGCGCAGCTGCGCGCGCACGTGCACGACCCGCTTCCCGATCGTGCTCGCGTCGAGCGCGACGGTCCGTTGGTGCGCACGGTCGGCCTGGTGGGACGCGGGTGGGTCGAGTATCGCGACCTCGCGGGCCTCGACGGCCGCGAGCTGGACGAGCTGATTGAGCGACAGGTGCGGATCTTCGTCGAGCGCGGCGAGCCCTTCGAGTGGAAGCTGCACGGCCACGATCGCCCGGCAGACCTCCCGGAGCGACTGCGCGCGGCCGGTCTCGTGCCTGAAGACACGGAGACGGTAGTGATCGCTCCCGTTGCCGCGATCGCGAGCGAGCCGAGCGTGCCGGAGGGGGTGGTTCTGCGTGAGGTGTCCAATCCCGCCGACCTCGGGCGGATCGCCCGGATGGAAGAGGCGATCTGGGGAGACGACCACGGCTGGATCCTCGACAGCCTCGCGGAGGAGCGGGCAGCCGACCCCGACGGCCTGAGGATCTTCGTCGCCGAGGCCGGCGATGTCGTCGTGTGCGCAGGCTGGGTGCGCTTTCCCTCCGGGACGGAGTTCGCGACGCTGTGGGGCGGGGGAACGCTGCCGGCCTGGCGCGGCCGGGGCATCTACCGCGCGCTCGTCGCCCGTCGAGCCAGGCTCGCCGCAGAGCGCGGCTGCCGTTACCTCGAGGTCGACGCCTCGGACGAGAGCCGGCCGATTCTCGAGCGGCTCGGGTTCGTCGCGGTGACGACGACGACGCCGTACGTCTGGTCCCCGCCAGGCAGCTCGCGCCGCTAGCCGAAGAGCTCTGCCTCGAGCTCCGGCCGGCCCTTCGGCCCGCCCGGCGTGAAGGTGACGACCGCGTCGCCGATCGCGACGGAGCCGTCGTCGGGCTCGAGGCCGAGCAGCTCGGCCAGAGCCAGCGCCTTGCGCTCCGGGTCCTCCGCACGGAGCCTGAGCTCGCGGAGCGCGAGCACGTCGTCGCGGGCGAGCAGCTCGTCGATCCAGTCGCGTCGCGGGTGGATCTCCAGCCGGTAGCCGGCCTCGGTCGCCACGAACGTGCGCCGGCCGCCGTGCTGCTGCACCCCGCGTCCGAGCATCGTCGCCCGGCCGATCACCTCGAGGTAGGGCTCGTCCTCGAGCGCGATGCCGACGTGGTCGACGCGGGGCGGCAGCTCCCACTGCCCGGGCTGGACGACGACGTTGACCGCGCCGCGCTGGAGCTCGACCAGCCGCAGCCGGAAGCCGCGCGCGTCGAGATCCTCCCAGGAGAACCCCGGCTCGAAGCCGACCACCTCCTCGCCGAGGTAGCCATAGCGGGCCACGAGCTCGAAGCCGAGCTTGGCGAGGTAGCGCTCCTCCACGGGCCGAACCATGCTCGTCACCAGGTGGTAGTGGAAGAGCCGCACCACCGGATCGTAGAGCGGCCGTTTCCTCCTCGGGCCCCGATGGAACTAAGATCCTGCCCTTCCCCCGACAAAGGAGCAGGTATGGCGACAACCCCCTCGACACCACCTCCGGAGCAGCCTCAGGGCTACGGGTACCACGGCCGCGGGCCGAACCCGCTCGCCGGGATCCCCATGCCCAACCCGGAGTTCCTGATCTGGCTGCTGGTCGTCCTCGTCGTCGGCCTGATCGCACTCATCGACGACAGGGTCGATTCCACCGGCTTCGTGACCGCGCTGACGGCGCTGACGGTCGGCTACCTGCTCAGCCGCGGCATCGCCAAGGCGAGCCGCGTCCTGGAGCACTAGCTGGAGAGGCAGGCCATTCGGGGCGGCGGCCGCGCCGCCCCGGGAGCTACGCGCGCGCGGGCTCGAAGCGGCGCTTCTCGACGCTGAGGCCGGCCGGCACCTCGGTCGGGTACTCCCGCGTCAGGCACGCGCGGCACAGTCTCGACTCCGGCCGGCGCGTCGAGGCCTGGAGGCCTTCCAGGGAGAGGTACGCGAGGGACGTGGCGCCGACGTGCGCCCGCACCTCCTCGACCGTGCGGCCCGCGGCGATCAGCTCGCCCTCGCCGGCGAAGTCCATGCCGTAGAAGCACGGCCCGAGCACCGGCGGCGAGGAGACGCGGACGTGCACCTCCGCCGCCCCCGCGTCGAAGAGCATCGCGACGAGCTGGCGGGTCGTGTTGCCGCGCACGATCGAGTCGTCCACGACGACGACGCGCTTCCCGGTGACCTCGGCGAGCGGGTTGAACTTCAGCTTGATTCCCTGCAGCCGCAGGCCCTGGTCCGGCTGGATGAAGGTGCGTCCGACGTAGCGGTTCTTGATCAGCCCCTCGCTGAACGGGATCCCGGACCGGCGCGAGAACCCGATCGCCGCCGGCGTCCCCGAGTCCGGGATCGGCAGCACGAGATCGGCGTCGACCGGCGCCTCGTCGGCCAGCCGCTCGCCCATGCGCACGCGGGCGCCGTGCACCTCGACGCCCTCGAGACGCGAATCGGGCCGGGCGAGGTAGAAGAACTCGAAGATGCAGAGCGAGCCCGCGGAGGCGGGCGGCACCCCCTGGGTCGCCGACGGGCCGTGCTCGTCGATGAGCACGAGCTCGCCGGGCGCGATCTCGCGCTCGAGCTCCGCGCCGACGAGGTCGAGCGCGCAGGTCTCCGAAGCGACGACCCAGTCGCCGTCGAGGCGGCCGAGCACGAGCGGCCTGAATCCGTGAGGGTCACGGAAGGCGATCAGCTTCCCCTCGGAGATGGCCGTGACCGAGTAGGCGCCGTCGAGACGGGCCATCGCGCGTGCGACCGCCTCCTCGAGCGACCCGGGATCGTGCGCGATCAGCGCCGCGATCAGCTCCGTGTCCGAGGTCGCGGTCAGCCGGACGCCCTCCGGCTCGAGCTCGAGGCGAAGGGCGGTGGCGTTCGTGAGGTTGCCGTTGTGTCCCAGGGCGATCGTCCGGGCCGGACCGTGCTGGACGACCGGCTGCGCGTTCGCCCAGTGCGTCGACCCGGTCGTCGAGTAGCGCGTGTGGCCGATCGCGACCTGGCCGTGCAGCCCGCGGAGCTTCTGCTCGGTGAAGACCTGGGCGACGAGGCCCATGTCGCGCAGGACGGTGAGGCGCCCGCGGTCAGCCACGGCGATGCCGGCCGACTCCTGGCCGCGGTGCTGCAGCGCGTGCAGGCCGAAGTGCGCGACGCGCGCGACGTCACGACCCGGCGCGTGGATGCCGAAGACGCCGCACATCGCTAGCTCCTCGTCTCCCAGGCGTCCCGCAGCTCCTCGAGCGTCTTGCCGAGCAGCGAGTCGCCGCCGGCGGTGCCGAGCCGGTGCAGCGGCAGCTCTCCGGCGAGCGCGGTCACGTGCTCGGGCGCGCAGGCCACGACCGCCCGGGCCTCCTCGGGGGGTCCGTCGAGCTCCGCGCCGATCCCGCTCCAGAACGCGGCTTCCGCGAGGCAGGCCTCGAAGCCGCCGCGGCCGGCGTCGTGCGCGAGGCTGAGCAGCGGGCTGGCGTCCCAGAGGAGACGCACGAGCGCGGCCTCCCGCGCCAGGTCGCGCTCGGCTCCGGCGGCCACGGCGAAGATCACGTCGCCGTCTCGCCAGCGGCCGGGCACGCGGCGGACGTCCGGGACGAGGCCGACGCAGCCGACGAC
>JBHEMU010000038.1:0-3311 GCA_046262415.1 Gaiellaceae bacterium | reverse complement strand
CGCCTACTACAACCACGACCGCGCTCACACCGGCCGGCTCACCCGCGGACGGATCCCGGCCGACATCGTCTACGGTGCCCGCAAGATGGAGTTGAGATGAGCCGCACCTGTCGGCACATCTCGGAGGCTGTCCAGCCTAGGGGGCGACGCGCCCCGCGGCGACGAAGGCCGCGTGCGTGACCGGCATCGCCTCGGCGAAGAACTGCTCGACGGCCTCGGCGTAGCGTCGGATCTCCCGCTGCGCCGTCTCGGCGGCGCGCAGCGAGACGAAGTTCATCAGCGCCCGGGCGTTGACCGTCCAGTAGAACTCGGTGTAGGCGCCAACGGGGATCACGCAGCGGGCGAGCTCTCGCGCGACGCCGAGCTCGACGAGCCGCTCGTACGCGGAGTAGGCGGCGTCGTAGACCGCAGCGAGCTCCTCCCGCGCCGTCTCGGCGACGTCGTCCGGCACGGGCTCGAACGAGTACGCCCCGGGCTTGCCGACCTGGCTGCGCACGTCTTCGGCGTCCGGCACGTAGAAGTCGTCGGTGGCGCGCGCGTAGCGCATGCTGAACTCGTTGAAGGAGCCGACGCGGTGACGGAACCACTCACGGGCGACGAAGATCGGCGCCCGGACGTGGAAGCGAAACGCGTTGTGCTCGAAGGGCGTGCCGTGACGGTCGCGCATCAGGAAGCGGATCAACCCCGCGTCGGCCTCGTCCATCTCGTCGCGGCGGCGGGCGAAGCTGACCCTCGCCCCGTTGACGACCGAGAGGTCGCTCGCCATCGCGTCGTCGAGGCGCACGAAGCCGTGGTCGAGGACCCGAATCGTGCCCTGCGGTATCACTTCCGCCATCGCGGTCACCAGGGAGACTGTAACGAGGGCACATGTCGGCACCTCGGGCTTCTCGTACCCGTCCTGGCGCCCGGGGTTCTACCCGGCCGCGGCGCGCCCGCGAGACTTCCTCCGCCTCTACGCCGAGCGGCTCAGCTCGGTGGAGCTGAACACCTCCTTCTACCAGCTGCCCGCCGAGGAGCAGTTCGCCCGCTGGGCCGCGGAGACGCCGCCGGCGTTCCGGTTCTCCGTGAAGATGAGCCGCCGCATCACGCACGCCGGCGGGCTCGACCAGCTCGGCACCTTCTGCGAGCGCGTGCAGGCCCTCGGGGACCGGCTCGGGCCGGTGCTCGTCCAGTTCCCACCGGCGCGGCAGCGCGACGACGGCCTGCTCCGGTTCTTCCTGGACTCGATCGACCCGGCTCTCCGCTACGCCTTCGAGTTCCGGGAGGACTCCTGGACCGCGCCCGAGATCGATCTGGCTCTCGACGCGGCCGGCGTCGCCCGGGTCGGCTCGCTCGCCGGCGCCGCGGGCTTCCGCTACCTGCGGCTGCGCGAGCCGCCATACGACCAGGCGGCGCTGGCCGCGTGGGCGGGCCGGCTCCGGCGGCAGCTCGAGCAGGGGATCGAGGTCTGGTGCTACTTCAAGCACGAGGACGAGCCGACGGCGCCCCTGTACGCCGAGCGCCTGCGCGACCTGCTCGCGGCGTGAATCAGCAGTCGCGGCCGAGCGTCTGCGCGTAGGCGAGCTTGACCCACTCCGAGAGCACGTAGCGCGGCGCGCGCGAGTACGCGTAGCGCGCGCCGGCGAGCTGAACCTCGCCGTCGAGGCAGCGTTCGAACAGGAGCCGCGAGCGGGTGACGTGGAAGACCGAGGTGACGACGACGATCCGCCTCCAGCCGCGCCGGTGCGCCATCCGCGCGACCATCTGGGCCTCCCCCCGCGTGCTGTACGGCTCGGGCTTGAAGCAGATCACGCGAAACCGCGCCCGGCCGGCACAGAGGCGGTTCGCCGCCGTCCAACCGGGAGCCGGCGCGTCGGACACCACCAGGATCGGAGCGACTCGGCGGCGCATCAGCTCGAGCCCCTTCTCGAGCCGCGGGATCCGCGACCCGGCGAGGACGACGACGGCGTCGGCGGCGCGTGGGGAGTCCTGCTCCGGCCAGAGGAAGAAGCGCACGGAGCCGGCGAGGAAGCCGGCCACGAGCAGGAAGAAGACGAGCTTGAACGGGCGGAAGAGCACGCGGCGGACACGCTACCGCGCGGCCCGGGGGACCCTAGGAGCGTGGGCCTCTACCCGGATGCGCTCGTGCGGTCGGCTCAGACGGAGCACGGGCAAGCCCGCGCTCCTGAGGTCGGCGTCGCAAGCGACGCCTAGACTCATGTGAGTCCCTCGACCCGGGAGGTCACGATGCGCCTGCTCGGCGGCTTCAAGGAGTTCGTGCTCCGCGGCAACCTGCTCGACCTCGCGATCGCGTTCGTCCTCGGCCTCGCGTTCGCGGCGCTGATCCAGTCCTTCGTCGACGACATCGTCATGCAGATCGTCGCGGCGATCTTCGGTCGGCCCGACTTCAGCGGCCTGGCCTTCGACCTCGGCAAGAGCGAGATCCGCTACGGCGCCTTCCTGACCGCGCTGCTCGTCTTCCTGATCATCGCGGCCGTGCTGTACCTGCTCTACCAGGCGTCGCTGCGCATCTATCCGCGCCAGACGACGACCCGCGACTGCCCGCACTGCCTCTCCGCGATTCCGATCGGCGCGGGGACGTGCGGCTTCTGCACGAAGGAGGTCGGAGCCGGGGCCCCGGTTTAGACGCGTTACCGATCACACGTCTAGCGGCGCCGGTAGGCGCCGCGGTCGACGATGTCCGCGATCTGCTCGACGGCGTGGCTGATCTCGGCGTCCGTGTTGAAGAAGTGCGGGCCGAGCCGGAGCCCGACGTCGGGTCGCCAGTCGCAGATGACCGAGCGGGCCAGGAGCTCCTGCCCGACCGCCTCGAACTCCGGCGTCCGGACGGCGACCGTGCCGCCCCTGCGCGCGGGGTCGCGCGGGCTGACGACGTCGAAGCCGGCCGCGTCGAGCAGCCCGATGAGGAGCTCGGTGTGGTGGAGCGAGCGCTGCCGGATCCGCTCCACCCCGACCTCCGCGACCGCCTCGTACCCGGCGGTGGCGGCGTAGAGGGCGGGGACGTTCGGCGTGCCCGTGAGGAAGCGCCCCACGCCGGCGGCGTACTCGAGCTCCGGCTCGAAGCCGAAGGGGCGGGCGTGGCCCTGCCAGCCGACGAGGGACGGCTCGAGACGCTCGGCGAGGTCCGGGCGGACGTAGAGCCAGCCGGCACCCGGGCCTCCGCAGAGCCACTTGACGCTGCCCCCGACGGCGAAGTCGACGCCGAGCGCGGTCACGTCGAGCGGCACCGTGCCCGCCGACTGGTAGGCGTCGAGGACGACGTGGGCTCCGACCTCGTGCGCCCGCCGGACGATCGGCTCCACGTCCTGGAT
>JBHEMU010000037.1:0-33029 GCA_046262415.1 Gaiellaceae bacterium | reverse complement strand
CCGCAACCGAGCGCTCCTGATCCGCTGGTCGAAGAAAGACGAAAACCACCTCGCCCTCCTCCAACTCGCGAGCGGCCTCATCGCGTTCAAGAAGGCCCACCTCGCAACCCTCGCTCTCGCCCTTCCGGGATAGGCCCTTAGAGCCCTGAATCGATCGAAGGCCATGGAGGCCGTTCGCGACCTCTCGTGGGGGTCCGGGTTTCAGTCGGAAGCAGTAAAGGCGCATACGGGATTCGAACCCGTGCCGCCGCCGTGAGAGGGCGGTGGCTCGCCGCATGGTTGAGCCGTAAACCGACGTGTCAGCGTCGGCTTGGGCCAATCCGTGGGCCAATCAGGCCCCGCGTGCATGCCTCCAGGCGGCGAGCGTCTCGCCCGCGCTCGCGAGCTCGTCCGGCAGCGCGTGCCCGTACCGGCAGAGCACGAGCCCCGCGTCCGAGTGTCCGAGAAGGGCAGCTACCGCGTGTGCGGTGAGGCCCGCGGCGAGCGCGTGAGACGCGAACGCGTGCCGCGTCTCGTGGAAGCGGGGGAGGGGCTCGTTCAGCGCTGCCTCTCGGCATGCCCGCTGGAACTCGAGGTAGGTCTTCTCCTCGAGCAGGGCTGGCTTCGCCACTTCGGTGAACACGCGCTCTTTCCAGCACGCGCGCTTCCACGCGCGGTACGCGGGGACCGGCGACTGCGCCGCGCCGTGGTTGCTGAACACGAGCTCGCCGTCCGCGGGCCGGCCGGTGGCGAGCCGGTGACGCCTCATCCGTCCCGTGTCGTCGGGCGGCAGCGGCACCGTGCGGCGGCTCGCCCTCGTCTTCGGCGGGAGCATGGCGTAGCTCCCGTCCTCGTCGCGGACGCGATCGAGGCTCGCCGTCACCCGGACGTGGCCTGCGTCGAGGTCGAGCCCGTCGGGCCCCCAGCGGAGCGCCAGGAGCTAGCCGAGCCGAAGTCCGGTTGCGAGTGCGAGCACGATCAGCGGCGCGGCGAAGCTCCGCTCGAGGCGAGCGTCCTCGAGCTCGGCGGCGTCGACGACCGCCGTTGTCTCCTCGGGCGTCAGAATGCGCGCCACCGCCTCCCCGTGCGCGCTCACGGGGACGCGCACACCGGCGCAGGGACTCGAGTCGAGCTCTCCGTACCGCTGGGCGACGCGCAGGGCCACACGGAGCGCCGTGAGCGCCTTCCGCGCATGCTCGGGCGTCCGGTCGGCCGCGATCTCGTCGACGAGCCGCTGGCAGTCGCCTCCGGTCAACGCGTTGATCGGGACCGCGGCGATCCGCGGGAGCACAAGCAGCCGTAGCTGCTCTTCGTACTTCCTGACGACGCTCGGCTTGTACGGACGGCCGTCCCGCGCGCGGATCGAGCCGTCGACCATGCCCCGGCAGAGACGCCGGGCGGCATCCTCAACGGTGGTCGCACGCCCAGCGGGTTCAGGAAGAGGCGCCCGGTTCCGTTCCGCCCGGACCGGTGGCTCGGCCCGCCCGGCTGCCGCTGCGACCGCCTGCGCCCGCCACGCGAGCGCCTCCTCGATCGTGTCGCACGTCGCCGACTGGACGGCCCCGGCGCGCCGGACGCGGACCCGGTAGCGGAGCACTCCATCCGAACCGCGGCGCTCTTCGAGGCCGGACAGGCGGAGCGCCGCGCTACCCATCGGTGCGCTTGCTCGTCTTGGCCTTGGCCCGAATCTCCGCGTTCCGGCGTGTCTCGTCGAGCAGCGTGAGCGCCGACCGGAAGCGGTCGCGTTGGTGCTCGAACTCCCCTACGGCCGAGTCGAGGCCTTCGACGTACGAGAACAGCACGCCGACGTCCGTGATTGTCGGCACCGGCCGCTCGCGAGTGAACTGCGCCTCGGCGGCGACGAGAGCATCGAGGGACTCGTCGTCGTCGGAACCGACGTCGCCGTCGTCAACCAGGTGCTCGAGGCGCCAGAGGGCGGCCCCGAGCGCGTCGTCCAGGGCGCTCGCCTGCCGTGTGAGAGCGTCGTACTCAGCCTCGGAGGGAAGGCCCTCCTTGACCGCCATGAGGCGGCGCTCCGTCAACGTCCGCCGGCGCAGAGCGGGGCGGTGTAGCTCGGACATGGTGTCTCCCTTCGGGAAGACGCCTCCGGGCGACAGGCGGATAGGCCCCGCTGCGCCCGGAGGCGTGGGGGAACGTACAACACGAAGTGAGCACCGGCTCGGGCCTATCGAGCACGTGCCCACTATACGGCGTTCGCGACGTCGCGTGAAGGCCGCCGTCAGTCCCATAATCGCGTCCCCTGCGCCACCGTCGCACCGGACGAAGACGAAGGCGTCCCGCCGGCTACTCCGCGCGCCCGCACCGCGACGCGCTCGAGCACGTAGCGGCGCAGGTCGGCTTCCCGGACACGGACGAGCCGGCCGTCGACGAAGGTCGGAAAGGCGCCGGCTCGAATCCGCCGCTTGATGGTGGACGTCGAGCAGCCGAGCTCGTCCGCGGCCTGCTCGAGCGTCAGGAGTCGATCGCCGCCGGTCACGCGGCCCTCGCCTCCTCCTGCAGCTCGAGCGCGCGTTTGACGAGCTCGAGCAGCTCCGGCCGCGACTCGATCCAGTCGACGAGGCGCTGGCCTTCGCTATCGCTCAGGCAGTCAGCGACAACCCGCGGTGCCGCCTCGAACGCGAGGACGATCACGAGCGCCGGCGTCACGACGAGACCGCCTCTGCCTCGGCTGGCTCCCCGCTCGAGACATCGTCCCGATCACCCCTCGTCCCCTTATAGGGGACGGGACGAGGGTGTTCGTCGTGTGACCCAGGGCCTACATCGTCCGACGTCGTCCCGAAGAGTTGGGACGATCCCTCGTCAGGGTTCAAACCGGCATGGCTACGCGCGATCCAGTATCTCGGGTCGCCTCTACGTCCCGACCACGTCCCTCCGTCCCGGCCGAAGTCCTGGACATCGTCCCGGCTCTTGAGCAGTTCGAGCGCTTGATCCGTGACTGAGGCGCGGCCCCCCACCGCCTTGCGGACGGCGCTCGTCGCGTGCTTCCTGGGGTGCTCCTGGAGCCACGCGAGGGCCTGCTCGGCTCGCTCCTCGAGTCGCTCGTCGTGGCTCTGCTCGCCGGCGTCGACCAGGCGCAGTTCGAGCGCTTCGTCGTCCCAGTAGGCCGGCGTCTTTCTGAAGCCGCGGGTGTTGTTCCCCCTGGCCTCGGCGTAGAGCTTCTTGCCCTGGGCGTCGATGTAGATCCCGAAGCGGGTGGCAGCGTTCTTAAACACGCCCCCGTAGGCCCGCAGGCGTGCGCGGTTCGTGTCCGTCGCCCACGGCATGTGGTCGACGAGGAGCACGGTGCAGCCGGTGGCGTCGGCGATCTTGCGCTTCAGTGCCGAGACGACGAGCTCGGCGCCCTCGTCCTTCAGATTGATCTCGGGGAGGAAGTTGTAGAACGAGTCGAGCACCGCGAGGCCGAGCTCGAACTCCTCGATCGTCCGGCGTAGGCGCTCGAGGTCACGGGGGAGCGCGAGGCCGTCGTTGAGGAACCACCGCAGCGGCAGTCCGGTCCGGCTCGCGTGGACGCGCTCGAACAGCTTGACGCGCTCGGCTTCCTCCCGGGTCGAGTCGTCCTGCCAGAAGTAGCCGACGTTCGCCTGCTCCGCGACCGAGCATCCGAGAACCTCGCCCTCGCCCAGCGCGACCCGGACGGCGATCGCGTGCGCGACCCAGGACTTGTGCGTCTCCGGGACGCCGGCGATCGTGCCGACAGCGCCGGCCGGGATGAGGTCCTCGATCAGGTAGCGCGGTGCCTCGAACTCGAGGCGCAGGACATCGTCGTGGGAGTGCCCCCGGAAGGGTTCGACGGCCGTGGCCTCCGTAGCGTCGGCAGGAAGCGGCTCGAAGTCCTCGGGCCCGTGCCCGGCGGCCAGGTGATCGGTTGCGTCCTTTCCCTCTCGGGCTCGCACGAGCTGCGCGACGACGCCCACCCTCGCCAGGCTCGCGGCGACCGCCCGGGCGTGCGCGATCCCGGGCTCGTCGTTGTCGGCGACCACGACCACGCTCGCACCCCGGAGCGACTCCGCGTACTCGTCGCACCACTTGCCGGCGCCCATCGGGTTGCAGGTCGCGACGACGCCGGCAGCCTCGAGCTCGAGCACGTCCCGCTCACCCTCGACGATGTAGACCGTGTGGCCCTGCTTCACCGCGGAGAGGACGAGCGGGAGCTGAAAGAGGACGCGGCGGACGCCCCGGAGGCTGTAGATCCAGCCGCCTCGGCCGTCCGGGCGCCTCTGGCGAAAGTCCTTCGGCACGTAGCGGACGGCCTGGAAGAGGAGCTCGCCTCGCTCGTCGAAGTAGTCGTACGTCGCCTCGATCGTCCTAGGCGCGTTGACCTGCGCTCGCGTGTCGGGCTCGAAGAGGTCGTGCAGCGTGAGCTCGAGTGCGCCCAGGACGTCCGCGGTGTTGCAACCGGCCTGGCACTTGATGAGGACGCGGCCGCCGTCGCCCAGGTCGATGCTGAGACTCGGGGTGTGGTCCTCATGCGCGGGGCAGCGGGCCGTCCAGCCGTGGCCGGCCTTCTTCACACCCTCGAGCCGCCCGAGGACTTGGTCGACGGCGCTCATCGCCGCTCCGGAGCGTCCTCGGCGCCGACGAGCTCGAACTGCGCCGCGGCCAGTGCAGAGCGCGGTGGTACGGTGTGTCCCACGCGCTTGGAGGGGCGCTCGTCGGAGCCGGTTCGCAAGACCGGCTCTGTCGCTTTCATGGCGCCCGTCCTGCGGCCTGCACGTCCACACGTTCACCCGCGGCGAGTGCTTCGACCTCGTCGCGTCTGAATCGAGGATGCGACGTCGGCGTTAGCCGGACGGGCGTGAGCACGCCGCGCCCGACGAGCCGGCGCACGGTCTCGATGCTGATGCCGAGCAGCCGCGCGGTGTCGGGCTGCGAGATGAGGATGCTGTCGTTCATCGGCGCCGTCTATCGGCGCGTGCCGCTCCGTGAACGAAGAGTTACGGTAACTTTTCGCCGCATACCGTCCCGAAGGCCGTCATACGCATGGGCGCGGCACGTCTCCGACGATGATCCTCGCCTGACTCCAGCAGGTCAGGAGGGTCTTCGCCTAGCGAGGTTCTTCGCCGATGATGACCTCCAACGGTCGCGTGACGCGATTGACAGGGGCGCTCAGCTCGAGCCCCGCGCGACGTTCCGCGACGCGGCTGACTGGGGAATGTCGGAGACGACCGTCCGCCGTCGGATCGCTCGGGCGCGCCACGAGCTGTTCGGGTCGATCAGCGATCGGGCGATCTACTACCGGCTGCGCCGTGAGCGAGAGCTCGCGGAACGGCCGGCGCGCACGTGCAACGCGGAGGGCTGCGAAAACACGCTCCCCACGAAGGCCCGCTCTTCGAGGCAGTTCTGTGGCTCCTCCGTCTGCGTGTCTAACCGTCGGTCCGCGCGCAGGGCCGCAAGGAAGTCCGCCTAACTCTTCAATCACGGAAGAGAGGGCGCCGATAGACGCCGTCGATGGATGGGCCTCAGAGTTCGCGCGAGCTCTACACGGTTGCTGAAGCCGCGGCAGCTCTTCGGCTGAGCGCCGCGTCCGTGTATCGCAGGATCGCCGACGGCGAGATTCGCGCCGTCAGGCTCGGCACCGGCCCGTCGCCGCCTCTCAGGATCCCCGCCACCGAGCTCCGAGCGCTCGTCAACGGGGACGGCCGCGCTGCCGGATCCGTCACCGAGGATCGAGCCGCGGCGTGAACGACTCGCGAAGACTCGGCCCGCGTTCCGGTCGAAGCGGGGCCAAGAGCGCCGGAGCCTCCACGCGTGACGGCCAGGGGCTCCGGCGCACCTCCCGCATCCCCGATCTGAAAGGAGACGCATGAGCAACTGGGTACCGCTACCTCTCGAGGTCGACGTTGGCGTGCTGCGCGAGGTCGTCGAAGGCCTGCGCGACCTACCGGCCCGGCTCAACGCCGAGCTCGCCGCGATCGCCGACGATCCGCGCCGGACGCCTGAAGGGAAGGCACTCGACGCGCAGGAGGCGCGCGAGCGCGCGAAGCAGGCGAACGCGCAGCTCCTCGAGCGCGGCCGTTCTGCCTTCGAGTCGGCGACGGGCGAGGCTCGCCGGATCCGCTCGAGCCGGCGCGTGGACACGGCTCTGCTCGGCCAGGCCGAGCGGCTGCTCGATCGGGTGGCGCCGGCGGACGTGCTCGCCCGCGCAGTCGAGCTCGGCGACGTCGAGCTGATCGCAGCCGCGCGGAGGGCGCTCGCCTACCACACGGCCGAGGGTCGCTTCGTCGACGCCGGCCGGCTCGTCGCCGCAGCCGACGAGGCACTCGCCGCTGTCTCCGGCGACGGTGCCGAGCGACGCGAGAACGCGGCCGCGGTCGAGCTGCGCCAGGCCGGCGAGGCCCTCGAGACGCTCGCCCCGTTCGCGGCTCGGGCGGCAGCGGGTGTGCCGGTCGATCGCATCGCTCAGGGCTACGCGCTGCAGGCAGTCAAGGGTGAGGGCGCTGGCGACGGTGGAGACGGTGCGGCGGCCACGGGCGCGGAGGCGCCGGCCGCGGCGTGAGCGAACTCGCCGACGAGCTCGAGCGGCAGACGCGGGAGGTCGAGCGCCTCGAGGGCGCGCTCGCCGTCCTGGCCGAACGTGCCGGTGACGTCGACGCGCCCGCGCTCGCGGCCGAGAACGCGACGCTCGCCGAGCGGGCGGCCGCGGCCGAGCAGGAGAAGGTGGGCCTGCTGGACAAGAACAGGGAGCTCAGGGCGACGCTGGCCGCGGTGAGGGCGCGCGCGGTCGACCCCGAGGTCGTGGCGCTGCTGATCGACTGGCGCTCGATCCGGAACCCCGATGATGAGGACGAACTCGACGGCGCGGTCGCCGAGGTACTGAGACGGAAGTCCTACCTGCGGCACGGCGGCCGGCGGGAAGGCGCGGACGGTGGCGCCGGCCGCAGCCGTGGTGACGTACCGCCGCGGCTGCCGACGACGCTCCGGCAGGAGGCGCGCGAGCACCTCGTCGAGGGCTACGGCCGGTAGCGCGCGATGAGCGGCGAACAGGATCCCAGGGGCTCGACGGGCATCGTGGTCAGCCTCCGGCCCTCCACGGTCCCGTGGGGTCTTCCCTCTCCGATCGGAACGCCGGCAAGCCGGTTCGACGTACCGACCTGGCTCCGCCGGCCGGCGGCTGATCGCACGGTGAACGATCGCCTCGTCCCCCGGCAGGACTGAGGCGCCGCGGGTGGACGTGCCGCGGCCGCGAACGTGCCCAGGGGCGGCGCCCGCGCGCCGGTGCGCGCCGGGCACAGGTCAGCCGGGCCCCAGACCCCGGGTACCTCCGTGGGCGCGCAAAATCCTGCCCGCCCCCGCCGAGCGACACGAGCGACGCCCTAAAAAGACGAGAGGCTCGATCTAGTCGATGAGCAGGAAGCGACCGCAGCGGTACACGAAGACCGTCCACCGGCGGATCTGCGAGGCCGTCCGCGAGGGCTGCTACCTCGGCGACGCTTTCGGGTTCGCCGGCATCCACCGCTCGACCGGCTTCGAGTGGCTTCGGCTCGGCCGCGAACATCCGGCGGAGCATCCCGACTTCGCGCGCCTGGTCGCCGACGTCGAGTCCGAGGAGTCAGCCTTCGTGCACGAGATGCACGGCCACATTCTCGGCGCGGCGCGCTCGCGCGAGCCGCAGACCTGGCAAGCGGCCATGACCATCCTCGAGCGCCGCTACCCCGATCGCTACGGCCGCCGTGAGACGACGATCATCGAGGGCGGCGAGTCGCCGCTGCAGGTGCGCACCTTCGCCACGATCACGGATCCCGCCACTCGCGAGCTCCTGCGCGAAGCGCTCAGGCGGCTGGCCGCGGCCCGGCCCGCCGCCGAGCTCGACAACGGCCCGCCGGCGACGCCGTCGGACTAGTCTCAGCGGCGTGGACGAGCAGGACGTTCCCGACCCGGCAGACGACGCGCGCTGGGCAGCCGAGGGCCACTGGCTCGCCGACACGCCCGACGACTACTGGCGAAAGCTGAACCGGCTCGCCGGGCTCGTCGAAGACGTCAAGTGCAGCGACTGCGGCCAGCTGCACCCGCTGCGGAAGACGAACGTGCGCGCTCGCGAAGTCGAGCTCGGCGTCGATTACCACTTCCTTTGCGAGCCGTGCTGCGAGGAGAGGATCCACGCGCCGATCAGGCGGGCGCTCCTCGCACGGTACGAGGACGATCCCGAGCGGCTCGAGCACGACCTCGGGCAGCTCGCGCAGGCTGCCTACTGGCACCCCGTGCCGGCGATGCGCGAGCGGGCCCGCGAGATCCTCGAGCGCGAAGCGCAGGCCTCCGCCGAGCCCGAGCCCGACGACCAGGTCGACGACGAGCCTGGGGAGTCGAGCTAGAGCGGCACGCCTTCGCAGTTGTCCAGCGCGCGGGCCGGATATAGAGCCATCGTGAACGCTGCGGAGCGGCCCAGCGTTGGGCCGCACGCGCGCCAACGCGAAGGGGGGGCGGGACAGGCCACCCGCCCCCCCTGCTCGGCTTGGCGTCGCTCGCGGATCCCCTACGTGGGCCGGTCGTCGGCCAGTGGCTCGGGTGGAGGCAGAGGAGGCGGCGCCTCGTCCGGCCCTCTCGCGTCCCGTCGCTCGGAATCGAGCACGTCGAGAAGATCCTCCAGGCGTTCGATCTCGCGGTGCAGCTGCCGCTCGTCCAGTTTGAAGCCCTTCGAGGAACGACCACAGGTGGCCGACGTCGGCAATCGCCGGCTTCGGCTTCACACTCTCGAACCACTCCTCCTCGCCCTCTTCGCCGACGTCGTCAGCGAACGCCTCCGTGACGTTCGCGAGGAGGAGGTGGCGAAGCCTCCACGTGAGGTTCTCCACGGCGTTGTACGCCTGGCCGTAGAGGTCGCTGGCAGCGACGTAGTCGCTCTCTGCCGGGAGACCGTACTCGAGCGCGGTCTCGCGGCGCTCCCTAAGCGTCCGGCGCTTGGGGTGTTCTTGCGTGGCCATCATGGTGGCCGTCCTCTCTACGCAGGAACCCCCGGGCACGGCGATGATGGCGCCGGCCCGAGGGCCTGCGCAACGTAACGCGTGATCGGGTGCACTGCCATCATCAGCGCGGTCGCAACTATACGCCCGCAAAGCGCCGTCCGTCGCCGGCGGTACGGTCGCGCGTGTGGACGACGATCAGAAGGCGTGCCGCGAGTGCGGTGGGACGATGGAGCTCGAGCAAGCGGGCACGATCGAGTCGAAGGCGGTTGGTCGTGGCGCGACCGCCAAACGCGCCGATCGCGTGATCCCGAACTACAGGTGGCGCTGCAGCAGCTGCAGGAGCACGGCGGCGCCCATGCTCACTGAGCTGAAACTCGCGCTCGACGCTCAAGCCCGGCGCCGCGAGCAAGACTGAGCGGCTTCCGCTACCTGCTCCTGCTACCGGACGGCGAGCCCGCCGACCCGGCGGCGTTCCTGACCGCGGTTCCCTCGTGGCGGGTCGGCGACGAGTTCCTCGCCGGCGGCGAGCTGCGCAAGTTCCGCATCCTGGCGATCGAGTCGAACACGAGCGACGAGCCGCTGGCCGAGGCCTTCCACGCCGTCTGGACGGTCGAGCCGGTCGAGTAGACCCTGGGGAACCTGAGCCGAGGCGGCTGAGATCCTTGGGCCAATCCGTGGGCCAATCTGACTCAGAATGGCCCCTAGTGACCGCTCGTGATCCGATCGCGCACCGCCGTCCAACGCACAGAAAAGCCCCGCGTTAGCAGGGCTTTTCTCGTGGAGGCGCATACGGGATTCGAACCCGTGCCGCCGCCGTGAGAGGGCGGTGTCCTAGGCCACTAGACGAATGCGCCCGGCGGGCGCCAGTGTAGCGGCGCTCAAACCGGATCGACCGTTGCCGGCAGGGCCGCCGCCGGCGGCTCGGCGGCGGGAGCGAAGGGCAGCGGGCCGCTGTACGGGTAGCGGTCGCTGAGCAGGAACACGTACGCGCTCACCTGGGCGGTGTAGCCGAGGGCATAGGCGCCCGCATCGCGGAGGCCCACCGGCATCCGCCCGCGCACGAGGCAGACGAACCAGCCCAGCAGGGCGGTCAGGAACGCGACCGACCCGACCGCCGAGCTCAGGAGCAGCGCGGGGAACGCGAGCAGGAAGCGGAAGCCGGTGACGATCCGGTGCTGCCGGGCGAACGGCTCGAGCTCGAGGTCGACCGGATAGCTCCCGGCCTTGCCGACGAACCCGGGGAACGGGTTGCCGACCAGGTACAGGAATGCCGACAGGTGGGTTCCGTACCGAACGTACGCGCTCAGGAACCGGGCGAAGGGTCGCGGCGAGCGACCGAGGGCAAGGGTCGCGAACCAGTTCAGGACGGCGACGACGATCGCCAGGACGGTCCACAGCAGGATCCAGAAGATGTGCGGGAACGCGAGGAGGAGCCGGAAGAGCACCGTCAGGCGCGAGCGCCGCAGGTCGTCGGCGACGAGGAGCCTGGCCGGCAGATCCGGAACGTCGGCGGAGGCACCCTCGATCCGTACGAGCGCCTCGTCGAGCGTGAGCTGCGGCTCGCGCTCCCGGATCTCCTCGAGCAGCCGGAGGCGTCGGTCGGGATCAAGCGGCGGTGGCCCGACTCCGCGCAGATCCGGGCCAGTATGGGGGTACCGGTCGGTCAGCAGGAACAGGTAGGCGAGGACCTGCGCCGAGTACCCGAGCGACCAGACGATCACGTCCCTGAGACCGCGCGGGCACCGGCCCCGCGCCAGGCTCGCGAACCACGCGAGGAAGGCCGCCGTGACGGCGACGCCGCCGAAGATCCGGTACCCGCCTCCCGCTCCGACGCTGCCTCCGCTGAAGGCGAGCCAGAGGAGGATCGCCGGGAATGCGAGGAAGAGCCGGAAAAGGGTCACGAGACGGCGCTGGGGCGCCGGCGGGTCGATCTCCACGTCGACCGGGTAGGGGTCGTCGTTGACGAGCAGGAAGCCCGGATACGGGTTGGCGGCCACGAAGAGGTAGGCCTCCACGCGCGTCGCGTACCGGATGTACTTCGCCAGGAGGTCGTGGAAGCCCTCGGGCGAGCGGCCGGCGAACAGCGTCACGAACCAGCTGATCAGCACGACGACGAAGACGACCATGCCGAAGAGGCCGAGCCACAGGAAGTGCGGGATCGCCAGGAAGAGGCGGAACCCGACGGTCAGTCGCGAGCGCTGGAGGTCGTCCGTGACGACGAGCCGAACCGGGGGACGTGCCTCCACCGTCGCGAGCCTAACCGGAGCGGTTATGGCCCGGCGAGCCGACCCTCGGGCCTGACGAAGCGCCGCCAGCGGAGCGTCCGGAGCATCAGGAAGATCGCGGTGAATCCGAGTACGAGGTTGAGGATCACGGTGGCGACGTGCATGCCGACGCTGAACGTGAGCACGGTGCCGGCGGCGATGTCGTTCCGGAAGATGTAGACGAGCAGTCCCTGGACCGTGCCGACGCCTCCGGGCGTGAAGGGGAGCAGGGTCGAGATGCTCTGTACCACCAGGACGATCAGGGCGTTGTGCACGGTGGCGGGCATGCCGAACGCCTGCAGGAAGAAGAACACAGTCGCGAAGCGAAAGGCCCAGCTGAGCGCCTGCCAGGAGACGACGCGGATGACGTACCCGCGCGGGTCGCGCAGGATCGCGAATCCCTGGGCGACCCGCTGCCAGAAGGACTCGATCCGGGCCTCGGCCAGCACGAAGGCGGCCGCGAGGGCGAAGAGCGCGAAGCCGGTGATCACGATCGACGCGTTCGGGTGCCGGGGGATCCAGGCCCAGTCGATCGGGGGCAAGTCCGGCAGGACGTCGAGGCCCGGCAGCGCCCCGATCGCGAAACCCCAGACGACGAGGATGCCGGCGAGCACGGAGTCGAACAGGGTCTCCGGAATCGTCGTCGCCCCGAGCGTCGGATAGGTGGATCCGTCGACCCGCCGCTTCGCGAGGAACAGGCGCAACAGGTCGCCGCCGCGCGCTGGGGTGATCGAGTTGACGCCCACCCCGGCCAGGTACGCCCCGAGGAGGCCGCTCCGCGGGACCTGCGCCGTCGGATAGGCGGCCCTGATGATGTTCCGCCAGGCGAGGACGCGCACCGACAGGCGCAGGACGTGGCAGGCGAGCGCGATCCCGAGCCAGCCCCAGCCGATCTCGCCGAGCGTGTGCAGGAACCGCTCGACAGCGTGGTAGAACGTGACCACGAAGCCAGCCTAGACCAGGCTGCGGGGCTAGGATTCGAACCTAGACTACCGGGGCCAGAACCCGGCGTCCTACCGTTAGACGACCCCGCAAGGGACGACGCAGTTTAGCCGCGGACCGGCGGCGAGGGCCGGACGCAGCCGGTCGAGGGTCAGATCTCCAGGCGGTAGATCGGCACGAGTCGCTTCTCGGCCTCGGTGTCGATGTGGGCGAACACCTCGACGTAGCGCTCGAGCCCCGATCCGCGCAGCTTCGCCTTCAGCAGCCCGTCCACTTGGTAGATGCCGGACGAGTTGTTCATCAGGATCTCGATCCTGATCGGGCGCTCCGCGCCGTCCGTGATCGCGACGTCCTCGATCGCCGCCGCGGAGAGAGAGTGAATCGTCACGCGGCCGCGCTCGAAGGGGATCCGTGAGCGTCCCTGCTCCATGTCGAGCGCGTCGGCGACCCGGACGATGCCGGCTTCGACGGTGAGCGGCTTCCCGTACTCGCGGTGGCTCGTGATCGCCTGCAGCACCTCGCACGAGACCACGGTCACCTCCGGCTCGGCATAGAGGTCGACGAGGAGCGCGCGCACCTTCGGCTCGGCGAGGAAGAGGCTGAAGTCCTCGTGGCCGTCCCGGTGGACGGACATGCCGATGCAGTGCAGGAGCGACGCCAGCGTCACGACCACCTCCGCGTCGTCGTTCGTCATGCCGTAGTCGCGCACCATCGCCGGCTCGACGCCGTGCCTGGTCAGCTGGCGCAGCAGCTTCAGCGCGATGTTGGCGACGATCTGGATGTGCACCCAGGAGTGGTCGTTGATCTCCAGCCGGGCCACCGCGTTCACGTTCGCCACGTGCCACCAGGCCTTCAGCTGCCGGTCGGCGTTGACGCGGTCGATCAGCGTGCGGAGCTTGCGGTTGCCCCGCGTCGGGATGTTGATCCGCATCAGCTCGACCGCCTGCGACGGCGTCAGCCTCGCCTCGCGCTCGGCCTCGTCGGAGGCGGGCTGCTCGATCCGCTGCGCGGTCTCGGGATCGAGCGGGGTCTCGTCCACGGTCGGACTGTACTGCGGCCAGGAGCGTGGGTCCTCTACCCGGATGCGCTCGTGCGGTCGGCTCAGACGGAGCACGGGCAGGCCCGTGCTCCTGAGGTCGGCGTCGCAAGCGACGCCTAGCCGCCCAGGCTCCGGGGCCCCAGGCGATCGGCGGCGTCGAGGGCGCGCCGGCGATGCGCGTCCCCCGCCCAGCTCGGGTTCTCCACGGGCTGCCCGACGGCGCGGTAGTAGAGAGCGGCGAACGCGACCGCGAACAGCGGCATCAGGACGATCTCGGCTGCGACGAGGGCGGCAACGCGGCCGAAGGGGGTGTCGACGAGGGCCGCCGCCATCGCGAAGAGCAGGACCCAGGCTGCGATCATCATGGCGGAGAGCGTGAACGCGGTCCAGGCGGAGTCTCGAACGAGGTGCCAGGACCGGCGAAAGGCGCCGAGTCCGCGCCGCTCGATCGCGACGACCTGCGTGACGAGGCCGGCGCCAGCAGAACGAGGCCCGGGGCGATCAGAAGCAGGAGACCGCCGGCGACGGCGGCGAGACCGAGCAGCGCGCACACGACGGCCAGGGGACCCGCACGCAGCGTCCGTGAGGCCACCAGGCGGAGACTGCGTGGCCCCTCCTCGCGGCTCTGCCGGACGATCTCGGCAGCCGCGCTCTCGACGAGCGGGTATCCGATCACGAAGGTTGCCAGCAGAACGATCACGACGCCGTAGTACACGCCGGTCAGCGTGCCGTCGCCCTCCAGCGTGGTCCGCAGCAGTACCTGCTCGCGCTCGAAGATCCCGGCGAGGATCACCGCCGGTGCGAGGACGACGGCGGCGGCGCCGAGCAGCTGCGGCCACGCCTGCCGGTACAGGCGACCGGCGTCCCGGAAAACCGCCTACAGAGCCATGCGAAACCCGGAGCCTAGGCCACGTCTGCGGCCCAGTCGCCGTAGAGCGACCGGTAGAGGCTGCCCCGGGCGAGCAGCTCGTCGTGCGTGCCCTGCTCGACGATCCGGCCGTGCTCGAGCACGACGATCAGGTCGGCGTCGCGGATCGTCGAGAGGCGGTGCGCGATGATGAACGCGGTGCGGTCGGCGAGCAGGACGCGGAGGGCCCCCTCGATCTTCCGCTCGGTGCCGATGTCGACCGAGGAGGTCGCCTCGTCCAGGATCAGGATGCGCGGATCCGCGAGCAGGGCGCGCGCGAACGCGACGAGCTGCCGCTGTCCGAGCGACAGGCGCGATCCGCGCTCCTGCAGCTGGGTCTCGTAGCCGTCCTCGAGCCGCAGGATGAACTCGTGCGCGCCCACCGTGCGAGCTGCGGCGACCACGTCCTCCGGCGACGCGTCGGGGCGGCCGAAGGCGATGTTCTCCCGGACGGTGCCGGCGAAGAGGAAGCCTTCCTGCGGCACGATCCCGAGCTGGCCGCGCAGCGACCGCTGCGTGACGTCGCGGAGGTCGACGCCGTCGATGGTGATCCGCCCCTCCCGCGGCTCGTAGAAGCGGGCGAGGAGCTTGGCGAGCGTCGACTTGCCCGCCCCGGTATGGCCCACGAGGGCGACGGTCGTCCCGGCGGGAACGTCGAGGTCGACGCCGTGGAGGACCTCCGGCCCGGTGCCGTAGCCGAAGCGGAGGTGCTCGAAGCGGACGTGGCCGGCGATACGGGGAAGGTCCCGCGCGCCGGGCCGGTCGCGCACCTCGGGCTCCTCGTCGAGGACGTCCATGATCTTGTCCAGCGCCGCGACCGCGGAGAGGAAGGTGTTGTAGAGCTGCGAGAGCTGCTGGACCGGGTCGAAGAAGTTCGAGAGGTACAGCATGAAGGCGAAGAGGGTGCCGATCGTGATCGACCCGTCGAAGTAGAGGTAGCCGCCGTAGCCGAGCACGACCGCCGTCGCGACCGCCGAGAGGAAGTCGACGAAGGGAAAGTAGAGCCCGTTGGTGACGACGGTCTGGTGGTTCGCGGCTCGGTAGTGCGCGTTCACCTGCTCGAAGTTGCGGCGGTTGGCGGACTCGCGCGTGAAGGCCTGGACGACGCGCATGCCCGCGATGTCCTCCGCGAGGGTGGCGGTCACGAGCCCCAGCCGTTCCCGCACGGCGCGGTATGCACGCGAGGACCGAATGCGGAAGATCGCGGTCGCCACGGCCATGAGCGGCAGCACGCTCAGCGTCGCCAGGGCCAGACGCCAGTCGAGGAAGAAGAGGATCGCGGCCGAGCCGCCGAGCACGAGCGTCTGCTGCACGAGCGTCGTGACGCCGTCCGTGACCAGTTGGTCGAGCGCGTCGACGTCGTTCGTCAGCCGGCTGATCACGACGCCCGCCCGGTTCCGCTCGTAGAAGCCGAGCGAGAGCCGCTGCAGGTGGCGGAAGAGCTTGTTGCGCAGGTCGGCGAGGATGCGCTCGCCGGTCCAGCCCGTGAAGTACGTCTGCGCGTAGCTCGTGATCCAGTTGGCGAGGCCGGCGACGACGAAGAAGACGACGATCCAGGTCAGGTTGCCGAGGTCGCCGCCGCGGATGCCGTCGTCGATCGCGAGCTTCGCCAGGTAGGGCGGCGCCAGCGACGTCAGCGTGGCCGCGAGCAGCGAGCCGACGGCGAGGGCGGTGCGTCCCTTGTAGGGCGCGGTCAGCCGGGCGAGGGTCGAGAGGCGCCGCGCCGTGCGCTGCCACGACCAGTCCGCGACCCGCGCGCCCCGCTCCTCGGAGAGGTGGGAGCCCGGCTGCCAGACCTTCATGCGACCACCGTCACGACGCCGCTGCCTCGACGGCCTCGACGACGCGGTTCTCGAGCAGCCCATGCTCGTGGATCTCCCGGTACACCGCGCTGGTCTCGATCAGGACGTCGTGCGGGCCGCGGGCGGCGATGCGCCCCGCCTCAAGCACGACGATCTCGTCGGCGAGCGTGATCGTCGAGAGGCGGTGAGCGATGATCAGGGTCGTCCGGCCCAGCATCGCCTCGCGCAGGCCCAGCCTGATCCGCGCCTCCGTGGTCGCGTCGACCGACGCGGTCGCGTCGTCCAGGATCAGCACGCGCGGGTCGACGACGAGCGCGCGGGCGATCGCGAGCCGCTGACGCTGACCGCCGGAGAGCGTGATCCCGCGCTCGCCGATGATCGTGTCGTACCCCTCGGGCAGCTCCTCGATGAACTCGGTCGCCTGGGCGAGGCGGGCAGCCCGCTCGACCTCCTCGTCCGTGGCGCCGGCGGCACCGAACGCGATGTTCTCCCGCACCGTCGTCGAGAAGAGGAAGGGATCCTGCGAGACGACGCCGATCGCGCGGCGGAGCGACGTGAGCGTGACGTCGCGGACGTCGACCCCGTCGATCGTGACCCGGCCGGCGCTGACGTCGTAGAAGCGCGGCACGAGCGCGGTCAGCGCGGTCTTGCCCGAGCCGGTGTGGCCGATCAGCGCCACCGTCCTGCCGGCCTCGATCTCGAGGTCGATGTCCAGGAGGACGGGCCGGCCGGGCGCGTACTCGAACGCGACGCGGTCGAACCGGATCCGCCCGCCGCCCGGAGGGAGGTCGACGGCGTCGCGTCGCTCGGCGACCTCCTCCGGCTCGTCGATCACCTCGAAGATCCGCTCGCCCGACGCCGTGGCGCGCTGTGCCTGGCCGATCCACATGCCGAGCATCCGCAGCGGCATCACGAGCATCGTCACGAGCACGTTGAAGGCGACGAAGTCGCCGATCGAGAGCGCACCGCTCACGACCATGTGCCCGCCCGCGAGCAGGACCGCGCCCTGCGCGAGCAGCGGGATGAACGAGATCAGCGGCACGTACAGCGCGCGCTGGCGGTTCGCCTTCACGGTCTGCGCGAACACAGCCTCCGAGCGCCGCTCGAACTTCGCCTGCTCCTCCGGCTCCTGTGCGAAGGACTTGACGACGTGGACGCCGACGATGTTCTCCTCGGCGACCGTGGCGACGTCAGCCATCTTCTGCTGCACCTCTCTGAGCGTCGGGTGCGAGACGTGGCTGTAGCGATAGGCGAGCCCCACGAGGACCGGGGTGATCGCGAGGGCGATCAGGGCCAACCGCCACTCCATCCAGAAGAGCACCGCCGTGACGCCGACGAGCGTGAGGACGTGCTGGAAGAAGAAGATGAGGCCGTACCCGAGGAAGAAGCGCACGGCCTGCAGGTCGATCGTCGCCCGGGACATGAGCTGCCCGGTCTGATGGCGGTCGTAGAAGCCGAACGAGAGCCGCACGAGCTTGGCGTACAGCGCGTTCCGCATGTCGAACTCGACCCCGAGCGCCTGCCGGCCGGAGATGAAGCGCCGCCCGACCATCAGGACCGCCTTGACGAGACCGAGGCCGACGATCAGCGAGACGAGCAGCCAGAGCTCGTCCCGGTCGTGCGGGCGGATCGCACGGTCGATCACCCAGCCGGTGGCACGGACGAGCACGATCTGCACGCCCTGCGAGCCGGCGGCGAGCACGACCGAGACGGCGAGCGAGACCTTGTATGGCCGCAGGAAGCCGAGGAGGCGGGCAAAGGTATGGCGGTAGGAGGGGCGCCCGTTCACCTTTGAAATCTAGCCGCCGGGCCCGAGGCTCCCGAGCCGCGCCACCTCGGCTCGGACGAGCGCCGCGGCCTCCTCCACGCGGGCCCGATTCGCGGGGGCGTTCAGCCACCCGCTCGCTCCGGAGGGATGGGGGAGCGGCACGACCGTCGCGCCGCCAAGCTCGTAGCGCGCGCCGACGCATTCGCTCACCGTCCTGAGGCCGAGCAGGCGATAGGCCGCGAGGCCGCCGACCGTGACGATCAGCTCGGGGCGCAGGAGCCTGAGCTCCCAGTCGCGCCAGAACGCGCAGAGCTCCTGCTCGCGCGGCGCCGGCGTCCGGTCGCCCCGCCCGCCCGCCGTCCGTCCCGGGTAGCACCGCGTGACCGACGCGCAGTAGAAGGCGGCGTAGAACTCCTCCTCGTCGAGGCCGAGCCAGCGGCGCAGCGTGCGACCCGCGCGGCCGCGCCAGGGGCGGCGCTCGCCCCCCTCGACGATGCCGGGCGCCTGGCCCAGCATGTAGGCGCGCTGACCGGTGTGGCCGTGGACGACCGGGAGCGACTCGAGCGGGTAGCCCGCCTCGACGCAGGCGCGGCACACCCGGTTGTCGCGCTGCAGCGACGCGAGTGAGCGGTACGAGGAACGCCGGCGGGTCAAACGCGCACGACGACGAACCAGCGGCCCTGGAAGATCACCTCGCCGCCGCCGAGCTCGGCGGCGAGCTCCTCGCCGTCGAAGTACCGCTTGAAGACCTGCCAGCGCGAGCCGTCGTTGAGCACGCGCTCCTGCCAGAGAACCCGCTCGGTGTCCGGCCGGAGGGCGGCGTCGCAGACGACGAGCTCGCCGCCGACGCGACGTGCCTCGGCGAGGAAGCGCAGGCGATCCGGCTCCTCCAGGTGTCCGTAGAAGTGCCCCGTGAAGACCCGTTCGAACGATCCGTCCGGAAACGGCAGGTCGAGTGCGTCTGCGAGGACGAGCTCGGCGGCCGGCGCCTGGGCGCGGGCAGCGGCGAGCATCGCCTCGCTCTGGTCGAGCGCGACGACCCGGCCCGGCAGGTGCTTCGTCAGGAAGCCGGTGCCGCAGGCCACGTCGAGCGTCCACAGCGGGGGGAGCGCGGCCAGCGTCTGCTCGAGTTCGTGCAGCTCGTCGTCCCAGTGCGGGCGCTCGAGTCCGTCGAAGCGCCCCAGGCCGCGATACCACTCGTCGTATTCCGGCGCGCGTGCGTGGTAGTAGGCCTTCAACCCGCTCCCAGGCGTCGCTTGCGACGCCGACCTCAGGAGCGCGGGCTTGCCCGTGCTCCGTCTGGGCTGACCGCACGAGCGCATCCGGGTAGAGACCCACATTCCTAGGCGTCGCTTGCGACGCCGACCTCAGGAGCGCGGGCCTGCCCGTGCTCCGTCTGGGCCGACCGCACGAGCGCACCCGGGTAGAGACCCACGTTCCTAGACTACGCCGGTGGCGCGGCCGCTCGAGTCGGTTCCGAACTTCTCCGAAGGGCGGGACGGGACGACGATCGAGGCGCTGGCGGCGGCCCTCGGAGGGCGGGCGCGGCTGCTCGACGTCCACTCCGACGCCGATCACCATCGCTCCGTCTTCACGCTCGTCGGCGAGGAGACGGCCTTGAGCGAGGCGCTCCTGGCGGGTATCTCGTGCGCGCGCGCGCTGATCGACCTCCGCCGCCACGAGGGGGCGCACCCGCGCGTGGGCGCGGCGGACGTGGTACCGGTCGTGCCGCTCGCCGCCCGAGACCTCGAGCGCGCGTGCGCGGTCGCGAGGGAGCTGGCGAGGAGGATCGGGGACGAGCTCGGCCTGCCGGTGTTCCTCTACGGCGAGCTCGCCTCGGGACGCGGGCCGGCCTTCTTCCGGCGGGGCGGGCCGGCGGAGCTGCAGCGGCGCGTCGACGCCGGCGAGCTCGCGCCGGACTTCGGGCCGTCCCGCCTCGACCCGGCCGCCGGCTGCGTGCTGGTGGGCGCCCGCCGCCCCCTGATCGCCTTCAACGTCAACCTGCGCGGCTCCCTCGAGGCCGCCCGTGCCGTCGCGAGCGCGGTGCGGGAGCGGGACGGCGGCTTCCCGGGCGTGCGCGCGCTCGGGCTCGATCTTCCGCGGGCCGGACTCGTCCAGGTGAGCATGAACGTCGAGGACTGGGAGGCGGCCGCCCTGCACGAGATCGTCGCGCGGATCGAGGCGGAGGCCGGCGCGCGCGGGGCGGAGGTGATCGGCGCCGAGCTCGTCGGCCTGATGCTCGCGGGCGCGGTCGCCGCCGCGGCGGGCGCAGCGCTCCGGATCGAGGGCTTCGACGCCTCGCGCGTGCTCGAGCTCAGGCTGCTCGAGGAGGGCTGAGAGCGCGAGTCCGGCGCAGAGACGGCACCCACGTGCGCGTCCGACGGGGGTATCGTCGCAGCGGGGAGGAGGTTGAGCTACCTGCGCGGCGCAACGGGACATGTCCGCTCGAGGCAGGTGCCCGGCGCGGCGGGACAGCGCCGGGGCCGTCCCCGGGCCGGGCAGTAGCTCGAAGCTAGACTCGCCTGCGTGACCCGGGGTCAAACCCTCACGGGGGAGGACCTGACCGTGGACGACGTCTGGGAGGTCGCCGTCGAGCGCGCACCCGCCGGGCTCGCGGACTCGTCCCGCATGCGCATGCGCGCGGCGAGAGAGCTCGTCGACCGCGCCGCGAGCGACACGGGCGAGCAGACGTACGGCGTCACCACGGGCTTCGGGCGGTTCGTCTCGCGGACGATCCCCGTTGACCAGATCGAGGAGCTTCAACTGCGCCTGCTCCGCAGCCATGCCTGCGGCGTCGGCGAGCCGTACCCGCCGGAGATCGTTCGCGCCGCGATGCTGCTGAGGGCCAACGCACTCGCCAAGGGCTATTCGGGCGCCCGGATCGCCACCGTCGAACTCCTGGTCGAGTGCCTGAACCGCGGTCTCCTGCCGCACGTGCCGAGCCGGGGGTCGGTCGGGGCCAGCGGTGACCTGGCTCCGCTCGCGCACCTCGCGCTGCCGCTCGTGGGGGAGGGCGAGGCCTGGGTCGACGGCGAGCGAGTGCCGGGCGGCGAAGCGCTGGCACGCGCGGGGCTCGAGCCGATCCGGCTGCAGGCGAAAGAGGGGCTCTCGCTCGTCAACGGCACGCAGTTCATGGCGGCGTTCGGGGCCCTCGGCCTGGTCCGGGCACGTCGGCTCGCGGCCGCGGCCGACATCGCCTGCGCGCTGTCCCTCGAAGCTCTGCAAGGCTCGCGGACGAGCTTTCTCCCGCAGATCCACGCCTTGCGTCCACTCCGCGGGCAGGCGGACTCGGCCGCCAACCTGCTTCGCCTGCTGGAAGGGTCGGCGATCCTGGAGTCGCACCGCTGGTGCGACCGCGTGCAGGACGCGTACTCACTGCGCTGCGCGCCGCAGGTGCACGGTGCGTCCCGCGATCTGCTCGAGTACGTCCGCGCCACCGTCTCGGTCGAGCTGAACGCCGCGACGGACAACCCGTTGGTGCTCGTGGAGGACGACCTGGTCGTCTCGAACGGCAACTTCCACGGACAGCCGGTGGCGTTCGCCCTGGACGCGTTCGCGATGGCCGTCTCCGAGCTCGCGAGCATCTCGGAGCGGCGCCTGGAGCGACTCGTCAACCCTGGCCTCTCCGGCGGCCTCCCGGCCTTCCTGACGAGTGACGGCGGCCTCAACTCGGGGTTCATGATCCCCCAGTACGTGGCCGCCTCACTCGTGAGCGAGAACAAGACGCTGTGCCATCCGGCGAGCATCGATTCGATCCCGACGAGCGCCGGCCAGGAGGATCACGTCTCGATGGGCAATGCAGCCGGGTTGAAAGCGTGGCAGGTGCTGGCGAACTCGGAGCACGCGCTCGCGATCGAGCTGCTCGGCGGGGCGCAGGCGGTCGAGTTCCACGCGCCGCTCGAGCCGGGAGTCGGGGCCTCGACAGCCCGGACCTTCCTGCGAACGCTCTCGCCTCGGCTCCGCGACGACCGGCCCCTCTCCGCCGAGATCGAGGCGGTGGCGGCCTCGATCCGGGACGGGTCGCTCGTCGCAGCGGTCGAGGCCGGCGTGGGCGAGCTGGTGTGACGCAGGAACGACCCGTGTCGAAGCACGTTTTCCGCGACAGCGTCATCTTCTACGGCGTGCTCGCGGGCCTGATCGTCCTGATCACGGCGCTGACCCACGGGCGGCTCATGCCGGGCGAGGTCAAGGGGAAGGGCGGCGTGCTCAAGCTGATCGCCGAGGTGGGCGCGATTCCGGTCGCCATCGCCTTCTTCGTCCTCGCGACCGGGTTCAGCTGGTGGCGCCTGCGGAAGCGGGCGGCGGCCGGGGGGCGGAGATGAGCACGCTCCGGCTCGATGCCGCCGTCGAGGCGCTCTGCGGAGACCTCTCTCGCGTGCGCGCGCCTCGCGGGCCCGAGCTGAACGCCAGGTCGTGGTCGACGGAAGCTCCGCTGCGGATGCTCCTGAACAACCTCGACCCCGAGGTGGCGGAGCGGCCCGAGGAGCTCGTCGTCTACGGGGGGACCGGCAAGGCGGCCCGCAACCACGAGGCGCTCAGGGCGATCGTCCGCGGGCTGCTCGTCCTCGAGGAGGACGAGACGCTGCTCGTCCAGAGCGGCAAGCCCGTGGGGGTCTTCCGGACGCATGCCGGCGCCCCCCGCGTCCTGATCGCGAACTCGCTGCTCGTGCCTCGCTGGGCGACCTGGAAGGAGTTCCGCAGGCTCGAGGCGGAGGGGCTGACGATGTTCGGCCAGATGACGGCGGGCAGCTGGATCTACATCGGCACGCAGGGGATCCTGCAGGGCACATACCAGACCTTCGCCGCGGCGGCGCAGAAGCACTTCGGCACCGCCGACCTGCGCGGCCGCACGCTGCTGACGGCCGGGCTCGGCGGCATGGGCGGCGCGCAGCCGCTCGCCGCGACGATGCTCGGCGGGGCCATCCTCTGCGTCGAGGTCGATCCCTCCCGGATCCGGCGGCGCCTGGAGACGCGATACCTCGACGAGGCGCACGAGTCTCTCGACGAGGCGCTGACCCGCGTGCGGGCGGCGGCCGCGGACGGCAGCGGCCGCTCCGTGGCGGTGCTCGGCAACGCCGCCGAGATCGTCCCCGAGCTCGCTCGCCGGGGCGAGCACTTCGACCTCGTCACCGACCAGACGGCTGCCCACGACCCGTTGAACGGCTACGTCCCGGCGGGCCTCGACGTCGAGTCGGCCGCCGAGCTGCGGGCGGCCGATCCCGACGAGTACCTGCGGCGGGCGCGAACCTCGATCGCGGAGCACGTCGAGGGGATGCTCGAGTACGTCCGGGCCGGTGTGTACGTTGTCGACTATGGCAACAATCTCAGAGGGGAGGCACTAGAGGCCGGCGTACAGGACGCCTTCTCATACCCGGGCTTCGTCCCGGCCTATATCCGCCCGCTCTTCTGCCGCGGGATCGGGCCGTTCCGCTGGGCCGCGCTCTCGGGCGACGTCGACGACATCGCCGCGATCGACGCTGCGCTGGTCGAGCTCTTCCCGGAGGATGAGATCCTCCAGCGCTGGCTGGCGCTCGCACCAGGGCGCGTCGCCTTCCAGGGGCTGCCCGCCCGCATCTGCTGGCTCGGGCTCGGAGATCGCGCACGCGCGGGGCTGGCGATCAACGACCTCGTCCGGTCGGGTGCGGTCAGCGCCCCGGTCGCGATCGGCCGCGACCATCTCGACGCGGGCTCGGTCGCCTCTCCCTACCGCGAGACGGAGGCGATGCTCGACGGATCGGATGCGATCGCGGACTGGCCGATCCTGAACGCGCTCCTGAACGTGGCCGCAGGGGCGACGTGGGTGAGCGTGCACCACGGCGGCGGGGTCGGCATCGGCAACTCGATCCACGCCGGCATGGTCGTCGTCGCCGACGGCACCGACGACGCGGCCGAGCGGCTCGGGCGCGTCCTCACCACCGACCCCGGCACGGGGGTGATGCGGCACCGTGATGCCGGCTACGCCGAGGCTTCGGCGGCGGCCGAGCGACACGGCCTTGCCGACCCGATGGCGCGCAGCGACGGCTGAGGTGCTCCGTTCGCCCAACGCTCGGCGGCCCGAGCGGGCTCGACGGGTGCTCGTCCGCGACCTGGCACAGGTGGCGACGCCGACCGGGACGGCGGCGCCGCTGCGCGGTCGCTCGCTCGGCGAGGTCGCCGTCGTCGACGACGCCTACGTCCTGTGCGACGAAGGTCGAGTCACGGCCGTCGGGCGGATGCGGGAGCTCGGCGTGCTCGCCGGCGACGTCGAGGAGGTGGACGGGCGCGGTCTCTGCGCGGTGCCGGGCCTCGTCGACTGCCACACGCACGCCTGCTTCGCGGGGGACCGCGTCGAGGAGTTCGCCCTCCGTGCCGGCGGAGCGTCCTACGAGGAGCTGCACGCGGCCGGCGGAGGCATCCTCTCGACGGTGCGCGCCACGCGTGCCGCGGGCGAGCCCGAGCTCCGTGCGGCGGTGGAGCGGCACCGGGGCTGGATGCTGCGTGCCGGGACGACGACCTGGGAGGGCAAGTCCGGCTACGGACTCGACCGCGAGACCGAGCTCGCGTCCCTGCGCGCCGTTCGCGCCGCCGGGGGGGTGCCGACCTGGCTCGGGGCCCACGCCGTTCCACCGGAGTTCGAGGACGCGGAGGCGTACCTGGAGTTCGCGATCGCCGAGGTTCTGCCCGCCGCGGCCGGGATCGCGGAGGCGGCGGACGTCTTCCTCGAGCGCGGCGCCTTCGACGCGGTGCAGGCGCGCCGGTACCTCGAGGCGTGCCGGGCGCAGGGGCTGTCGCTCCGCCTGCACGGCGACCAGTTCACCGAGTCCGGCGCGATCCCGCTCGCGGTCGAGCTCGGAGCTCGCTCGGTCGACCATCTCGAGGCGACCGGATCCGAAGGCGCCCGCGCGCTGGCTGCGAGCGACGTCGTCGGGGTCCTCTTGCCGGCGAGCGCGCTCTTCCTCGGGCGGCCGATGCCGCCGGCCCGCGCGCTCGTGGACGCGGGCGCGGCGGTCGCTCTCGCGACCGACTTCAATCCCGGAAGCGCCTTCTGCGAGAGCCTCCCGCTGGTCTGCTCGCTCGCGGCGACGCAGCTCCGCCTGTCGCCGTCCGAGGCTCTCTCGGCCTGCACTGTCAACGCGGCATGCGTGCTCGGCCGGGCCGACCGCAAGGGCAGGCTCGCCCCTGGATTCGACGCCGACGTCGTCCTGCTCGACGCTCCCGACTGGCGCTACCTCGCCTACCACCTCGGCGGCAGGCTGGTCGCGGGGGTCCTCCTCGGCGGCGACCCGCAGCGTCTACGCTAGCCCGCGATGCCCTCCCGCAAGCAGCGCCGCCGGCGCGCCAAGGACCGCAGACACGAGTACGAGTACGTGCTCGTCGACGGGGAGGGTCGCGAGGTCGAGGTCGCCGACGAGGAGGACATCCGACCCGCGAGGGCCGAGAGGGCCGCGCGGAAGGACGCGGGCTCCGCGCGTGACCGCGCCGCCGGGTCGAAGTCCTCGCCGCCGGCCGCACGCGGGCGGCGGAAGGTGGAGCCGCCCTCGTGGCGGCGGGTCGGCAAGCGGTCGCTGATCTTCGCGCCGCTGATGTACCTGACCGTGGCGCTCCTGAACCGCAAGCAGCCCGCGGGCTCCCACCTGGTGACGACGGCGTTCCTGCTCACCTTCTTCATTCCGTTCCAGTACGTGATGGACACGATCGTCTACCGCCAGTACGTGAAGCGGACGGGGCAGCAGGCCGCCGGCAAGCCGGCCAAGCGCCGCTAGCGAAGCCGCGCAGAGCGCCTGAGGCCACGAGGTCCGCAGTCCCCGCTCGCGGGTCGAGCGCTTGGCATTCAGCGTTCCCCGCGGTAGTGCCCCTCCCCCGGCCACGGCGCGAGCACGAGCAGGATCCGCGCGCCGGCCTCGCTCGCGAGCACGTGCCGCTCGTCGGGCGCGAACGTGGCGAGCGTTCCGGGGCCCGCCTCGACCCGCTCGCCGTCCGCGTCGCCGATCTCCACGGTCCCGTCGAGGACCACCACGAAGGCGCGCTCCTTCACCTGGTGATCGCCGAGCTCCTGGCCGGGATCGAGGGAGATCAGCACCGCGCGCGCCTCGCCCTCGCCGGAGAAGAGGACGACGGGCGAGCGGCTCCCGCCGGGCGTCTCGATCTCGCTGAGGTTCCAGCTCTGCACGAGGGCGCCTTTACCCCTCCTCGTTACACTCAATCGCATGGCGCTCGCGGTCGATCGCTACGAGCTCGGCACGATCGGCACGAATGGCTACGTCGTCCGTGCCGACCGTGGCGCGCCCGAGGCCGTGGTGGTCGATCCGGGCGGGGACGCGGCACAACTGCGTCTCGAGCTGGCGCGCCTGGGCACGCGTTGCGCGGCGATCCTGATCACGCACTGCCACTGGGACCACCTCGGCGGCGTCGCCGAGCTCGCGGAGGCGACGGGCGCGCCGGTGCACATGGCGCAGGACGAGGCGCCGGTCCTCGAGCGTCCCGGTGACTTCTACCCGGGTGTCGCGGTACGGCCCCACAGCCCGGAGGTGCGCCTGAGGGGGGATGAGACCTTCGAGCTGGCGGGCATCGCCTTCGAGACCCTGCTCGTGCCCGGTCACTCGCCCGCCCACCTCGCCTTCCATGCCGACGGCTCGCTCTTCTCGGGGGACGTCCTCTTCGCCGGCTCGGTCGGGCGCACCGATCTGCCGATGTCCGACTGGGACACCCTGCTCGGCTCGATCCGGCTGCTCGTCGACCGCTTTCCGCCGGAGACGGTCGTCTACTCGGGTCACGGCCCACCGACGACCCTCGGCGCCGAGCTGGCCCGCAACCCCTTCCTGGCCGAGCTCCGCGCGGAGCAGCACAGCAACGCGTGACGTTCAAGGCGCCGCGCGGCACGCACGACCTCCTCCCGTCTGACTTCCCGCTCTGGAGCCAGATCACGGGGACGGCGAAGGCTGTCTGCGCCCTGTACGGCTACCGGCCGATCCTGACCCCGGGCTTCGAGGAGACGGAGCTCTTCCGCCGCACCTCGGGAGCGGGGTCCGACATCGTGCGCAAGGAGATGTACACGTTCGAGGACCTCGGCGGCCGCTCGCTCACGCTGCGCGCGGAGGCGACGGCGCCGATCTGCCGGGCGTATGTCGAGCACGGCCTCCACCGCGAGCACCAGCCGCAGAAGCTTTTCACGGTCGCCCCGATGTACCGGTACGACACGCCGCAGAAGGGCCGGTTCCGCGAGCACCGCCAGCTCTCGGTCGAAGCGATCGGATCCGACGACCCCGCGCTCGACGCCGAGCTGATCCAGCTCTACGTCGAGCTGCTCCGACGGCTGGGCGTGGGGGGCTACCGGATCGAGCTGAACTCGATCGGCGACCGGGCCTGCCGCCCTGCGTACGTCGAGCGGCTCCGCAGCTGGCTCGGCGAGCACGACGGCGAGCTCGACGCCGAGACGAGGACGAAGGCCGACGCGAGCCCGCTGCGCGTCTTCGACACGAAGAACCCGGGCGTCGCCCGCGCGCTCGCCGCCGCGCCCACGATCGGGGAGTCCCTCTGTGAGGCTTGCGCCGCGCACTTCGCCGCCGTTCGCCGGTATCTCGACGCCTACGGCGTCGCCTACGAGCTCGTGCCGACGCTCGTCCGCGGACTCGACTACTACACGCGCACGACCTTCGAGTTCGTCGGCTCGGAGCTCGGCGCCCAGAGCTCCCTGGTCGGCGGGGGTCGCTACGACTACCTCGTCGAGGAGATCGGTGGGCCGCCGACCCCGGCGATCGGGTTCGGAGCCGGGATCGAGCGGCTCGTGATGTCGCTCCAGGCCGCCGGCGTCGAGGCGCCCCCGGAGGCGACCGAGATCTTCTTCGCGGTCGGGCCCGGCGCCCCGCGCGAGCAGGTGCTGGGCCTGATGGCCTCCCTGCGCCGGGCGGGTCGCGCGTGCGACACCGACTACGCCGGCCGGACCGTGAAGGGTCAGCTGACCCAGGCCCAGCGCGTCGGGGCCAGGACGATCGTGGTCGTGGGTCCGGCGTCGGTGACGATCCGCCGGCGCGGCGCCGAGGACGTGGAGGCGGCGACGCTCGAGCAGGCGGCAGCGCTCCTGTGACCTGGCGCGATCACCGCTGCGGCGAGCTCCGGGCCGAGCACGTGGGCCGCCGGGTCACGCTCGCCGGCTGGGCGGCGCGGCGGCGCGACCACGGCGGGCTCGTGTTCGTCGACCTCAGGGACGAGGCCGGCCTCTGCCAGCTCGTGGTCAATCCGGAGCATGCCCCGCAGGCGGCCGAGGCGGCCCACGCGGTCCGCAACGAGTTCGTCCTGCGTGCTTGCGGCGAGGTCGTCGCCCGCGCGCCGGACGCGGTCAACCCGAACCTCCCGACCGGTGAGGTCGAGGTGCAGGTCGCGGAGCTCGACGTCCTCTCCACGTGCCCGCCGCTGCCGTTCCAGGTCGACGAGGAGGGCGTCGACGAGAACCTCCGCTACCGGTACCGCTGGATCGACCTGCGCGGCCGGCGCCTGCAGCGGAACATCCGCACCCGGGCCCGGCTCGTCTCGATCATCCGCCGCGAGATGGAGGCGGAGGGATTCGTCGACATCGAGACGCCGATCATGGCCAAGCCGACGCCGGAGGGCGCTCGCGACTTCCTCGTCCCGACGCGCCTGCAAAAGGGGCGCTTCTTCGCCCTGCCGCAGTCGCCGCAGATCTACAAGCAGCTCCTCGCGGTCGCCGGCTTCGAGCGCTACTACCAGATCGCCCGCTGCTTCCGGGACGAGGATCTCCGTGCCGACCGCCTCCAGGAGCTGACCCAGCTCGACGTGGAGATGGCCTTCCCCGACCGCGAGTTCCTCTTCGCCCTGATGGAGCGGATCACGCAGCGGATCTGGCGGGAGGTGCACGGCGTCGAGCTCGAGGCGCCGTTTCCGCGCCTGACGTGGGACGAGGCGCAGCTGCGGTACGGTAGCGACAAGCCGGACCTGCGCTTCGGCCTCGAGATCGCGGACGGCACCGACGTCACGCGGGGCTCGACCTTCGCCGTGTTCGCCGGCGCGCCGTCGGTCCGGTACCTGACGGTACCGCAGGAGCTGTCGCGCACCGATCTCGCCCGGCTCGAGGAGGTCGCCAGGCAGTGGGGGGCGAAGGGTCTCGCCTACCTCGTCCACGGCGCCGACGGCGAGGTGCGCTCGCCGATTGCGAAGTTCCTCTCCGAGGCCGAGCTCGCCGCGTTCCGGGCCGAGCCGGGGTCGACCGTCCTCTTCGGCGCCGACGAGGCGCCGCTGGTCGCCCGGGTCCTCGGCGCCCTGCGCCTGCACCTCGCGCGCGAGCTCGATCTCGTCGACCGAGACGCCTGGCGGTTCCT
Source organism: Gaiellaceae bacterium (assembly GCA_046262415.1). GTDB lineage: Bacteria > Actinomycetota > Thermoleophilia > Gaiellales > Gaiellaceae > JACDAS01. Next base: position 4,095 of record JBHEMU010000037.1, on the reverse strand, counting down.
CTGGGTGACCGACTTCCCGCTGCTCGAGTGGGACGACGAGGCGGATCGGTGGAGCGCCGTGCACCATCCGTTCACGCGGCCGAACGACGAGGGGGTCGAACTGCTCGAGACCGATCCCGGCGCCGCGAAGGCGGTTGCCTACGACCTCGTCGGGAACGGCATCGAGCTCGCCGGCGGCTCGTTCAGGATCCACGAGCGCGAGCTCCAGGCCCGGATCTTCGCGCTGCTTCGCATCAGCCCCGAGGAGCAGCGGGCCAAGTTCGGCCACCTGCTCGACGCCCTGGCGATGGGCGCGCCGCCGCACGGCGGCATCGCGTCCGGGATCGACCGGCTCTCGATGGCGCTCCTGGACGAGCCCTACATCCGGGACACCCTCGCCTTCCCGAAGAACCAGGCCGGAGTCGACCCGATGACCGGAGCGCCCACGGACGTGACGCCGGCCCATCTCGGCGAGCTCGGCATCCGCATCGTCAGTGACGCGTGATCGCCGATTCCCGCGCGGCGCGGATTGCCGACCACGCGTCTCCGCCCGACGGGAGATAACCGGCGGACCGGTCATACTGTCCGTAGACCCGCAAACGACGGAGAAGCTTGGCGACCCAGGAACCAGGACGCACCCCGCAGGCGGGAGCATTGACGTCGCTCCCACGGCTCGAGGACCTTCCGGTCGCCGACCGGGGGTTCGACCAGGACCGTGTCCGCGAGGCGTTCGACGCCTACCGCCGCCATGCCCTGCAGCTCCAGGCCCAGCTGCGGGTGCTCCAGGCGGCCGGAGGCCGCGCCCGCTCCGAGCCGACCGGCCACGCCGTGCGGATGGACGCGCTGCACCTGATCCGGGCGGCCGCCGAGTTCGCCGACCAGCTCGAGCGCGACGCGCAGAATGCCTCCTCGACCCAGATCCGCCGCACGGAGGAGGAGATCCGGCGCAAGCAGCGCGAGATCCAGGCGCAGGAGGCGGATGTCGAGCGCTTCCGCGCCGAGAGCGAGCGGCAGCGCGCCGAGATGATCTCGACCGCCCGGGCGGAGGCCCAGGAGCTGCTCACGCGCGCGAACAAGGAGGCGACGCGGGAGCTGCAGGAGGCGGAGGCGCGCGGGGCGAGGCTGCTCGAGCAGTCGCGCCACCAGGCAACGGAGCTGACCAACTCGGCGCGCGCCGAGGTCGAGCAGACGCTCGAGTGGGCGCGCACGCAGGCGACGGCCGTCATGACCCGCGCCCAGCAGGGAGCCGAGCAGCTGCTCTCGGCCGCCGGCCTGACCCCGGAGGACATGGAGAAGGTCGTGTCGGCGATCATGGCCGCGGCGACGAGGGGCCCGGGCGAGCCCGTCCCCGAGACCCCGCCGCAGCAGCCCAGGCTGGTCCCCGAGCCCGCCGCCGAGGACGACGGCCCTGCGCCGGGCGCGCAGGACGAGCCGCCCGCCCCGGCCGGCGACGACCGCTAATCTCGCGACCGTATGCCTGAAGGACTCGGGCCGAGGATGGCGGTCGAGACGGGGTTCCTGATCCTGCTCGCGGTCGGCGCGGGCCTCGCGGACCTCGAGCCGCTTCTGATCGTGCTGGTGATGGGGATCGGCTGGATCCTCGTCGTGCTCTGGGAGCTGATGGCGTGGCGCGCGGGCCCCAGGTGGGGCGCTGAGCCCGCGTCGCGCTCGGCGGCGATCGAGCTGCCGGCGGCGGCGCCCGCGGCACAGCTGCCTCCGCAGGCCGAGTACGCCCGTGCGGGCGTCGTCGAGGCTCCTCCCGAGTATCCGCCCGCGCCGGCGGCGCCCGAATCCGACGCGATCGAGGCGACGGCGGTGTCGCCGGCCGCACCGCCCGTTCGGGCCGAGCCCTCGGCCCCGCCCGTTCAGCCCGAGCCCGGGGCCGCCGCGGAGCCGGCGCCGACCGGCTTCCGGGCACCGCAGCGCCAGCGCGTCTCGCACCGGCTGCCGCCCCTCCAGCCGCGCCCCAAAAAGCGCTGGTTCAGGCGCGCGGAGACGCGTGAGACCGCGCCGCCGGACCACCGCGAGCAGCCGGAGAGGGGCCCGGAGACGGAGAGGCCCACTACCGAGGCGGCTGTCCCGGCGACGGGCGAGCGGACGATGCGGCCGCCCGCGACCCCGGCGCCCGAGCCGGCGCCCGAATCGGCGGAGCAGACCGGTCAGGCGCCCGTCCCTCCGGCGTCCGACCGTACGCCGCCCCCGGCGGCCGAGTCGGCGCCGGAACCGGTGGAGGAAGGGCGGACGGCCGAGTACGACTTCGAGTTTGCAAAGCCTCAGGAGCCCGAGGTGGAGCAAGTGCCGGCGGACGCCGCCGCCGCCGGCGCCGAAGGCGATGCTCCGGAAGGGAGCGCCGCGGAGCCCGCCCTCGGATTCGCGGCGCCGCAGCGGCAGCGTGTGTCGCACCGCCTGCCGCCCCTGCAGCCGCGCCCGAAGAAGCGCTGGTTCGCCCGCGGAGGGCGGGAGGAATCCCGCGGCAAGGAGGAAAGGCACTAGGCCGTGTGGTCTCACGGCCCGACCCGGTTCGCGTTCGAGGCCGCATTCCTGATCGCGGTGGCGGTCGTCACCGGACTCGCCCACCTGAGCGCGGCGGCGATCGTCGCCATCATGGTCTTCGCCTGGCTCCTGACCGTGCTGGTCGAGGGGGTGAGCTCGCGCGCCTGGCGGAGGCCGCTCGAGGGGCCGCTGGCCCACCCCGCCGCGCGGCGGGCCGACAGGGAACGGGCAGCGGCCCAGGCGGTGGCGGAGCCCGTCGAAGCGACGGCGCCCGAGCAGGTCGCCCCCGACTGGCTCGAGTCGGCCGAGGCGCTCGGCATCACGATCTCGGGCTTCGAGCCCCCGCCGGCGGCCGAGCCGGAGGCGGACGACGCAGACGCGGAGCGGCCCGACCGCGAACCCGGCGCTGTAGCCGAACACGAGGCCGAGGTCGCTCCCGAGGCCGCGGCCCACGCGCCCGAGGCGCCCGTCGCGCCCGAGCTCGCGGCCGCGCCCGACGTCGAAGCCGAAGCGGAGCCCGAGCTCGAAGCCGAGGCCGCGCCCGAACCCGAACCCGAGCTCGAACCCGACGCCGAGCCGGAACCTCTGCCGGCGCCAGTCGAGGACGTCCCCGCCGAAGCCGAGGCCGCGCCCGAACCCGAACCCGAGCTCGAACCTGCACTCGAAGCCGAGGCCGCGCCGGTGGAAGCCGAGGCGGTCGCCCGGGCCGAGCCCGAACCCGACGCCGAGCCGGAACCTCTGCCGGCGCCCGTCGAGGACGTCCCCGCCGAAGTCGAGGCGGCCCCCGAGCCCGACCCCCAGGGGGAGCCGGAGCCGGCTCCGGAGCCGGCCGTAGCCGAGACACCCGAAGCGGGCCCGGAGCGCGAGCCGCAGCCCGTGGCCGAGCAGGCTCCGCCCCGGCTGCGACTGCCGCTCCGATTCCGTAGCCGGGGTCGCCGCCGGGTCGAGCCACTGTTTCTGCCGGAGCCGGTCTCAGAGCCCGAGCCGGCCGCGGAGGAGCCCGAGCCCGGCCCCTCCGAGCCGGTGGAGCCGCGGCCGGTCCGCGTACGGCTGCCGCTTCGTCTGCGTACGGGGGGTCGCCGGGCGGTCGAGCCGTCGGCGTTGCCCGAGCCCGAGCTCGAGCCGGAACCGGAACCCGCCACGGTCGCGCCTGAGGAGCCCGAGCCCGAACCGGCACCGGAGCCGCCGCCGCCGGCGCCCGAGCCGGAACCGGTGCCGACGCGCGTTCGCCTGCCGCTCCGTTTCCGTACCCAGGCCCGCCGGCGCGTGGAGCTCGAGCAGCCGTCCCCGGAGCCCGCGCCCCCTCCGGAGCAGCTGGCGCCCGAGCCGGAACCGGCTCCGGAGCCCCCTCACGAGGCTCCGCCCGCGCGCGTCCGGCTGCCGCTTCGCTTCCGGACGCAGGCCCGCCGGCACGTCGCGCCGCAGCCCGAGTCCGAGCCCGAGCCCGTGCCCGAGCCTGCCGTGGCCGCGCCCTCCTCCGAGGAGCCCCCGGGGCCGGCGCACGAGCCGCCGCCCGTCCGCGTGCGGCTGCCCCTGCGCTTCCGCAGTCAGGCCCGCCGCCGCCTGGAGCCCATCGTTCCGCCCGAGCCGGAACCCGCCCCCGAGCCGGAACCGGCCGCCGAG
>JBHEMU010000036.1:0-26020 GCA_046262415.1 Gaiellaceae bacterium | reverse complement strand
ATCGAGACGCAGACCCTGCGCAAGCTCAAGTCGCTGCCCGAGGCGGAGCGGCTGCGGGGGGCGTCGTAGGGGGCGGCCGGTGCTGGAGCGCCCGCTTTTCGAGCGGGCGGCCATCTAGACTCGGGCCTCCACCGGGGGGATGTCCGAGTGGTTAAAGGAGACGGGCTGTAAACCCGTTGGCTACGCCTACGCAGGTTCGAATCCTGCTCCCCCCACTGGTCCGGTCGCAGGCTTCGCGTCTGCCGGTTCGCGGTCGTACCGGGTGACCCACTGACTCGGACGGAACCTCAGCGGAGTCCTTGACACGCGCCGAGTCCTGCAGTAGGACTGGAGCACTCGTCCGTGTGGCTGCGACCGAGGGGGGAGCACCAATGAGCAGTCTTGCTCGCACTGCCGCGAGCGGAGGGGTCTCAGATGCAGGCGCGCCGGACTCACGCGATACGCGCACGCGCTTCACGCTCCGCCTCCTCCACAGCTTCGACGTCCGGCGGCAAGGCGAGGTCGTCACGCTGCCGATGAGCACCCAGCGGCTCGTCGCGTTCCTCGCGCTCCGCGGGCGGCCTCTCCATCGGCTCCACGTCGCGGGCACGCTCTGGATCGATGCGAGCGAGGCCCACGCGAACGCTTGCCTGCGCACGGCGCTCTGGCGGCTGAAGCGCCTCAAGGCGACGATGATCGCTGCGACGAGTACGCACCTCACGCTCTCCGACACGGTCGCCGTCGACGTGCGGGACACGGCGGCTCGGGCGACGGAGATCCTTCACGGCGGCGGCAGCGGCGACGCGGCCGTCCACCGGCTTTCCGAAGCGGGCGAGCTCCTTCCAGACTGGTACGACGACTGGGTCCTAATCGAACGAGAGCGGCTGCGCCAGCTCGTCCTGCGCGCGCTCGAGCGGCTGAGCTCCGAGGCGAGGGCGGCGGGCCGCTTCTCCGAGGCGGCCGAGGCAGGGCTCGCCGCGGTCGCCCAGGAGCCGCTGCGCGAGAGCGCGCACCGCCTCGTCGTGGACGCCCACCTCGCCGACGGCAATCCCGGCGAGGCGATCCGGCAGTACCGTCTCTTCGCCCGCCTGCTCGGAGGTCAGCTGGGACTCGAGCCCTCGCCGCTGATGCGCGCCCTCCTCGCCGGCTTGCCGGTAAACGACTGATTCCGATCTCGGTGACGATGTGGTGACGTAGAGCGCGCAGGATGGCCGCCGATGGGCGCCTCCGGTGACGTCACCGAAGGGTCGCCCGGCGCGTTCGGCGGGGGCTCACCGGAGCGCACAGGCGTCGTCGTGATCCGCGTCTGGCTCGAGAGCGCCGACGCAGGGCGCGGGCTGCGAGCGCGGATCTCGCTCGTCCGAGACGTCGAGTGCGGCGAGACGGAGAGCGTCGTCGCGGGCAGCGCCGGGGAGATCCTCGAGGCCGTGCGCCGCTTCGTCGACGAGTTCGTCGGTTGAGTGCCCTGCGCCGACAAAGGTCGGGCGGTGACGCTCGCGTGACGCCGCGCTTCCAGACTCCGCGGCGGTAGCGACGACGTCCGCAAGGAGCGAGCAGCATGCCCGAGACCATCGTTCTCACGGTCGGCGCAGAGGTTGCCTCCGGCCCGACGATCAAGGAGAGCCGGACCCTCACCGTCGACGCCTACGACAAGCTCAGCGTCACCGTCCCCGACGGCACGACCAACCTCGAGGTCCAGCTTCAGCCCGGCGCCACCGGCAGCGTACGCCTGCTGATCGTCAAGTCGAGCCAGTACGGGGACGCGCTCAAGTACACCGTCAACACCGGCACCACCGACCACGTCCTCGACCAGCCGCACGTCCTGACCGGGACCGGCGCCGTCGGCCTGTTCGGCTCCGAGCCGACGAAGCTCGTCTTCGACAACGCTCTCGGCAAGGACGCGCAGATCCAGATCCTCGTCGGTCGCGACGCGACCCCGTAAAAGGAGGCTCAGTGCCCGCGGAGCTCACCTATCCCGGCGTCTACATCGAGGAGCAACCGAGCGGCGTCCGCCCGATCATCGGCGTCAGCACGTCGATCACCGCCTTCGTCGGCAGGGCGAGGAAGGGGCCGGTCGACGAGCCGGTCTTGGTCCACAGCTTCGCCGACTACGAGCGCATCTTCGGCGGTCTCTGGAACGAGAGCCGGATGAGCTTCGCCCTTCGGCAGTACTTCCAGAACGGCGGCCGCGACGCCGTCATCGTGCGTGTGACACGTGGGGTGCCCACCGAGGCGGCGACTTCCACGTTTACCTTCACCGGCGCCGGCGGCGACCTCGAGCTCGAGGCGTCCAGCCCGGGCGAGTGGGGAGACAACCTGCAAGTCGCGCTTGACACGACCGGCGTCCCCGCGGCAGGACTCTTCAACCTGACCGTCGTCGACCCGCCGCCGAACGGGACCGACGAGAGCGAGACGCTGCGGAACCTCTCCCTCGACCCGGCGGCCGTGTCCTTCGTGACCACGACGCTCGAGCAGCGCTCGCGATTCCTGCGGGTCGCCGAGGGCTCGACGGTGCCAGCGAGCGTCCCGACGCCGGCCGGCCCGGTCTCAGGCACTGGCGGAGAGGACGGAGACGATGTCCGCGCCGAGGACGTGATGCCCCCCTCGGGGCGGGCGGGCGTGCGCGCCCTCGACACGGTGGACATCTTCAACCTGCTCTGCCTGCCGCCGCTGAGCGAGACGGCAGACGTGCCGGCGACCAGCTTCAACGACGCCGCCGCGTACCTGCGGGAGACGACGCGGCGCGCCATGCTCCTCGTCGACACGCCGTCCGCGGTCCTCGACGTCGTGGGCGCCATCGCGTTCAAGGCGACGCTCGACGCAGACGAGAACGCGGCGCTCTTCTTTCCGCGCCTGCGCGCTCCCAATCCGCTCAAGGGGAATCTCAGCGAGGAATTCGTCGCTTCGGGCGCGGTCGCGGGCGTCTTCGCCCGCACCGACGCCGAGCGGGGTGTCTGGAAGGCGCCCGCCGGAACCGAGGCGACGATCGTCGGTACGACCGGGCTCGCGCTGACGCTTACCGATGCCGAGAGCGGGCAGCTGAACCCGGTCGGGATCAACGCCCTGCGAACGTTCCCGCTGATCGGGAGGGTGATCTGGGGCTCGCGCACGCTGCGGGGCGCAGACGCGCTCACCGACCAGTGGAAGTACATCCCAATCCGCCGGCTGGCGCTCTTCATCGAGGAGACGCTCTTCCGCGCTACGCAGTGGGTGGTCTTCGAACCCAACGACGAGCCGCTCTGGGGGCAGATCCGGCTCAACGTCGGCGCGTTCATGAACGGCCTCTTTCGCCAGGGCGCCTTCCAGGGAACGACTCCGGCGCAGGCCTACTTCGTCAAGTGCGACTCCGAGACCACGACGCAGGCCGACATCGACCGCGGCGTCGTGAACGTCGTCGTCGGCTTCGCGCCGCTCAAGCCAGCCGAGTTCGTCGTCCTGAAGATCCAGCAGATGGCTGGCCAGATCGCAGCCTAAGGAGAGAGCGATGGCCCAGTTCAGTGTCAACGCCACCCGGTTCGACCCGTACAAGAACTTCAAGTTCCGGGTCAAGTGGGACGGCCGCTACGTCGCCGGCGTCAGCAAGGTCGGCGCGCTCAAGCGGACGACCGAGCCGGTCAAGCACCGCGAAGGGGGCGACCCAAGCTCTAGCCGCAAGTCGCCCGGCCGCACCGAGTACGAGCCGATCATGCTCGAGCGCGGCGTCACCCACGACACCGAGTTCGAGAGGTGGGCGAACAAGGTGTGGAACTTCGGCTCGGGCCTCGGCTCGGAGGTGTCGCTGCGCGACTTCCGCAAGGACCTGATCCTGGAGATCTACAACGAGGCCGGTCAGCTCGCACTCGCGTACAAGATCTTCCGCTCCTGGGTCTCCGAGTTCCAGGCCGTTCCCGAGCTGGACGCGAACGCGAACGCGGTCGCGATCCAGTCGATCAAGCTGGAGAACGAGGGCTGGGAGCGCGACTACGACGTGACCGAGCCGACGGAGCCGAGCTTCACCGAGCCCGCTGCCTAGCCGCCCATGCGTGAGCTCTCCGCTGCCGAGATCCTGGGCGTCTGGGAGCGCGGCCGAGGCAGGACCCTCCCGGAGCGGGCGCTCGAGCTGGTCGTGGCGGGCGGGCACCCCGAGCCGCCGGAGCTGCTCTCCGTCGGAGAGCGCGACGCCCTGCTCGTCGAGCTGCGCGAGCTCATGTTCGGGCCTTCGCTCGCTGCGGTGGGGGCATGTCCTTCCTGCGGCGAGCTGATCGAGGCCGAGCTCGCGGCGGGGGATCTGCGCGACCACGGCGTCGGACCCCACCCGAGAGCGAAATGTGCAGATGGGGTGGGGTCTGACCCCACTGACGAGGCGAGTCGGGCTCGCGAGCTCGAGCTGGAGGTGGACGGACGAGGCGTGAGGTTCCGAGCGGCGACGGCCGGCGATCTCGTCGAGGTCGGGGGGGCCACCGACGTGGAGGAGGGGCGTGCGATCCTGCTCCAGCGCTGCGTGCTCGACGGGGAGCTCACGCCCGAGGTCGAGGAGGCGGTCTCGGCGCAGATGGCCGAGGCCGATCCCGGCGCGTGGATCGAGCTCGCGCTTGCCTGCCCGGGCTGCGGGAGTGAGTGGACGGCGCCGTTCGACATCGTCTCGTTTCTCTGGGCGGAGCTCGACGCGTGCGCGCGCCGGCTCGTGCGCGACGTGCACGGGCTCGCGTCCGCCTACGGCTGGCTGGAGAGTGACGTGCTCGCGTTGAGCGCCCCACGGCGGGCGGCCTATCTGGAGCTCGTCTCGGGATGAGCGACTTCCTGGGCGAGGTGGTCGGGCGCGCGCTCGGGGCTCGGGACGTCGTCCGTCCTCGGCTCCCTACGAGCTTCGAGCCGGGGGCCGCCGAGCCGCGGCCGTTGGCGTTCGAGGAGCTCGACGCCGCTTGGCCGGCGACGGCGCTTCCGCCGCCGCGTGCGGCGCCCGCGCGTCCTGCGCCCGCGCTTCCGGCGCCCGCGCGTCCTGCAACCGGGCGTCCTGCGCCCGCGCGTCCTGCAACCGCGCGTCCTGCGCCCGCGCGCGTGAACGAGGTTGCGCCAGTACCGTCCGTCGAGGACCCGTCCCCAGAGCCGCGGCGGCGCTCGAGCGCCGACTCTCGCCCGAGCACGGCTGCGGTTCCCCGCCGGAGTCCGGACGCCACCGGGCCTGCGGTCGACCCCGGCGCGGTCGCGTCCTTACCGCCCACTTCGCCGACAGCAGACCCCGAAGCGATTTCGCCTCGAGCACGGTCCGAACCGCCTGTGGCTGCACCATCAGAGGCGCTGCCGGAGCGCGTGGCCACGCCTCGCGGCGATCCCGTCCGACGGGAGGCGATCAGCGCGCCTCGGCTCGTCGAGAGCCGCGTCGTCGAACGGCGAGACGAGGCGCGGCGCGGTCCGCGCGAGCGCGGGCCGGCAGTCGACGCGCGTCCGACGACGCCCGGCGTCGAGCCGCAGGCGGCGCAGGAGGGTGACGATCGAGCTACGGCCGGTGAGGGAGATTCCGCCGTCGAGCCGGTCGTCCACGTCCACATCGGCCGAGTCGAGCTCCGCGCTCCCGCCCAGCCCGCGCCTGCGGCTCGGGCGCCGCGCCCGCGCGAGCCTCGGCTGTCTCTGGACGAGTACCTCGAGCAGGGCGCCGGGAGGCGCCGGTGAGCAACTCGCTCGCAATCGCGACGACGACGGTCGTCCTCGGCGACATCGTCCAGAGCGGGCTCGGCGCGGTGACCGGCGCGATGGTGACGAACGTGCGGCCCGACGAGAAGGACAACGGCGCGCCGTCGCTCGAGGCCAACGTCTTCCTCTACCAGGTGACGCCTAACGCGGCGCTGCGCAACGCCGACCTTCCGACCCGAACTGCGAACGGCGACCTCCGGCGGCGGCCGCAGCTCGGGCTCGACCTCCACTATCTGGTCTCGTTCTACGGCGACGAGGCGATCCTCGAGCCGCAACGGCTCCTTGGCGGCGCCGTGAGCGCGCTTCACGCTCGGCCGGTGGTCACGGGGAGCGCGATCCAGGCGATCATCGACGCGTCGACCGGCGCGGACCTGACCGACCCCCGCCGGTACCTGGGCGACACGGACCTGTTCGAGCAGGTCGAGCGCGTGAGCTTCACTCCCCTGGCGCTCAACCTCGAGGAGCTCTCGAAGCTGTGGTCGACCCTCTTCGGGGTCCCGTACGTGCTGTCGGTCGTCTACGAGGCGAGCGTCGTCCTCGTCGAGGCGCAGGTGGCGCCGAAGCCGGCGCTGCCCGTCCGGCTCCGCAACGTCTACGTTCTGCCGATCGAGCGGCCGCTCGTCGAGAGCGTTGCCGCCGAGGACGGTCCGGACGAGCCGATCCTGCCCGGGACGACGATCGTGGTACGCGGCACGCACCTCCGCGGCGACGTGACCCGCCTCCGGGTCGGCGAGACGATCGTCGCACCGGCCGTCGAGGAGGTGGGCGAGACCGAGATCCGGGCGGCGCTCGAGCCGCCGCTGTTCCCGCCGGGGACGCTGCGCGCCGGCGTCCAGGGCGCGCAGGTGGTGCACCTGCTCGAGCTCGGGACGCCGCCGGAGGCGCACCGCGGCTTCGAGTCGAACGTCGCGCCGTTCGTCCTTCGCTCGACCCTGACGTCGACCAGCGTGACGAACGTCACCGGGAGCGGCACGGCGCCGCGCTCGGCCACGGCCACGGTGGTCGCCGACCCGCCGATCGGCAAGCGCCAGCGCGTGCTGCTGCTCCTCTACGAGGTCGCAGGCGGCGAGGCGTACTCGTTCCAGGCGCCGACGCGCGAGCTCGACACCGACCCGGTCGAGATCCGGGTCGAGGGAGTCGCTGCCGGCACCTACCTCGTGCGCATCCAGGTCGACGGAGCCGAGAGCCCGCTCGAGGTCGAGACCGCGCCAGGTCCGAACCAGGGCCGCTTCGTCGGCCCGACCGTGGCGATCCCATGACCGAGACGGACAACTCCTGGCACGCCACGAACCAGCGACTGCTCGCGGCCGAGGTGGCGCGCGTGCGCGCGCTGCTCGAGTCGCGCGCGCGCATGGAGCCCGAACCTTCGCGCGAGGCCAGAGGCATGGCCGAGATGGCGATGCCCAGCGGGCAGGCCCAACGACCCGGCCCGAAGGGACATGGCGATGGCGCCGACGAGCCGGCTTCCGCGCGGGCGCTCGCCGCGATCTGCCGGTCCTTCGAGCTGTCGCCATTCGAGCGCGACGTGCTCGTGATGTGCGCTGGAATGGAGCTCGACGGGAAGCTCGCAGCAACGTGCGCGGCGGCGCACGGCGATCCTGCCCGCGGATATCCGACGTTCGGGCTCGCCCTTGCGGCGCTCCCGGGCGCGCATTGGAGCGCGCTGACGCCGAGGGCGCCGCTTCGCAGCTGGCGGCTCGTCGAGCTCGATCCGGGTGGAATGCTGACGACCGCCTGGCTGCGGATCGACGAGGCCGTGCTCCACTTCCTCGCCGGGGTCTTCTGCCTCGACGAACGTCTCGTCGGGCTCGTCGAGCACGTGCCGCCGCCGGACGAGCTACCGCCCTCGCAACAGGCGGTGGCTGCACGGCTCGCCGGTCTCTGGTCCGACGAGACAGGCCCGCCGCCGGTCGTGCACGTCGGGGGTCGGGACGCCTCCGGACGCCGTGCCGTGGTGGCCGCCGCTTCCGCCAGCTGCGGGCTCGCGCTCTGTGCGTTGCGCGCCGCCGACGTCCCTGCCGCGGCCTCCGAGCGCGAGGCGCTCGCGCGCCTCTGGGAACGGCAGGCCCTCCTCGGCCGCAGCGCGCTCCTCGTCGGGTCCGACGACGGCGACGGAGCGGAGGCGACGCGGCTCGCAGCGGCGCTTGCCGCACGCGTCGGCTCGCCCACCGCCCTGGCCGGCCGCGAGCCGCCGCAGTTCGCAAGCGCCCTCGTGCGGCTCGACGTGCCGATGCCGACGGCGACGGAGCAGGAGGAGCTGTGGCGTCGTGCGGTGGCGTCGGCGGACCTCGATGGAGCGGTCGAGCGGGGGGCCAGCCAATTCGACCTAGGAGCGGAGGCGATCCGCGCCGCGGGAGCTGAGGCCCGGGCGCGCGAGGCTGCCGGCGCGCCGGTGGGGGAGGCGCTCTGGGACGCCGGCCGGGCGCAGGCCCGGCCGGGGCTCGACGACCTCGCGCAGCGGATCGAGCCAGCGGCCGGCTGGGACGACCTGGTCTTGCCCGAGCGCGAGCGGCGCACGATCCGAGAGCTCTTCCTGCACGTGCGTCACCGCGCGCTCGTCCACGAGCGCTGGGGCTTCGCCGCGAAAAGCAGCCGTGGGCTCGGCGTCAGCGCGCTCTTCGTCGGCCCGAGCGGCACCGGCAAGACGATGGCGGCCGAAGTGCTCGCCGGCGAGCTCCGCCTCGACCTCTACCGGATCGACCTCTCCGCGGTCGTCTCGAAGTACATAGGCGAGACCGAGAAGAACCTCCGGCGCGTGTTCGACGCGGCCGAGCAGGGCGGCGCGATCCTGCTCTTCGACGAAGCGGACGCGCTGTTCGGCAAGCGCAGCGAGGTCAAGGACAGCCACGACCGCTACGCCAACATCGAGGTCGGCTACCTCCTCCAGCGGATGGAGGTCTACCGCGGGCTCGCGATCCTCACGACGAACCTGAAGAGCGCGCTCGACCCCGCGTTCCTGCGCCGCCTGCGGTTTGTCGTCCAGTTCCCGCGGCCGGATGCCGAGGCTCGGCGGGCGATCTGGCGGCGGATCTTCCCCGAGCGGACGCCGGTGGACCGGCTGGACGCAGATGCCCTCGCCCGCCTCGACGTCACCGGCGGCGCGATCTGCAACATCGCCCTTCGCGCAGCGTTCCTCGCCGCGGACGCCGCCGCGCCCGTCGGGATGGCCCACCTCGCCGAGGCCGCCCGCAGCGAGTGCGCAAAGCTCGAGCGCCCGATAGCGGAGTCGGAGATCGGGGCCTGGGCATGACGCCGCGGCGGATCGAGGTCGAGATCGGCGCGCTCGTTCTCGACGATCCGGCGCAGGCGCGTGGAGGCGAGATCGCAGTCGCCCTCGAGCGCGAGCTGGCGCGGCTGGCGGCGAACGGCGAGCCGCTCGGGCGGTCCAGCCGACGGGCGCGCGAGCTGTCCGCGGCGCTCGGTCATGACCTGTCGGCGGAGGCCGTGGGCACCGCGATCGCACGCGCCGTCGGTCAGGAGCTCGTGCGATGACCGGGCACGTCCACCACCACGCTCGGGAGGCGCCGGCAGCTCGGCGGGACCGCCCTCGGCACGCCGTGCGCCGACCGGAAGGACAATCCGCGTTGCGGCGTGTCTTGGTGAGCGGGCCCGCCGATCCGGCGGAGCGGGAAGCGGATCGCATAGCCGAGGCGACACTGCGCGGAGCGGCGCGCGCGCACGTGACGCCACCTTCAGCGGCCGAGCTTCGGGACCGACGGCACCTGGCCGCTCCGCCCATCGCGGATCGGCTGCGGAGGATGGAGGGGCGCGGAACTCCGCTTTCCGACGGGCTGCGCGGATTCTTCGAGGCTCGGCTCGGCCACGACTTCGGCCGTGTCCGTGTGCACGTGGACGCCGCTGCGTCCGAGACGGCAAGCGAGCTGGGGGCGGTTGCGTTCGCCGTCGGCAATGACGTCGCCTTCGCATCCGGTCGGTACGAGCCCGAGACCTCGGCTGGGCGTCGGCTGATCGCGCACGAGCTCGTGCACGTCGTGCAGCAGGCCGATTCGCCCGCACGGATCGCGCAGGCGAGCTACGGGACGGCGGGCCCGGAGCCGCGAGCAGTGCGCGGAGACGAGGACGAGCAGACGGCCTGGAACCAGCCCGAGGAGGATGCCGCGCCGCCTGGTGAGGACGCCACGCCGCCCGGAGAAGAGGCCGCGCCGCCAGCGGAGGAGGTCGTGCTCGTCCAACGTCAGACTCCTGACGCCGGTGCGCCGGACGCCGCCCCGCCACTCGCGGCGCCGACCCTCTCGCTCGCGCCGGGAGCCACGCTCACCCGCGGTGACACGTTGACTGCCTCCGTGGTCTTCGCGCCGACGGCGGGCGAGACGCTGACCGTGACCGGCTGGAGCTATCCGACCGCTGCCCACGGCACCGTCAACCGTCCGGCCGCGGATGCCGACTTCCAAAGTCGGTGGTCGGGTGCCATGGCCGTCTCGGGCGAGGTGGTGCTCACGTACCGGGTGACGCCGGCAGGGGGCAGCGCTCAGCCGGCACAGACGGTTCGGGGCAGCGTCAGCGTCACCGATCGAACCGGGGCGCCCTGGGTATCGTCGGTCATGCTTCAGCCGGAGGGGACGCTGCCGGGGCAGCCGTCGCCGCCTCGGCAATTCCGGCAGCTCGGCCGTCACAACGCTGAAGCTGCGCCGCTGCCCCAGCCCGCGACGACAGTCATCGCAACCGGACCGAACGCGCAGCGCACATACGTGAGCTCGCTCACGGCGGGGACGTTCACCTCGCTGCCGCGCATCCATCCCGATCTGACGAACACGGCGAGCGCCTTCACGACCTTCCACCTCAACCCGAGCCGGCTCTACCTCGTCGTCTCGGGGGTGCGCACCCTCATTCCGCTCACCGAGTACAGCGGCCTGACCGTAGCCGGCGGGACCCTCTCGTTCACCGTTCTCGACTGGGAAGCCTTCTACAAGCGCCATAACTTCTACCGCGTCACGGCGACGGCGGGCGGCGGTGAAGTGGTCGTTTCGGCTGCGGCGTGGCGGCTCGCGTCGAACGCCGAGCAGGCCGACGTGGAGATCGCGAACCCTGCTGCGGTCCGCACCGCCCTCGGGATTCCGGCCACTCAGGGCTTCGGTCACAGGTGGGCCCCCCGCGGCACGTGGGAGGGCTTCCAGCTGATGCAGGCTCCGGCGATCCTCGCCGGCACGCGCAGCCACGAGTACGGGCATGCCACGCATAGCCATCGCGCGAACCTCTCCGCGATGATGCGTGCCCTCGACCCGCAGCGAAAGATCGAGAGCGAGGTCGCCGCCCCGGGTCATCCGGTCGACTTCAACGGCCGGATCAGCGGGTGGTGGGGGGAGATCATCCGGCCCGACCACGAGCTCGTCGACGAAGCAGCGTCGCGCGCCGCGGAGGTGTTCGTCGCCGCGCCCGGGACGATGGCCGGAGTCAACACCGACCCCTCCACGGGCGCCTTCCTCGGCTCCGTATGGAGCCTCACCGACGACCGGCAGATGACGTGAGGAGCTACGCCCCGACCCGAGCGCCGGATCCGACGCGGCGCGGGAGATGCGCGTGCGGCGGCCGCGTCGGGCAGTGTGGCGAGTGCGACGCGTGCCGCCGCCGCCCGCTCGCACCGGCGAGAGCGCCCTCGTCGCCTCAGAGCCGCCGCACGCCGCCAGGTAACCATCTCGTGCAAGGAGCGCCTCGCGGGCATGGCCACGACTTCGCCGCGATCGGCGTCGAGAAGAAGCCGGGCGTCGCCCACGGCCCGGGCGGGACGAACAAGTTCGAGGACTGCCCGCCTGCGTGGAAGACGAAGGCGGACGCGGCCGCGCAGCTCGGAGCCAGCTGGGTCGCGAACGTGATCACCGGCCTCTCGAGCCTCCCGACCCCGCTCCCGGCGCCGGTCGCAGCGCTCCTCAACAGGCACTTCCACACGACGTACGACAAGGACATCCGCAAGATCGTGGGGCACTACCGCCAGATCAACGCCGCGATCAACTCGGCGATCGACTTCGAGTGCGAGACCGAGTGCGATAAGGACGTGCACGCGTACGTCTACTCGGTCTGGACGGACGTGCACATCTGCCCGCTCTGGTTCAAGGCCGGGCCGAGCTCGCAGGCGAACACGATTGTGCACGAGCTCGCACACGATGTCGCCGGCCGCGACGACGAGGCCTACATCTGGGAGCCGAAGTACAAGACGCTCTCCGTCGACGACGCGATCGACAACGCCGACTCCTACTCGCACTTCGCGCAGGAGGCGTTCGGGCCATGACGAGCTTTCCCGGCTCGCCGCGGGTGCTCAAGGGCGCGATCGTGGCCGTCGACCCGCTCAACCCGCTCGCGAGCGTCGTCGTCTTCCAGTACAACCCCGAGACGCTCGAGCGGACGATCCGGCCCAAGGTCGCCGGCGAAGGCGCCGACCAGCGCGAGGCGCTGCGGCTCTCGGGGCCGCCCGAGGAGTCGATCACGGTCGACATCGAGCTCGACGCGACCGACGGGCTCGAGACGGGCGACGCGATCACCGTCGCCAACGGCGTGGGGGCGTCCCTCGCCGCGCTGGAGATGCTCGTCTACCCGAAGAGCGCGCTCGTGATCGCCAACGAGATCCTCGCGGCGGTCGGCGTCATCGAGGTGATTCCGCCCGAGGCGCCGCTGACGCTGTTCGTCTGGGGGCCCAAGCGGGTCCTCCCGGTGCGGATCTCGGACTTCACGATCACGGAGCAGAGTTTCGACCCGGCGCTGAACCCGATCCTCGCGAAGGTCCATCTGGGCCTGCGCGTCCTCACCTACCAGGAACTCGGGGTGGCGAGCGTCGGCGGCGCGCTCTCGCTCGCGCACCAGGTGACGAAGGAAGTGATGGCGACGATCGCCGGCGCCGGCACGCTCGCCGCGACCGGGGCGACAAGCGGGGGCTAGGCGTGTTCGAGCCGACCAGCCGCTACTCCGGCCTCGAGACCACCGAGCTCACCGTGCTCGACCCCGCCGGCGAACCGCGCGTGCTCGCCTACGTACGCCGCCGGTTCGTCCAGGGTGCCCCTTCCACCGCGACGCTCGTCTCGCACACGGTCGTCCAGGGCGACCGGCTCGACCATCTCGCCGCCCGCTACCTCGGCGACCCGACGCAGTTCTGGCGCATCTGCGACGCGAACGGC
Source organism: Gaiellaceae bacterium (assembly GCA_046262415.1). Lineage (GTDB taxonomy): Bacteria > Actinomycetota > Thermoleophilia > Gaiellales > Gaiellaceae > JACDAS01. The sequence continues at coordinate 13,247 of JBHEMU010000036.1, read as the reverse complement.
GTCCTGCGCCCCGAGGAGCTCGTCGAGGAGCCGGGCCGGCGCGTCGACATCCCGCTTCCCGGGGGGCTGTAGCCCGTGCTCACCGGCATCCTCGGCGTCCGCCTCGTGCTCCTCGTGGGCCAGACGATCCCGCTGGCGCCGCCGCCGGGGCTGGCGACGGCGCTCCGGCATGTGGAGGTGACCAACGACGACCGCGCGGGGGACGGCTTCCAGCTCCGCTTCGCCGTCGGCAAGGACGCGGTGATCGACTCGAGCCTGCTCACGAGCGGCGTCGTGGACCCGATGCGACGGGTCGTCCTCGGAGTGCTCTTCGGCGTCCTCCCGGAGGTGCTGATCGACGGCGTCGTCACGCGGCACGAGCTCACGCCCGGCGACGAGCCCGGAACGTCCACCCTGACCGTCACGGGCCGCGACCTGAGCCAGGTGTTCGACCTCGAGGAGCGCAACGAGGAGTACCCGAACCAGCCCGACTTCGTGATCGCGACCCGCGTCATCGCGCGCTACGCGAGGTATGGCGTGATCCCCCGCCCCGCGCCGACGGCCGACTTCCCGATCCAGCTCGAGCGGATCCCGCGCCAGCAGGAGACGGACCTCGCCTTCCTAAACCGCATCGCCCGGCGAAACGGCTTCGTCTTCTACGTCGAGCCGCTCACGCTCGGCGTCTCGACCGCCTATCTCGGGCCCGAGAACCGGCTCGGCCTGCCGCAGCCGGCGCTGACCGTGGACATGGGCGCCGCCACGACCGCGCGCAACCTCAGCTTCTCGCAGGACGGTCTGGCTTCCGTCGGCGTACGGGGGAGCTTCGTCGAGCCCTTCACGAAGATGAGCCTGCCGCTCCCGCAGCTGCCTTCGCTGAAGGTGCCGCCGCTCGCACTCTCGCCAACGCCTCCCGCGCGCACGGTGCTCACGCGCGACACCGCGCAACGGAACCCGGCGCAGGCGGCGCTCGCAGGGCTCGCCGCCGCCACGAACGCGCCCGACTCGGTGTCGGCGAACGGGACGGTCGACACGGCGCGCTACGGCCATGCCCTCCGGGCGCGCCGGCTCGTCGGCGTCCGCGGGGCCGGCTTTTCCTACGACGGCTTCTACTACGTCCGCCGCGTCACCCACACGATCGAGCGCGGCAGCTACACGCAGCGGTTCGAGCTGAGCCGCGAGGGCACGGGCTCGCTGACGCCGGCGGTGCTCCCGTGACCCAGTTCTTCGGCAAGTACCGCGGCGTGGTGAGCGACAACGAGGACCCGCTGATGATCGGCCGGGTGCGCGCGCGGGTGCCGGACGTGACCGGGGACGCGGAGAGCGGCTGGGCCATGCCGTGCGCGCCGTTCGGCGGGTCGGCGACCGGCTTCTTCGCCGTGCCCGCCGAGGGTGCGGGCGTCTGGATCGAGTTCGAGCACGGCGATCCCGACTACCCGATCTACGCCGGCTGCTGGTGGGGAACCGCGGCAGAGATGCCGCCGACGCTGCTCGTCCCTCCGCCGCCGTGGAAGAAGGTGATGATCCGCACCGAGGGCGGTCACTCGATCCTCCTCGACGACACCCCCGGGATCGGCGGGATCACGCTCGAGACCTCGCAGGGCGGGAAGATCTCCGTCACCGGGACCGGGATCGAGGTCACGAACGGCATGGGCGCGACGGTGAAGCTCACCGGCCCGCAGGTCTCCTTCAACAACGGCGCGCTGGACGTGATCTAGGCATGCCGGGCTTCCTCCTCCACGCCGGCGCCACCGTTCTGTGCACGCACGCAGGTCAGGCACTGCCGACGGTGCCGAACCCTCGCGTGCTCGTCTCGGGCCAGCCGGTGACTACGCAGCCGAACCCCTACACCATCGCCGGCTGCCCGTTCGTGCCACCCGGGGGAAACGGCCCGTGCGTGACCGCCCAGTGGGTGGTCGGGGCGCTGCGCGTCCTCGCCGGCGGACAGCCCGTGCTCCTCCAGTCGAGCGTCGCCGTCTGCGCACCCACCGGGACGCCGCTCAACATCCTCCTCACCCAGACGCGCGTGCGTGGAGCCTGAGGGGTGGACCTCGACTTCCCCTACCGGCTCGACGCGCGCGGTCGCACCGCGGAGGCAGACGACGACGCTCACGTGCGCGACCTGATCGAGCAGGTGCTCTTCACCGCGCCGGGCGAGCGCGTGAACCGGCCGACGTTCGGGAGCGGGCTGCTCGGCCTGGTCTTCGAACCGAACGCCGAGGCGCTCGCGGCCGCGACCGAGCACACCGTCCACGGCGCGCTCCAGCTCTGGCTCGGCGACTTGATCGTCGTCGAGGGCGTCGACGTGGCGGGCGAGGACAGCCGGCTCGAGGTGACGGTCCGCTACGTCCTGCGCGGCACGCAGGAGCAGCGCATCGCGACCCTCGTCAAGGAGTCGCCATGACGGCCGGGCTCGTCTACCTGTGCTGCGAGGAGCGGCGGCGGGCCGAGCTGCGCGAGCCCGGCGCCACGCTGAACGGCATCGACTTCCTCGAGGTCGTCGACGCGGGCGCGCCCCCGGCCGACCGCCAGCGCGTCCTCCGCGTCAACTTCGTCCGGACGCCCGCGGGGGTGGCGATCTCCGGGCAGAACGTCCGGATCGGCGGCGGCGAGCGGGTTCGCGAGATCCCGGTCGACGACGCGAGCTTCGACGACGAGGTGCTCGTCGTCAGCGTCGCCACGCGCGGCGACTTCTCCACGTACACGCTGCGCCTGGTCGAGCCGGACGGGTCGCCGCTCGCGGGCCTCGACCCGCTCCTGTCGGCGGTCGACTTCTCGTTCAAGGTCGAGTGCCCGAGCGACTTCGACTGCCGCTCGGTCTGCGCCTGCCCGCCCGAGCCGCACGACGAGCCGGCGATCGACTACCTCGCGAAGGACTACGAGAGCTTCCGCCGGCTGATGCTCGACCGCCTCGCGCTCGTGGCCCCCGAGTGGACCGAGCGAAACCCGGCCGACCTCGGCGTCGCGCTCGTCGAGCTCGTCGCCTACGCCGCCGACTACCTCAGCTACGAGCAGGACGCCGTCTCGACCGAGGCCTACCTCGGGACGGCGCGCCGGCGCGTCTCGATCCGACGGCACGCGACCCTGCTCGACTACCCAATGCACGACGGCTGCAACGCCCGGGTCTTCGTCCACCTGAACGCCAAGGGCGAGTCCGCGGTGACCCTGCCGGCCAAGCGCCGCCTCCTCACCGAGCTGCCCGGCCGCGACCCGGTGCTCGACTCGGTCGCGTACGAAGGCGCGCTCGAGGAGCGGCCCGAGGTCTTCGAGACGATGCACGACGTCACGATCCGGGCCGAGCACGACGAGCTCGCCCTGTACGCCTGGGGCGAGCGCGAGTGCTGTCTCCCCGAGGGCGCCACGCGAGCAACGCTCGCCGGCCACTGGCCGGAGCTCGGCAAGGGCGACCTGCTCCTGCTCGAGGAGGTGATCGGCCCGCGCACCGGCGCGGAGGAGGACGCCGACCCGCTGCGCCGCCACGTCGTCCGCCTCTCGGAGCAGCCGCGCCTGCTCGAGGATCCGCTCTTTCCCGACCCGAGCGACGACACCCAGGGGCAGCGCGTCACGGAGATCGCCTGGGGCGTCGAGGACGCTCTCACGTTCCCGTTCTGCCTCTCGGCGCGCACCGACGCCGAGCACGGCCGCCGCTACGTCGACGGCGTCACCGTCGCCCGCGGCAACCTCGTCCTCGCCGACCACGGCCGCACGATCGCGGGCGAGGAGCCGCTCGGGGCCCCGCCGCCGCCGCGCCCGGGCCCCGCGCGGGACGCGTGCGAGCGGTGCGGCGGCGCGGTCGTCGAGACCGTCCCCGCGCGGTTCGCGCCGCCGCTGGCCGGCGCGCCGCTCACGCAGGCCGCCCGCGTCGCCCGCACCGCCGTCGTCGACGGCCGCCGCCAGCGCCTCTTCTTCGACCCGGATGCCTCGGCCGCCGAGGCGATGAGCTGGGAGCTGGCGCGCGTGCTGCCGGTCGTCGCGCTCCGCGACGAGGACGAGAGGCGCTGGCTGCCGCAGCGCGACCTGCTCTCGAGCGACGCCTTCGCACCAGAGTTCGTGGCGGAGGTCGACGACGCAGGGCGCGCGACGCTGCGGTTCGGCGACGGCGAGCACGGCGCGCGCCCCGCTCCGCGTGTCGACCTCCATGCGACCTATCGGATCGGCAGCGGCGCGCGCGGGAACGTCGGCGCCCGCTCGATCCACCACGTCGTGCTCGACGAGCCGGGACTCGCGGACGCGGTCGAGTCGCTTCGCAACCCGCTCCCCGCGCGCGGCGGCACCGATCCGGAGAGCCTTGAGCGCGTCCGCCTCGACGCGCCGACGGCCTTCCGGACGCTCGAGCGCGCGGTCACGCCGGAGGACTACGCGACCCTCGCCCAGCGGCACGCGGAGGTCCAGCGCGCGCAGGCGACGGTCCGCTGGACGGGGTCGTGGCGGACCGTCTACCTCACCGTCGACCGGCTCGGCGCCCGGCCGGTCGAGCACGACTTCGAGGCCCGGCTGCGCGCGCACCTCGAGCGCTACCGGATGGCAGGTCACGACCTCGAGATCGACGGGCCCCGCTTCGTCGCGCTCGAGCTCGAGCTCGACGTCTGCGTCGAGCCCGGCTACTTCCGCGGCGACGTCGCGACCGCACTGCTCGAGGCACTCGGCAGCCGCACGCTGCCCGACGGGCGCCGCGGCTACTTCCACTCGGACAGCTTCACCTTCGGCCAGCCCGTCTTCCTCAGCCCGATCGTCGCCACCGCGGCCGCCGTACCGGGCGTCCGCGACGTCCGCGTGCTCACGTTCGAGCGCCTCGGCGTGCCGAGCCGCAAGCCGGTCGACGAGGGCACGCTCCCGATCGGCCGGCTCGAGATCGCGCGGCTGGACAACGACCCGAGCTTCCCCGAGCGCGGCGTCCTCCGCCTGATCATGGCAGGCGGCCGATGAGCGTTCCGCTCGACCCCACGCTGCGCGGCCTCGACGACTGCGGCTGCTGCACCGGCATCCAGGAGCGGACGCCCGAGCCGGTCGCGAACCGTCCGGGGCTGCCGGCGATCGCCTACCGCGTGGGAACGCATTCGACCTTCCTCGCGAGCCTGCTCGCTGGCCTCTCGACGGCGGACCGACGGCACCTGAGGAGGCTGAGCACCCGCGAGCCGGATGACCTCACGGTCGCGTTCCTCGACGCCGTCGCGACCATCGCCGACGTGCTGACCTTCTACCAGGAGCGGATCGCGAACGAGTCGTACCTCCGCACGGCGACCGAGCGCCGCTCGGTGCTCGAGCTCGCACGCGCGATCGGCTACGAGCTCGGCCCGGGCGTCGCGGCCGAGACGGTGCTCGCCTTCACGATCGAGGGCGCGGTCGGGGCGCCGCCGGTGGCGCAGGTCGGCGAGCATACGAGGGTGCAGAGCGTGCCCGGGCCGGGCGAGCGGCCGCAGACGTTCGAGACGGTCGAGGCGATCGAGGCGCGGCCGGAGTGGAACGAGCTCGTGGCGCGACAGACCGAGCCGGTCGCGCCGTTCCACGGCCAGACGGAGGCCTACCTCGCCGGCGTCGCGACGGCCCTCGAGCCGGGCGACGCGTTCGTGATCGTCGGCGACGAGCGCGTTCGCAGCGAGAGCAACCAGGAGTGGGACTTCCGCTTCGCCGAGAAGGTCGAGCCGGATCACGAGCGCGGGGTCACGCGCGTGACGTGGAAGCCGGGACTCGGGACGGACGATCCCCGGGTCGACCCGGCGAGCGACAGCCCGCGCTTCTACGCGCTGCGGTCGAAGGCGACGCTGTTCGGCTCGACGGCGCCCGACTGGCGGACGCTTCCGGATGAGATCCGGGATCGCTACCTCCCGGATGGGCAGTCGAGCAAAACCGACACGAGCACCGAATGGCCGGGACTGACCATCTCGGCGATCGCGGGGGAGACGGGCGTCGTCCACCTCGACGGCCTGCACCGGGAGATCCTCCCGGGAAGCTGGCTCGTGATCGGCCGCCGCGGCTACGAGGAGCTCTTCGACGTCGTCGACGTGGACGAGTCCGCGCGGCGGGGGTTCGGGATCGCCGCCAAGACGACGCGCGTCAAGTTGCGCGGCGAGCATCTCCACTTCTTCGACGAGAACGTCCGCGACGCGATCGTCTACGCCGAGAGCGAGAAGCTCGAGCTGGCCGAGAGCCCGATCGCCTCGGCGGTGACCGGCGACGCGATCGACCTCGACCGGGTCGTGCCGCCGCTCCCGCCGGGGCGCCTCGTCGTCGTTACGGGCAGGCCGACCGGGTCGGAGGAGGACGCGCCGCTCGTGCCCCTCGCGACGGTCGAGTCGACCGAGGAGATCGGCGGCGTGACCCGGCTGCACCTCGCCGAAGACCTGTCCTGCTCATACGAGCGCGAGAGCGTGCGGCTCGCGGCGAACGTCGCGCGCGCGACGCACGGCGAGTCCACGGCCGAGCCGATCGGAAGCGGCGACGCCTCGAAGCCGTTCCAGCGGTTCGGGCTGCGCGAGTCGCCGCTGACGCACGTGTACGCCGACGCCCCGCCGGGCCGGCGCTCGACGCTCGAGGTGCGGATCGACGGTTTGCGCTGGGACGAGGTGTCGACGCTGTTCGGACGCGGTTCGCCCGAGCGCGTCTACACGATCCGGCTTGACGACGAGGGGAAGACGGCGGTGCGGTTCGGCGACGGCCGGACCGGGGCGCGGCCACCGACGGGGCGCGAGAACATCCGGGCGTCGTACCGCAAGGGACTTGGGCGCCAGGGGAATCTCGACCCCGGCAAGCTCACGCTCCTCGCCGCGCGCCCCCTCGGCGTCCGCAGTGTCACGAACCTGCTGCCGGCGACGGGCGGCACCGACCCGCAGGCGCTCGCCGACGCGCGGACGAACGCGCCGCTGACGGTGCTGACGCTAGGCCGGATCGTCTCCCTCAGTGACTACGCCGACTTCGCGCGCGCGTTCGAGGGCGTCGCCAAAGCGCACGCGACCTGGGTCTGGGGCCGCGGCGGCCGCGAGATCCTGCTCACGGTCGCGGGGACGGACGGCGCCGCCGTTCTCGAGGACGGTCCCGTGCACAGGAGCCTGCTCCGGGCGATCGGCAGGTCAGGTGACCCGAACGTGCCGGTGACCGTGCGCTCCTACGGGCCAGTCCCCTTTCGGATCACGGCGACGATCGAGCGCGACGAGGCCCTCCTCCCGGAGGAAGTGCTCTCCGACGTGGAGGCCGCGCTCGGCGCCCACTTCTCGTTCACGGCACGGTCGTTCGGCCAGCCCGTGCCGCTCAGCGAGGTGCTCGCCGTCGTCCACGGCGTCCGCGGCGTCGTCTCGGTCGACGTGAATGGCCTCTACACAGGGACGACGCCCGAGCTGCGGCAGCGACTGGACGCACTGGTGCCCGTGCCGGGCGACGATGCGGCGACCGCCCAGCCGGCGCAACTACTGAGGATCGGCCTTCATTCCGGCGACCTCGAGGTGACGGCATGAGCTTCACCGCCGAGCGCCTGATACAGCTCCTGCCAGCCGTCTACGGCCTTCGCGACGGCGACGACGGCCCGCTCCACGAGCTGCTCGACGTCGTTGCCGACCAGCTCGCCGTGCTCGAGGACGGCCTAGGCCGGCTCTACGACGACCAGTTCGTCGAGACCTCGGCGCCATGGGTGCTGCCCTACCTGGGCGACCTGCTCGGGATCACGGGCCTGCCGCCGTCGCCGCTCACGCCGCGCGCGGAGGTCGCGCACACGATCGCCCACCGGCGCCGCAAGGGCACGGCGGCGATCCTCGAGCAGCTGGCGCGCGATGTCACGGGCCTGCCCGCTCGGACTGTCGAGTTCTTCGCGCTGCTTTGCGCGACCCAGCTCCTCAACCACCTGCGACCCGAGTGCCGGAGCTTCCTCCCGCTCGGCGACACCCTGCGCCTGGAAGAGCTCGGCGGCCCGTTCGAGCGGCTGCCGGGGAGGGTCACCCTCACCCACACGGTCGACGTGCGCAGAATCGCGAGCGGGCGCGGGCGCTACAACATCCCAAACGTCGGGATCTTCCTCTGGCGCCTGCGCTCGCAGCCGTTGACGCGCTCGCCGGCCCCGCCGGACACGCCCGGCGACATGCGCCGGTTCCGCTTCAGCCCGCTCGGGAACGACGCTCCGCTCTTCAACTTTCCGCAGACCGAGGACGAGCCTACGCACCTCGCCGAGCCGCGCAACGTCCCGGGCCGGATCTCGCGCCGCGCCGCCGCAGCCGACCTGCCGGACTTCTACGGCCGCAGTCTCCTGATCGTGCCGCCGGGCGGCCCGCTTGAGCTCGACGACCTCGTGATCGGCGACCTGAGCGACTGGACCTCACCGGCTGGCAAGGTCGCCATCGACCCGGTGCTCGGGCGGATCGTGTTCCCAGACGACACCGAGCCGCCGCTCGTCACCTTCCACCGCGGCTTCAGCGCCAACGTCGGCGGGGGCGAGTATGTCCGCTCCCTGCCCGAGGAGGCGGTGGGCGTCGCCGTCGTCGCGGCTGGAAGCGGGCCGGGCGCGATCCAGGCCGCAATCGGTGCGCTCCCCACGGTGGGCGGCGTCGTCGAGATCGCGGACAGCGGGCGGTACGACGAAACGGCGCTCACGATCGACGCGACGGGACGCCCGGTGACCGTGCGCGCGCGGGTGGGCTCGCGGCCGACCGTCGTCCTCGACGGCGACCTGACCATCGGCGGCGACGACGCGGGCGCCGTGGTCCTCGACGGCCTGCTCGTCGCGGGCGGCGCGGTCGAAGTGCAGGCGCCACCCCCCGGCGAGACGGGCCTCGGCGTGCTCGAGCTGCGTCACACGACGCTCGTCCCGGGGATCTCGCTCGAGCCCGACGGCGATTCCGCCACCGCCGACCCGAGCCTCGTCGTCCGCGCGGTGACGGCGGTGACGATCGACCGCTCGATCGTCGGTGGCGTCCGTGCCGACCGCGACGCACTCGTGCGGATCGTCGACGGGATCCTGGACGCGACCGCCGAGGACGGGGTCGCGTTCGCGAACCCAGACGACCAGGACGACTTCGGCGGCACGCTGACGCTCGAGCAGGTGACGGCGATCGGCCGGATCAAGGCGGAGGCGCTCCAGCTCGTCTCGAACTCGATCCTGCTGGCGGAGCTTCCCGGAGGCATCGATCCGCTCGAGTGGCCGGGACCGGTCGTCGCGCGGCGCCGCCAGGACGGCTGCGTCCGCTTCTCCTACGTGCCGCCGGGCTCGCGCACGCCGCGCCGGTACCGCTGTCAGCCGGAGCGCGAGGCCGACGCCGCCCGCGTCGAGCCGATCCTGACGTCGTTCCGCTACGCCGACCCCGGCTACTGCCAGCTCGCCGACGCGACCTCGCCCCCAATCCGCGAGGGCGCCGACGACGAGTCCGAGCTTGGCGCCTTCCACCATCTGTACCTGCCCCGGCGCGAGGCGCATCTGCGCACGCGACTCGATGAGCAGGTCCGTTTCGGCCTCGAGGCGGGCGTCTTCCATGTCACGTAGGGAAAGATCGGAGGGGGTCCGATGAAGGGCGACTTCACCCGCCAGACGTTCGACTCGACAAGGCACTTCACGACGGTGCGGATGCAGCAGGGCCGCGTCCAGCTCGACGCCGACTGGAACGAGCAGGCCGACCTCGCGCTCTACCGGGTCGAGACGGAGGCGGCGGACGTCATCGGCGGCTGCGGCGGCCCGCTCGACGCTGCCGGGTTCGAGATCGTCCTGAGTCCCGACGAGCTCGATCCCGCCGAGCAGGCCCGCCTCCAGGCGCTCGACCCTCCGTACGCGATCGTCGCCGGCGACTTCGTCCTCACTCCCGGGCGCTACTACGTCGACGGGATCCTCTGCGTGAGCGAGCACGCCGTCCCGTACACACTGCAGCCGGACCTCCCCGGGCGCGACCCGATGGACGTCTCCCAGGTCGGGTTCACGATCGTCTACCTCGACGTCTGGCAGCGCCACCTGACCTGGCTGGACGACCCGCTCCTTCGCGAGACCGCCCTCGGCGGCCCGGACACGGCGACGCGGACGAAGACGGTCTGGCAGGTGCGCTCGGTCTTCGTCGGGGCGGGCCCCGTCACCTGCGTCGACGACCCGCAGGCGTATCTCGACGCGATCGCCGCCGGGACGGGCCTCCTGAGCGCGCGCGCCAAGCGCGAGGACGCGGCCGAAGATCCCTGCATCGTCCCCGCCAGCGCCGGCTACCGGGGGCTCGAGAACCAGCTCTACCGCGTCGAGATCCACGCGCCGGGCGACGCGTACGACCTCACGCCCGCCCCGGGCGACCAGGCGATCACGGTCGTCGCGCCCGATCGGGTCGTGTATGCCGGCGCGTCCTCTTGGACGGTCGGCCAGGCGGTCGAGATCTTCCGTTCAGCGGCCGGCAGCGATCCGATGGAAGGCTGGCTCGCGACCGTCGTCGCCCGCGACACCAGCACGAAGACGCTCACGCTCAACAGGTCGCTCCCCGATCTCGGGTCCGGGGACGTGCCGCGGATCCGGCCCATCGAGGCGACGCTCAAGTGGTCGCGCGACAACGGCTCGGTCGTCACGCTCGTCTCGTCGGTCACCGCCCGCGAGGTGGTCGTGACGAGCCTCGGGCCGGACCAGTCGAGCTTCCTGCCGGGTCAGTGGATCGAGGTCGTCGACGAGGTGACAGAGCTCGACGGCCGGCCCGGGTTCCTGTCGGAGATTGAGGACGTGGACGTGGCCTCGCGGACGGTGACGCTCCGGGTCGAGCCGCCCGCCTTCGCCGGGAAGATCCTCAAGCTGCGGCGCTGGGACGGCGTCGGCGGCGTGAAGACGAACCCGCCGGGCACGGCGGAGCCGTTCGTCGAGCTCGAGGACGGTGTCCAGATCAGCTTCTCGGACGGCACCTACAGGACGGGCGACTACTGGCTGATCCCGGCCAGGACGGCGACCGCAGACGAGCGCTCCGGGACGATCGAGTGGCCGGTGGAAGACGACGAGCCGCTCGAGCTGCCGCCGCTCGGCATCCGCCACCACTACTGCAAGCTCGCGGTCCTCGAATCGGACGGCACGACCCTCGAGGTCGACGACTGCCGCTCTCTCTTTCCCCCGCTGACCCAGCTCGCGACGCTCGCCTACGTCGGCGGCGACGGCCAGGAGGCCAGGCCAGGCCAGCCGGTCCCGCAGCTCCTCGAGGCCGGCGTCTTCCGCGGCCGGCGGCCGGTCGAGGGCGCGAGGGTGCGCTTCACGGCGGACGCGGGCGGGAACCTCGCCGCCGACCTTGCCTCGGTGCCCGGCGGAACGGTCACGTTCGAGAGGGTGACCGGCGCCGACGGGATTGCCGCCTGTGCCTGGTTGCCCGCGAACGACCTGACGAAGCTCAGCCAGCAGGTCGAGGCGCGGCTGCTGGACGCGGGCGGCAACCCTCTCGCGCCCCGGCTCGACTACAGCGGGCAGCTCAGCATCGCGGCGGAGGTCGCCTACATCCCCGGGGAGTGCGCCGACCTGGCCTCGGCGACGACGGTCCAAGAGGCGCTCGACATCCTCTGCAATCGCCCGACCGGGGGCTCGTGCTGCGTCGTCGTCGAGCCGGGCACTCAACTCGACGAGGTGCTGACGAAGCTGATCGACGAGGACGTGCGCGACATCTCCCTGTGCCTCAAGCCGGGCGACTACAAGCTCGAAATGCCCGAGATCGCGCGCGGTGTCGTCTCCACGCTCGCGATCGAGGGCTGCGGTGCGGGCGCGCGCGTCGAGGTTGGCGGTTTTCAGCTTGACCACCTCGACGAGGTGCGGCTCCGGGGGCTCGACCTCCTGCTGAGGACGAAGTCGCCGCTCGTCTTCGACCGCTGCGCCGAGGTGGCGATCGAGAGCTGCCGGATCACGCGGGCGGTGGCGCCGGGGCCGGTGTGCATGATCGGCGGCGCCCAGCGCGTGCGCATCGCCGACTGCCTGCTCGACGGCCGCGTCGGCGTCGACGAGGCCCACCTCGAAGATCTCCGCGAGCTGATCGCGCTGCCCGCCTTCGAGTTCGCGTCCAAGGCCACCGACCTGGCGGAGGAGCTCGTGGCCGACATCGAGGCGAGGAAGGATCTCGCGACGAAGATCTCCCGCGCCCGGCGGACGGCGCGCCTGAGCCCGGGCGAGCAGGAGGCTTACAGGCTGCTCGCCGACACGCTGCGGGACGAGGTCGGCGCACAGAGCATCGTCGCCGGGTTGGGACGGCTTCGCACCGCGGCCGCCTTCGCGTTCGCCGGCCCGGCGCTCGTGCTGCTCGACGGAGGCGCCGAGGCGCTGATCGACGCGACCGACGTCGTCGGGATGCTCGTCCTCTACGGTCTACCGCCGGGCAAGCTGCCCGACGAGGGCCTGCTGAAGCAGGTGGGCGCGGCGCTCGCGGACGGACGGCTCGTGCTCCGTGGCGGCGGCTCGCTGCACCTGCGCGAGGTACGCATGACGCAGATCACGGTCGGCGAGCCGATGCTCGAGCAGCTCTCGAAACAGCCGGACGGCGAAAAGGTCGCCGGCGACGTCTTCCGGGCTCTGCACATCGCGGGCACGGAGGTGCTCGTGAACGGCAACCTCGCCGTCGCCGAGGACGCGACGCTCGATGGAGTCGACTTCGCCGGCCAGCAAGACGATGTGGGCGCGTTGATCGCTGAGTCCGCGATCGTCACCGCCTGCAGGGCTCCGAACGACTTCCGGCTGTTCGTCTCAGCGAACGCCCTCGAGACGGCGGCGAACCTCCGGATCAACGTCGTAGAGATTGCTTGAGGATGTCGGCCTGCCGCGCTCGAAAGCCTTCGCTCGCGAAGCGAGGGAGCCCGGGTGGGAACATCCACGTGTTGTCCATGCCTTTACTGCTCACCCCGTTCAAGCGCAAGGAGTCGATTCGATGATGGCCTCACTGCAAACCAGGACGACGGTTGCGCCGGCACCATCGTTTACACCCACACGGACCGACTTCCCACTGCGCAGATGCGCCTGCGGCGGTAACGCCGGCCTCAGTGGTGAGTGCGCCGGGTGCCGCAAGAAGCGACTGGGCTTGCAGCAGGCTACTCCCGGGGGAGCGTCCGATCACGCCCTTACGCCACTCGGTGCCGCTTCCGACGGATTTCTCGGCTCACCTAATGCGCACCACTTCGGTCGGGTCGCCGTGCACGATCACAGCGCCCGGTTCGACCCGGCGAAAGCTTCGGGCATGCTGCCCGAAGACACGGCCAGCGAAAAACCTTCGCCCGCACAAGGGAGCGCCTCAATCCAGTGCAACGGCAGCGGGGGCTATGAGATCGTCTACGGCGGTTTGCACCCAGCCGGCTTCGGCAATGCCTCGGCGCACGTGAGG
>JBHEMU010000035.1:0-6673 GCA_046262415.1 Gaiellaceae bacterium | reverse complement strand
ACGCCCGCCGCCTGGAACTCGTCCCTCCTGTCACGCAGGAGGCCCATCTCGTCCGTTCAGGTTGAGGACCAGTCGAAGAGGTAGAAGAGGAACAGCACCGGCCCGCCGGAGGCGAGTTCGACGAGGGAGACCGGCTCGCGAGGCCGCAGCCAGACCGTCGCCTCTGGGATCGGTGCTCCGACCCGGATCATCGTCAGCGCCTCCGTGTGAGCTCGTGCTGTGCCGCCACTGTGGCTCGGGCAGCCTCCTCACCTCGAGCTGGTGAACGCTGCGGAGCTGCGGCGCCGACGCACACGACGTGCGCGAGGCAGCTTGCGAGCACCCTGATCAAGAGGCGCACTCTAATTCGAGTCGCTGCGCGCGAGCCCGAGGATCGCGCGGACGTGTCGCTCCGCCGCTCGAGCCGAGAGCGACCCGGGCGGGAGCTCGACGACGAACGCGCTCATGCCCGGGAAGCGATGGTTTTGCCAGTTTGGCGCGGTTCCGTTCGGCCAGCGGAGCGCGCGGAACGGCTCCTGAGCCAGGCGTGCATATCGGCGTGCCGCTCGAACGCTCGGCCCCCAGGCACGGACGACGGCCTGCGGTTGGTGGAACCAGATGGAGATCGTCGGGCGCAGGCGCAGGATCAGATCGCGGGCGAGCCGCGCCTCGGGCTCCGACCACGGCCGGGGGCCTGAGTACTGCGGGCCCCAGGGACGGCCGATCGGCTTCCACTCGGAGCGGAAGTTCCGGTTGAGGTCGACCCCGCGGCCGTTCACCCGCGTGCCGCGCACGAGTCCGTCGGGATTCAGGTTCGGGACGATCCAGAACGCGATTCCGGCCGGGGCCCCGGCGAGCAACAGTCGCCTCGTGACCGCCAGCCCGGCGCACTCGGTCCCGTGGATGCAGCCGACGACGAGGACCCGTTCCCGGGCGTCAGGCGCGCCGAGGCGATGGAGCCTGATCGGGCGGCCGCGGCTCGAGCGCCCGAGCAGCGCGCCTCGGACGGGCGCGGTGCCGAGGCGCACATGCAGGTGATTGTCGTGACGCGGCAGCGCCTGCACGATCTCGGGCGGCCCGCGGAGCCCCGTCCGCGGCCCGACGAACACCTTGCTGGCGCCGGCCCGGACGAAGCGGTCGACGAGGTCCTGCGCGAGCGGCCGGTCGATCTGCCGCGGGGAGGTCGGCGCCCGCTCGCGGCCGTCGTGTCGCGGGTAGTAGAGGTCGGCGTCGAGACCGTTCTGGTGCGAGACGTGGCCCGGCAGCCCGTAGCGGGCGCCGAAATCGCCGCCGCCGGGACGACTGAGGTCGCCGACGCCGATCCGCGGCGCGTCGGGATGCGCCTCTACGAAGTCGTCCAGTACGCGCAGAACGGTCTCGACAAGCCGGTTGTTGCCGACGCGCCGCCAGCCGCGGTTTGGTGAGCGCTTCCGGACGGGGTCCCAGGTGAAGAACGTCGCTCCTTCCGCCGGTAGCTGGACTCCCCGGACTAGCCGCCCCGACCAGTGCAGGCCGTACGACCGTGAGCTACGCCACTCGATCGCGGACTGCGGCTGGGCCTCGACGGGCTTCACGATGGGCCGTCCGCCGGGATCGGGCCAGCCCGCCGTGACGAGCACGAGCGCGGCAAGCCCCGCGCTCAGCGCTAGTCGGCGCAGCACCAGCCGCCGAGCGAGGGAAAGCGCTCCGACCGAAACTGTGCCGAGATCCCCGACACGGCCTCCACCTTACGAACCCCCGCCGAGCGGATGAAGAGCCACTGATCGGCGTCCTGCCAGGCAACCAGGAGCCAGCGGCCGTCCGGCGACCAAGCGACGTCGCTGAAGTCGCCGGCGCCGGCGAAGATGATGCGCCCCTGCGAGAGGATCTCGCTTCGGCCTCCGCGGCTGCGGACGAGCGCCAAGCCGCGACCCTGCGGGGAAACCGCGAGCGCGACGTACCGCGCACCCCGACGAGCAGGGATCCGGTCGACGAGCCGGCCGCGGAGATCGAATATCCGCAGAGCCCGCGGAGAGAGGGCATAGAGGCGCTTTCCGTCCGCCGACCAGGCGAGCTGGATCGGTGCCTCGCCCGGCTCCGAGCGGCCGTTCAACGCCCTTCGGTCCGTGCCGAAAACGTCGATGCGGCCATCGCGGTTCGAGAGCGCGAGGACATGGGCGTTTCCCGGCCGCCACGCCGGCGCGACCGGTTGCACCGATTCGGCGAGCTTTGTGTCGCCGGTTCCGTCACCCGCGACGACGCGCAGGTCGCTTCCGGCCAGGTACGCGACGCGGTAGCCGCTCGGCGCCCAACGCGGGTGTGTGACATCACGCCGGGCGAGCGACCAGCGAAGCTCGCCCTCCACGTCGAGCGCGACGAGCTCGTTGCGCCGAGCCGCCGCGACGAAGAGGCCCCGAGGCGACCACGACGCCTCGCGGTAGCGGCCGAGCAGCCGCTTGGAGCCGTCGGGCCGAACGATCCAGCTGCCCCGACCCGAGCTGACGAGCAGGCGGCCGTCCGCCGGCAGTGAGAAGAGCGCCGGCTGCGAGCGCTCTACCCCGATTGCCTCGCGAACCGACTCGATTACCGCGCGTCCCGGCGGCGTCAGGGCCGCCGACACGAGAGTAACCACGGCTGCGAGGACGACCGCCGGCCTGAGCAACGGGCGCCCGCGTGGCTGCGACTCGCGCTCGGCGAACGCGGCGAGGACGACGCTCCACGCTTGCTCTCGCGCCTCGTGCTCGCCCGGAATCTCGATCCGATCGAGCAGCCGGTGCAGGTGGCTGTCCCTCACAGGCGCACCTTCAGCTGGTCGAGCCCGCGGCGCAGCCGCGAGTTGACCGTACCGCGCGGAAGCTCGAGCAGCTCGGCGATCTCGCCGGGCGTGTACTCAAGTAGGTAGCGCAGGACGATCACCGCGCGGTGCTCGGGCGAGAGCCCCGCGACGGCCTCGCCGAGCTCCTGCTCGCCGCCGGGCGCGCGCTCCGGCGATGCCACGCCCTCCACAAGCTCTCCCTCGGCGCGGAGCCGACGCGCTCGCGCCCAATCGATCGCCCGATTGACGACGATGCGGTGGAGCCACGGCCCAAACGGGCGGCGGCGGTCGAACCGGTCGAGAGCGCGCAGCGCGGCGAGGAACGACTCCTGTGCGATGTCCTCCGCCGCCGCCGCGTCCTGCACCACGAGGAAGGCGGCTCGATGCGCTCTCGACCAGTGCGCGCGAAAGAGAGCCTCGAGGTCCGAGACCCGTCCGGCCTGAGCGCCCCGCACCCAGGCGCGCTCGTCACGGCCGGATGCAGCCATCGCGCGCCGACTATACGAGCCAGTCGTCCGCGGAGGTCCATCGGAGAGATACGGAGCCCCGCCGGCGACAGGTCCACGGGACCCTTCGCGGCTTGCGGGGCGTAGTACGGGCATGGGTCGTCCCCGCGAACGGAAGGAGCGTGTCATGAAGTGGCTCGGTCTCGTCGTCGTTCTCCTCGCAGCCGGCGCCTCACCGGCGCTCACGCGCGCCGACGGCTGCCCGCTGCCGTGCAGCGGGCAGAGCGCGAGCCCCCCCGACGCGAAGCTCTTGTTCGTTCAGGCCGAGGGTGCCGGCGGGCCGCTCGTGGCCTACGACACCGCGAACGGTCTGCGCCGCTTCGCCCTTCCGCCGGGACGGGCCTCGGCCGACGGAAGCCGCTACTTCACTGCCGCGGCTCGCCACGGAGACACGCTGCTGAGCGAGTTCAGCGTAGCGACCGGGGGCTCGATCCGCGGCCAGTGGGTACGCGGACGCTGGGCGCTCGCGGGGGTGTCGCCTTCAGGGCGCTGGCTGGCGCTCGCTCGGCGAGGCCCCAGCCGGACGAGGGTGCAGATCGTCGACGCGAACCGTGGCGGAGTCGCGCACGTCCTCGACCTCGCCGGCGACTTCGAGGTCGAGACCGTCTCGGCCGACGGCAAGCGGCTCTTCCTCATCGAGCACCTGGCAGCCGACAGCGCTCCCCGCTACCTGGTTCGCCTCTACGACCTCTCCCGGGAAACGCTCGTCGCCAACCCGCTGCGGGCAAAGGGGGCGGACAAGGTAATGGCCGGCCTGGCCTGGAGCGGGATCGCCTCGCCGGACGGGGGCTGGTTGTTGACGCTCTACCTGAACACGAGCCGGAACCAGGCGTTCGTCCACGCGCTCGATCTCCGGAACAGTCGCCCCGTCTGTATCGACCTGCCCTCGGGCGAAGGGTCGCTGGCCGCGCTCAAGCAGTACGCGCTCAAGCTGTCCCCAGACGGAGCCACGCTCTACGCAGCGAACGCCGCGCTCGGCGTCGTCGCCGAGATCGAGCTCGCGCAGCGCCGGGTGGTGAGAAGCGTCCACTTCCCGCGTTCCTCGTGGCGAGGCGCAGCCGGCCCCGGCGCGAACGCGACGATCTCTCGGAACGGCCGCACGCTCTACTTCACCGGCGGGCGCGACCTCTGGGCCTACGACGCCGCCTACGGAGTCGTCCGGGGCGTGTATCGAACGAACGGCGCGGTCGCTGGCCTCGGCTTCGGCCTCGGCGATCGCCGACTCCACGTCGCGCGCGCCGACGGGCGCATGCTCACCTTCGACGCTGCAACTGGAAGGTCGATGCGGTCCTAGGTCACGCCGCGACCGCCGCCATCTCGGTCGCGTCGGCGATCTCGCGCACGACCTCGACGATGTCGCGGTTGGCGTTGAACACCCGCAGCTGGCGGTCGGCGCCGTTACCGCGGCTGAGAATGTCGCGGATGCCCTCGAGCTCACGATCGGAGCCCAGCTCGCGGGCGTGCGGCTCGATCTCGCGGAGCGTCCTGCGGACGATCTGCGCGATGGGTAGCCGGTTCCGGCGGCCGGTGGCGAGGTCGATCACCGGCGCCTCGAGGCCGTAGCGGCCCGCGAGGAACTTGTTCTCGGTCGTGAGGATGCGGTGGTACGACGGGATGGAACCGCTCTCGTCGTACTGCTCGCACAGAAACTTGACGAGCGCTTGGCAGTAGGCCGTGAGCGCGACAGCGTCCTCGACACGGGTGACGGCGTCGCAGATGCGGATCTCGATCGTCCCCAGCTTTGGGTGCAGGCGGACGTCCCACCAGATGTGCGTGTAGTCGGCTATACAGCCCGTCTTCTCGAGCTGCCCGACGAGCTCCGCGTAGTCGCTGTAGTCGCGGAAGCGAGGCGGCGGCCCCGCGCGAGGAAATGCGGCGAAAACCATCTGGCGGCTCGAGGCAAGGCCGGTCGGCTCGCCGCGCCAGAAGGGAGAGCTCGCCGACAGCGCGAGCAGCGGGCCGAGCTGCGGGAGCAGGCCGTTGACGACCTGGACCGCCTTCTCGGGGTCGTCCACGGCCACGTGCACGTGCATGCCGAAGATGAGCTCGCGCCGCGCGATGTACTGGAGCTGGTCGACGAGGCTCCGGTAGCGGTCGCGCGCCGTGATCCGCTGGCGCTCAAAGAGGCTGAAGGGATGGGTGCCGGCCGAGCCGACCCGGAGGCCGCGCTGACGCGCCGTCTCGGTGACGTACGCGCGCAGCTTGCGGAGCTCGGTCTCGATCGCCGACGCCGTGCGGCAGACCGGCGTCGCGATCTCGAGCACAGACTGCATCAGCTCAGGCTTGATCCTCGGCTCCAGCTCGTGTCCGGCCATGTCCGCGAGCACGGTGTCGATGTGCTGGACGAGGTCGAAGGTCTCGCCGTCGAGGAGCATGTATTCCTCCTCGACGCCGAGGGTGTAGGGAGCGCTGGCGCCGAAGCGGTGGTCGAGCACGCTGACGCCCGCGGTGAAGCCGTTGCCGGTGATCGAGTCAGGGTAGATCTGCTTCACGGAGACGGGAGTATCTACCTTCGGCGAGCGTCCTCGGAGCATGGGTCAGAGTTCCGGCGGGTCGACCGGTGAACACCGGATCGGACACGCGGGCAAAAGCCCGCCCGTCCTTCAGGTCGGCACCGCAGCAACCGTCTAGGGGACGAGCGCCTCCGCCTCGATCTCAACGCGCCAGCGGGGGTCGAGCAGCTCCTTGACGACGATTGCCGTGCTCGCCGGTCGGATCTCGCGAAAGACTTCTCCATGGGCGCGCGCCACGTCATCCATGTCCTCGCCTCGGGTCAGGTAGATGCGCGTGCGGACGATGTGCTCGACTCCGGCGCCGGTCTGCTCGAGCGCCCCGGCGATGATCGCGAGGCAGAGGCGCGCCTGCTCGTAGGCGGCGGCCGGCGGCTCGCCGCCGTCGGGGGGAATCGGGGCCGTGCCCGAAACGAAGACGTGCGGTCCAACGGTGACCGCGCGCGAGTACCCCACGAGGGGCTCGTAGGGGGAGTGCCCTGGGATGAGGCGGCGCTCCATGACCCTAGTATGGCCGGATGGACGCGCTGGCTCAGATAGACGGGTGGCCCGCGGGCGACGCCGCCGCGGGCGTGATCGACCGCAACGGCGTGGTCGGGCGGCAGGGCGAGAAGGAACGAAGCTTCGATTGGGCCTCGGTCACGAAGCTCGTCACCTCGCTCGCGGTCCTGGTCGCCGCCGAGGAGGGCTCGATCGACCTCGACGAGGCGGCCGGCCCGCCGGGGGCGACGGTCCGGCATCTGTTCGCGCACGCCTCCGGGCTCCCCTTCGAGGCGGGCAAGGCGCTCGTACAGCCGGGCCGGCGCCGGATCTACTCCAATGCCGGCTTCGAAACGCTCGCCGACCACGTCGCGCTTCGGGTCGAGATGCCGTTCGCGGACTAC
>JBHEMU010000034.1:0-19055 GCA_046262415.1 Gaiellaceae bacterium | reverse complement strand
GCTTACGGGCGAGGGTGAAGCGCGCGAAAGGAGGGGGCCCACGGGGGAACCATGGGTTCCCCCGTGATTGGATTAAGCCTAGGCTTCGCAAGGTAAGAGGAACGCAAGCTGCCAGGAGTTGCCGATGGCCGGAGTCTCGTTCGACGACGTGAGCAAGGTCTACGCCGACGGCACGACCGCCGTCGCCGGACTCGACCTGGAGATCGGCGACCGCGAGTTCATGGTGCTCCTCGGGCCCTCCGGCTGCGGCAAGACGACGGCGCTGCGGATGGTCGCAGGCCTGGAGGAGATCTCCGGCGGCACGATCCGGATCGGCGAGCGGGTCGTCAACCACGTGCCTTCCAGGAGCCGCGACATCGCCATGGTCTTCCAGAGCTACGCGCTCTATCCGCACCTCTCGGTCTACGACAACATCGCCTTCGGGCTGCGGGTCAAGAAGGTGCCGAAGGCAGAGGTCGACCGCCGCGTTCGCGACGCGAGCCGGATCCTCGGCCTGGACGCGTTCCTGAAGCGCAAGCCGCGCGCGCTCTCGGGCGGCCAGCGCCAGCGCGTGGCGATGGGACGCGCGATCGTGCGGCAGCCTCAGGCGTTCCTGATGGACGAGCCGCTCTCGAACCTCGACGCGAAGCTGCGAGTCCAGATGCGGGGCGAGATCAGCCGCATCCAGCGGGACCTCGGCGTGACCACGCTCTACGTCACGCACGACCAGGTCGAGGCGATGACGATGGGCGACCGGGTGGCGGTGATGCGCAAGGGCGAGCTGCAACAGGTGGCCGCGCCCCAGGAGCTCTACGATCGCCCGGTGAACATCTTCGTCGCCGGCTTCATCGGCAGTCCCGCGATGAACCTGCTCGAGGCGACCGTGGAGCGGCAGAACGGGAACCTGCTCGCCGTCGCCGGGAGCCAGCGACTGGCCGTCGAGGCAGGGCCGGGCCTGGCGGCTTACGAGGGCAGGAAGGTCGTCCTCGGGGTCCGCCCCGAGCACTTGCACGACGCCGCCCTCGCGACCGCCACGCCCGCGGAGCGGCGGCTCACGGGCGAGGTCGAGCTCCGGGAGGCGCTCGGCTCGGAGATCGTCGTGCACGTCAAGGTCGACGCGCGGCCGGCCGCGACGGAGGACGTGCGCGAGTTGGCGGAGGACACCGGCGACGACCGGGCCGTGCAGGAGCTCGCGGAGGGAGGCAGCGCCACCGTGGTCGCCCGCTTCGCGGCGTCCTCGGGGGTCCAGGAGGGCGACCGGGTCGAGGTCGCCGTCGACACCCCCGAGCTGCACTTCTTCGACCCCGAGTCCGGAAACGGAATCACCACGACAGGAGGAGGAACCACATGAGGAAGCACCACTGGTACCTCGCGGCGCTGCTCGCGCTCGCCCTCTCGGCCCTCGCGGCCGCCGGCACGGCCGGCGGCGCCCCCGAGCGGCAGGGCGTCGCCGGCAGCATCTCGATCATCGCCAAGTGGACGGGCGACGAGCAGAAGTCGTTCGAGGCCGTCCTCGCGCCGTTCAAGAAGAAGAACCCCGGGCTGAAGATCAGCTACAAGGGCGCGGGCGACAACACGCCGCAGATCGTCTCGACGGCGATCGCCGGCGGGAACCCGCCCGACATCGCGACGCTCCCGCAGCCCGGCCTGATGAAGCAGTTCGCCGATCGCGGCGCTGCCAAGCCGATCACCTTCGCGAGGGGCGTGATCTCGAAGAACTTCGCCCCCGTCTGGCTCCAGCTCGGGTCAGTCAACGGGAAGCTGTACGGCCTCTTCTTCAAGGGAGCCAACAAGTCGACGGTCTGGTACAACGTCCAGGCCTTCAGGAACGCGGGCGTGAAGGCTCCCGCGACGATCGGCGACCTCGCCCGGGTGGCGCAGACGATCAAGGCCTCCGGGACGCCGGCCTACTCGATCGCCGGCGCCGACGGCTGGACGCTCACCGACCTGTTCGAGAACATCTACCTGCGGCAGGCTGGCGGGAAGCTGTACGACCGGCTCTCGGCGCACAAGATCAAGTGGACGCACCCGTCGGTGAAGGCCGCGCTCCGCACGATGGCGACGATCGTCGGCGACCCGTCCAACATCTTCGGGAACAAGGCCGGCGCCCTGCAGACGGACTTCCCGACGTCGGTGTCGAACGTGTTCCAGAACCCGGCCAAGGCGGCGATGGTGATCGAGGGCGACTTCGTCCCCGGCGTCGTCGCCACGTCGACCAAGCTGAAGCCGATCTCGGGCTACAACGTCTTCCCGTTCCCCTCGATCAGGCCGGCCACCAAGGCCTCGGTGATGGGCGGCGGCGACGTCGTGGTCGCGTTGAAGGACAACCCGGGCGTCCGGGCCCTGATCGCCTACCTCGCGACTCCCCAGGCCGCGACGATCTGGGCCAAGCGCGGCGGGTTCTCCTCGCCGAACAAGAACGTGAAGCCGAGCGCCTACTCGGACGCGCTGACGCGGAAGACGGCGACCGCGCTCGGACAGGCGAAGCTGTTCCGGTTCGATCTCTCCGACCTCCAGCCGGCGGCCTTCGGCTCGACGGCGGGGCAGGGGATGTGGAAGCTGTTCCAGGACTTCGTCCAGACCCCGACGAACGTGAACGGGATCGCGGCGCAGCTCGAGGCCGCGGCGGCGAAGGCCTACAAGAAGTAGCACCGTGAGCGGCGGCCAGTCGGTCACGGCGGCGCCCCCATCCGCGGGGGCGCCGCCCGCCGCCGCCCCCGGACGGGGGCGCGGCCACCTCGTCACGGCCGTGTTCCTGGCGCCCGCGCTCGTCCTGCTCTCGGTCTGGATCGTCTGGCCGACCGTCAACACGATCGTCCGCAGCTTCTTCGACCGGGAGGGCGACGACTTCGTCTGGTTCGCGAACTACGAGGCGATCTTCACCGACGAAGTCATCTTCAGGGCGATCAAGAACAACGCCATCTGGCTGCTCGTCGTCCCCGCGCTCGTGACCGCGATCGGGCTGATCTTCGCGGTGCTGACGGAGCGGATCGCGTGGAGGATCGCGTTCCGCACCGTCGTCTTCATGCCGATGGCGATCTCGCTCTTCGCCGCCGGCGTGATCTGGCGGGTGATGGACCAGCAGGATCCGGACCGCGGTGCCCTGAACGCCTCGATCGCCGTCGTCAAGGACGCGATCGACCCGCCGGGGCCGCTCTCGACGGCCTTCCCCTCGGGTCAGGACATGGTGGGGTCGCCCGAGCGGGGTCTCGTGCTGCGCCGTCCGCTTCGGCCCGGCGACGTGGCGGCCCTCGGCCTGACAGGAATCGCGCCCGGCGACGTGCCCGAGGGAGCTCGCCAGGCGGTCCTGCCCGCCCGGGGGGAGGGGATCCGCGGCGTCGTCTGGCGGGACTTCAAGCCCGGCGGCGGCGTGATCGGGAAGGTCGAGCCGGGCGAGCTCGGCCTGCCCCGCGTCAGCGTCGTCCTCAGGGACGCGGACGGGCGCAAGGTCGCGACCACCAGGACCGGGGACGACGGGGCCTTCGCCTTCGACGACCTCGACCCCGGCACCTACCGGGCGGGCATCGGCCGGGATACCTTCGCGAAGCGCTTCGCGGGCGTCTCGTGGCTCGGCCCGAAGCTGATCACGCCGGCGTTGATCCTCGCCTACATCTGGGTCTGGGCCGGGTTCGCCATGGTCGTGATCGCGGCCGGACTCGCGGCGATCCCGCGCGACGTGCTCGAGGCGGCTCGCACGGACGGTGCCGGCGAGTGGCAGGTGTTCCGCCGCGTGACCGTCCCGCTGCTCGCGCCGGTGCTGAGCGTCGTCTTCGTGACGATGCTGATCAACGTCCTCAAGATCTTCGACATCGTCCTCTCCGTCGCGCCGGGCTCGGTTCAGGACGAGGCCAGCGTGATCGCGCTGCAGATGTGGCGGATCTCCTTCGGCGGCGCCGACGACCACGGCCTCGGCGCCGCGCTCGCCGTCTTCCTGTTCGTGCTCGTCGTCCCCGTCCTCGCGCTCAACGTGCGGCGCTTCCGGCGGGAGGTCTGATGACCGAGACGCTCGCCGGCCGGATCGTCCGCATCGCCGCGAAGACGCCGCTACACCTCCTCCTGGCGGCGGTCGGCCTGCTCTGGCTCGTGCCGACGCTCGGCCTGCTCTTCACCTCGCTGCTGACGCCTGCGGACTACAACACGCGCGGCTGGTGGGAGATCATCAGCGGGCCGAGCCTCGCCACGTGGCAGAACTACGACGCCCTGCTCGAGAACGAGCAGATCACGAGCTCGCTGTGGATCACGGTCCAGGTCGCGGTCGGGAGCACGCTGCTGCCGATCATGATCGCCGCGCTCGCCGCCTACGCGTTCGCCTGGCTCGAGTTCCCGCTCCGCGACTGGCTCTTCGTCGTCGTGATCGGGCTCCTCGTCGTGCCGATCCAGATGGCGCTGATCCCGATCTTCCGGCTGTACAACTTCCTGCCGCTCTTCGACACCGTCCCCGGCCTGATCCTCTTCCACACCGCGTTCGGGCTCCCGTTCGCGATCTTCCTGCTGCGGAACTTCTTCATCGGGATCCCGAAGGACATCCTCGAGTCGGCGCGTATCGACGGCGCGTCCGAGTTCCGGATCTTCTTCCGCCTGATCCTGCCGCTCGGGCTGCCGGCGATCGCCTCGCTGGCGATCTTCCAGTTCCTCTGGACCTGGAACGACCTGCTCGTCGCGCTCACCTTCGGGCGCGACACGGAGCCGATCACGGTCGCGATCTTCAGCCAGCTGACCGAGTTCGGGAACAACATCGAGATCATCGCGCCCGCGTCGTTCGTCTCGCTCGCGATCCCGATCCTCGTCTTCTTCGCCTTCCAGCGCTACTTCGTCCAGGGCCTGCTCGCGGGCTCGGTGAAGTGAGGCGCCTCGCGGCGCTGGCCGCGCTCGTCCTGGCGGCCGCGACCGGCTGCGGCTCGAACGGAGACGGCCCGGAGGGGGAGGGGAGGCTCGCGGCGGGGCTCCACCGGGGCCCGATCGAGCTGACCGCGGGCGAGGAGCTGGTCGGGGAGGCCGGAGCGGTCGTGCGGGGCGGGATCCGCATCCGCGGGGACGGCGTCACCGTGCGCGGCGTCTCCGTCACCGGCGGCCTCAACGGCATCGACGTCGACGAGTCCGCCGGGGTCGTGCTCGACGGCGTGCGCGTCTCCGGCGCGCGGCTGGACGGCATCCACGTCCGCCGCTCCTCCGTGACGATCCGGAACTGCCGCGTCGACACGGTCGGGAACCCGTGGGGCCAGGGGATCGACATCTCCTTCTCGTTCGACCGCGGCGAGAGCCTCGTCGAGGGCTGCACGCTCCTGGGCGGCCGCGAGGGCATCGTCACGCACTCGTCGCGGGTCCGGCTGCGCGGCAACAGGGTCCGCGACACGACGCTCCGGGGCATCGCCGTCACGGAGATGTCGCTCGGGCAGATCTCGGGCAACCGGGTCGACGAGGCGCTCGGCGTCGGCATCTTCTGCGGCGACCGCTCCCAGTGCGCGATCGTGCGCAATTCGGTCACCGGGACGAGGCCGGACCCGGCTTCGGGCGACCTGACGCGCATGGGCTACGCGATTCAGGCCCACTTCGGCGCGCAGGCGACCCTGAGGCGAAACACGCTGGTCGGCAACGCACGGGGCACGTCGGCGTTCTTCGGGGCCAGCCTCCGCTCGCCCCCGTAGAGTTCGCCGCGCGTGGCCGAGAACGACCTTCGACGGCTGTCGATCGACACGATCCGGACGCTGTCGATGGACGCCGTCCAGCAGGCGAACGCGGGCCATCCGGGCACCGCGATGGCCCTGGCGCCGCTCGCGTACCTGCTCTACACCAAGCACCTGCGGCACAGCCCGTCGAACCCGGCCTGGCCGGACCGGGACCGGTTCGTCCTGTCCGCGGGGCACGCGGCGATCCTCCAGTACTCGGTCCTGCACCTGACCGGCTACAACGTCTCGCTCGAGGAGCTGAGGCGGTTCCGCCAGTGGCAGTCGGTGACGCCCGGGCATCCCGAGCACTTCCTGACGCCAGGTGTCGAGACGACGACCGGCCCGCTCGGGCAGGGCTTCGCGAACGGCGTCGGCATGGCGATCGCCGAGCGCTTCCTCGCGGAGCGGTTCAACCGCCCCCGGCACGAGATCGTCGACCACCGCGTCTACGCGATCTGCTCGGACGGGGACTTGATGGAGGGCGTCTCGAACGAGGCGGCATCGATCGCGGGCCAGCTCGGCCTCGGCAAGCTCGTCTACTTCTACGACGACAACCGGATCACGATTGACGGCACGACCGCGATCTCCTTCAGCGCGGAGGACCGCGGGGCTCGGCTCGAGGCCCAGGGCTGGCACGTCCAGCCGGTCGACGACGTCAACGACCTCGACGCGCTGGACGCTGCGATCGAGGCGGCGAAGGCCGAGACCACGCGCCCCTCGATGGTCGTCGTCCGCTCGCACATCGCCTTCGGGGCGCCGAAGGCGGTCGACACGGCCAAGGCTCACGGCGCGCCCCTCGGCGAGGAGGAGGTGCGTGCGACGAAAGAGGCGCTCGGCTGGGACCCGGACGCGACCTTCCTCGTGCCCGGCGACGTGGCGGAGCACATGCGGGGGATCGAGCGCGGCATCGAGCTGGAGCAGGACTGGAGGCAGCGCTTCGAGACGTGGACGACCGCGTTCCCTCGCGCGCGCGAGGACTGGGACCAGGTGCACACGGGCCGTCCGCGTGCGGGGTTCGCAGCCGCGCTGCCGGAGTTCGAGGCTGGGAAGACGCTCGCGACTCGCGAGGCCGGCGGCCAGGCGATGCAGGCGTTCAAGCGCTTCGTGCCGACGATGCTCGGCGGCGCCGCCGACCTGGTCGGCTCGACGATGACCGAGTTCGACGGGGGCGGCCTGTTCTCGGCCACCCACGCCGGGCGGAACATCGCGTTCGGCGTGCGCGAGCACGCGATGGGCTCGATCGTCAACGGGCTCGCCGTGCACGGCGGCATCGTCAAGCCCTACGGCTCGACGTTCCTGATCTTCTCCGACTACATGCGGCCCGCCGTCCGGCTGTCCGCGCTGATGCACCTGCCCGTCGTCTGGGTGTGGACGCACGACTCGGTC
The DNA here is from genome assembly GCA_046262415.1 of Gaiellaceae bacterium. Taxonomy (GTDB): domain Bacteria; phylum Actinomycetota; class Thermoleophilia; order Gaiellales; family Gaiellaceae; genus JACDAS01. The sequence continues at coordinate 12,024 of JBHEMU010000034.1, read as the reverse complement.
GGCCTCGGCGAGGACGGACCCACGCACCAGCCGGTCGAGCACTACATGGCCCTGCGCGCGATCCCGAACCTGTGGTTCGTCCGGCCGGCCGACGCGAACGAGACCTCCTACGCGTGGAAGGTCGCGCTCGAGCGCGAGGACGGCCCGGTGGCGCTGTCCCTGAGCCGTCAGAAGGTGCCGACGCTCGACCGCTCGGAGCTCGCGGCGGCGGCAGGAGTGGAGCGCGGCGCGTACGTGCTCTGGGAGGCCGAGGGCGACGGCGATCCCGACCTGATCCTGATCGGGACCGGCGCCGAGGTGGGCCTCGCGCTCGAGGCCGGGCGGAAGCTCGGCGAGGAGGGCGTTCGCGCGCGCGTCGTCTCGATGCCGTGCTGGGAGCTCTTCGAGGCGCAGGGCGCCGACTACCGCGAGGAGGTCCTGCCGCCCGAGGTGAAGGCCCGTCTGGCGATCGAGCCTGGCGTCCCGCTCGGCTGGAAGCAGTGGGTCGGCGACCACGGCGACTCGGTCTCGCTCGACCGCTACGGCGCCTCGGCGCCTGGCACGACGGTGCTGGAGCAGCTCGGCTATACGGTCGAGAACGTGACGGCGCGCGCTCTCGCGCTGCTCCAGCGCGTGGGCTAGGAGCGTGGGTCTCTACCCGGATGCGCTCGTGCGGTCGGCTCAGACGGAGCACGGGTAAGCCCGCGCTCCTGAGGTCGGCGTCGCAAGCGCCGCCTAGCGGAACCGTTCGTCTGCCCCGGATCCGCCGCTCGCCGAGCGGAGCCTTGCGCGTTCGTGCGCCGGATGACAAGGTCGGTGCATGGATCCGGCGCTGCTCGACCGCCTCGCCCGCTGCGAGCGCCAGCTGCGGGCGCTCGAGGCCGAGCTGAGCGAGCTCCGCCGCCTCGCGGGCGCCGCCGCCGCACCTGCCTCGCCGCCCGCCTCACCCGCCCGTCCACGGCCGGCTGAGCCCCCGAAGCGACCCGAGCCGCGTGCGACACCTCCAACGCCTCCGCCGCCCAGGCGTTCGTGGGACCTCCTCGCCCTCGACCCCTCGGCGCTGCTCGGCGCCCGCGCGCTCGCCCTCGCGGGCGGCGTCGTTACGCTGCTCGGGATCCTCTTCTTCTTCGTGCTGGCGGTCAACCGGGGTTGGATCGGACCGTCCGCCCGCGTTGGTCTCGGCGGCCTGGCATCGGCCCTGGTCTTCGGCGGCGGCCTCTACCTGCGGCGGCGCTTCGGAGAGACGCACGCCGCCCTCGCCGCCGTGGCGGCGGGGATCGCGGGGGGCTACGCGACGCTGCTCGCCGCCGCCTCCCTCTACGACCTCGTGCCCGGGCCGCTCGCGCTCGTGCTCGCCGCCGCGATCGCCGGGGTGGGCGTGGCCACCTCGATCGCCTGGTCGGCGCAGATCGTGGCGGGGCTCGGTCTGATCGGGGCGCTGCTCGTGCCGCTCGCCGCCGCCTCCGACCACGGCCTTACCGACCTCGGCACCGGCTTCGCCGCGATCGTTCTCGCCGGGACGATCGCCGTCTCGGTGTTGCAGCGCTGGCGCGGCCTCCTCGTCGCCGCAGGCCTCGCCAGCGTTCCGCAGATCGTGGCGCTTGCCGGCACCCGCGACGCGGCCAAGCCGGCTGCCCTGACGCTCGCCGCCCTCTTCGCCGGGCTGTACCTGGCCGCCTCGATCTCCTTCCAGGTGCGCCTCGGGAGCGGGCTCGACCGCCTGCCGGCTTCGTTCGCGCTGCTCGGGGCGGCCGCCGGCGGCACGTGCGCGGCGATCCTGCTCGACGAGGTGGCCTGGCGAGTCTCGGCTCTGGGCCTCGCTCTCCTCGCCCTCGCGGCCGCCTACGCCGTGTCCAGCGCAGTCCTGTTTCAGCAGCGGGCGCGCCGTGACCTGAGCGCCCTCCTCGGCGCGATCGCCCTCGGACTCACCGCGCTCGCACTCGCGGAGCTCTTCTCCGGGGCGACCCTCGCGATCGCCTGGGCGGCGGAGGCGGCCGTGCTCGCCTGGCTCGCCCGCAGGATCGACGAGTCTCGCTACGAGCTTGCCTCGCTCGTGTACCTCGTCCTTGCCGTCGGCCACGCACTCGGCCTCGACGCGCCCTTCGACCATCTCTTCCGGGACGTTCCGGATCCCGCCTCGGGCGCGCTGAGCCTCGTCGCGGCCGCCGCCGGCGCCGCCGCCTTCGCCTTCCACTGCCGTCCCTGGCGGGACGCGAGGGCCGACGAGGGCGGGCGCTTCCTCGCCAAGGCGGTGGCCGATCTCGAGCTGGCCCGGCCCGCTCTGCGCGCGGGCACCGCATGGCTCGCTCCCGCATTGACGGTGTACGCGGCCTCCCTCGTCCTGCTCGAGCTCTTTTCCTCCTTCGACTGGGGGCACGCGGCGGTGACGGGGTTGTGGTCGGCGACCGGAGCGGCTGTCGTCGGCGCCGGGCTCGCGCGTGGATCCGACCGGCTCCAGGTCGGCGGCGGCGCGTTCCTCGTGGCAGCGCTCGCGAAGGCCGGAGGCTTCGACCTCGAGACGCTCGCGCTCGGCCCCCGCTCGACGTCGTTCGCCGTCGTCGCGGCGGTCACGCTCGGGGCGGGTCTCGCCGCCGCTCTTCTGAACGAGCGCCTGCGCGGGCTCAACCCGCTCACCTTCGTGTCCGTACCGCTCAGCGCCGGCTTCGCCGCGGGGGCGATCGTGCCGCTGGTCGACGGCGACGTCGGCGGCATCGACCTCGAAGGTGCGTCACTCCTCGGACTGGCTGGCCTCTTCGGATTCCTGGGCGCGGCGCTCTTCCACCGGCCGGGCCAGCGGGACCTGTCGACGCTCCTCTGGGCGACAGGGCTTCTGATCGCCGTACCCGCCGCGGCCGAGCTGCTGCCGCGGACGCCGCTCGTCGCCTGGTGGGCCGCCGCCGCCGCCGGGCTCGCCTGGCTGGCCGGCCGCCTGGACGAGAGCCGGCTGCGCATCGCGTCGGCCGTCCACCTCGCTCTCGGCGCCGGTCTCGCCCTCGCGCTGGCCCCGCCCGAGGACCTGCTGTCCGCCCAGGCCCGGCCCGCGACGGGCGTGCCCGCCCTCGCGGCGGTCGCGGCCGCCGCCGCCGGCTTCGCGTTCCTCGGGCGAGAGGAGCCCGCCCCGTGGAACCGCGCGACGAGGATCACCCGCTGGCTCGCGGGCGGCTTCGCCGTCTACGGCGCCTCGCTGTCGATCCTCGGGCTGTTCGAGTGGCTCTCCCTCGACGATGTGGAGACGAGCTTCCAGCGCGGCCACACGGCGGTCAGCGCCGTCTGGGGGCTGCTCGGACTCGCGCTCCTCTACCTCGGGCTGACCCGCGCCCGTGGCTCGCTGCGGCTGGCGGGCTTCGCGCTCTTCGGAGCCAGCGTCGCCAAGATCTTCCTGTACGACCTCGCGTTCCTCAGCTCGGTGGCACGGGCGTTCTCCTTCCTCGCGGTCGGCGCCGTGCTCCTGCTCGGCGGTTTCCTCTACCAGCGCCTCGCGGCGGGCGAGGGCGGTCGACTACCCTCCGAGGGATGAGAGTCGCGGTCGCCTTCGACCATCGTGGCGTCAGGCTCCGCGAGTCGATCCTGGAGGAACTAGGTGCCGGCGGTCACGACCCGCTCGACCTGGGCGCCCGGGACGCGTCCGTCCGCGTCGACTACCCCGACAAGGCGCGCGAGGTCGGAGAGGCTGTGCGCTCCGGCGACGCCGCCCGGGGCATTCTCGTCTGCGGCTCCGGCGTCGGCGCCTCGATCGCCGCGTGCAAGCTCCCGGGCGTGCGCGCCGCGATCTGCCATGACGTCTACTCGGCGCACCAGGGCGTCGAGCACGACGACATGAACGTCCTCTGCCTCGGTTCCGAGATCGTCGGACCGTCGCTCGCCGCCGAGCTCGTCCGCGCCTTTCTGGCGGCCAGGTTCGACGGCGGCGAGCGGTACGTCCGGCGGCTGGAGCAGATCGAAGCCCTCGAAAAGGAGACCCATGCCTAGGAACAGCTCGCCGCTCCATGAGCTCTCGGCGCTCGGCCAGAGCGTCTGGATCGACAACCTCTCCCGTACCTCGATCCACGGCGGCGAGCTCGCCCGCCTGATGCGCGAGGACGCCGTCGTCGGCGTCACGTCCAACCCGACGATCTTCCAGAAGGCGATCTCGCAGGGCGACGCCTACGACGAGCAGCTGCGCCAGCTCGCGGACGAGACGGAGGCGAAGGAGGTCTTCCTGCAGCTCGCGGTCTCCGACATCCAGGCCGCCTGCGACCTGCTGCGGCCGGTCTGGGACGGCGGCAAGGGCCAGGACGGCTACGTCTCCCTCGAGGTCGACCCGACCCTCGCCTACGAGACGGAGGCGACGTACGAGGAGGCGATCCGCCTGCACGAGTGGGTCGACCGGCCGAACCTGTTCGTGAAGATCCCGGCCACGCTGCCCGGCCTCCCCGCGATCGAGGACTGCATCGCCGCCGGCCGCTCGATCAACATCACGTTGATCTTCTCGCTCGATCGCTACGCGGCCGTCGCCGAGGCCTACCTGCGCGGGCTCGAGCGACTGGTCGCCGCAGGCGGCGACCCGGCGAGGGTCGCGTCGGTCGCGAGCTTCTTCGTCTCTCGCGTGGACACCGAGGCCGACCGGCGGCTGGAGGCGATCGGCGGCGGGGCGCTGGAGCTCCGCGGCCGGCTCGCGATCGCGAACGCGAAGCTCGCCTACCGGCGGTACGGGGAGATCTTCTCCGGCGAGCGCTGGGAGTTCCTCGCCTCGAAGGGCGCCACGAAGCAGCGTTGCCTCTGGGCCTCGACGTCGACGAAGAACCCGGCCTACCGGGACGTCCTCTACGTCGAGGAGCTGATCGGGCCCGAGACGGTGAACACGATGCCGGACGAGACGATCGAGGCATTTCAGGACCACGGCCGGGTCGCTCCGACGCTGGAGCGCGGCGTGGACGAGGCACACGACTTGCTGCAGCGGCTCGCCCGCGCCGGCGTGGACTACGACGACGTGGTCGCGACCCTCGAGCAGGAGGGAGTGGACAAGTTCGCCGACTCGTTCGAGCAGCTGCTCGAAGGAATCCGGGCCAAGCGCGGCGAGCTGGTGGGCGCGTAGGCGTCGCTTGCGACGCCGACCTCAGGAGCACGGGCTTGCCCGGGCTCCGTCTGGGCCGACCGCACGAGCGCATCCGGGTAGAGATCCACGCTCCCAGGCGTCGCTTGCGACGCCGACCTCAGGAGCGCGGGCTTGCCCGGGCTCCGTCTGGGCCGACCGCACGAGCGCATCCGGGGGTAGAGACCCACCCTCCCAGCGGCGCTCCACCTGCGACACTCGCCGTCGTGAGCGGGCGGCAGGAGCTCGTCGAGCGCATCTGGGCGCACGACCCGACCGTCTGGACCGGGCGGGACGAGGCGCACTGGCTCGGCTGGCTGGACGAGCCGGCGCGCATGCGCGAGCGGGCCCCGGAGCTGGTCGAGGTCGCCGGCCGCGCCGAGCCCGGCGAGATCGTCCTGCTCGGGATGGGCGGGTCGAGCCTGGCGCCCGAGGTACTGCGCCGGACCTTCGGCATCGACGGCTTCCACGTCCTCGACACGACGCATCCGGCCGCGATCAGGCGTCTGGCCGAGCGGCTCGATCCCGAGCGGACGCTCTTCCTGGCGGCGTCGAAGTCCGGGTCGACGCTGGAGACCCGGTCGCACACGGAGTTCTTCTGGGAGTGGTGCGGCCGTCGCGGCGACCGCTTCCTCGCGATCACCGATCCCGGCTCCGCGCTCGAGCAGCTCGCGGCCGAGCGCTCGTTCCTGCACGTGTTCCCCGGGGAGCCGACGATCGGAGGGCGCTACTCCGCCCTGTCGGCCTTCGGCCTCGTGCCGGCCGTGCTGCTCGGCGTCGACCTGCCCCGCTTCCTCGACCGGGTCGAGGAGATGCGCGAGGCGTGCAGGCTCGCCGAGGAAAACCCCGGGTTGGAGCTCGGCCTGGCGCTCGGCGAGGGCTGGCGCGCCGGGCGCGACAAGGTCGGGCTCGTCTCGAGTCCCGCGGGCTTCGGGCTCTGGGTCGAGCAGCTGCTCGCGGAGTCGACCGGCAAGGAGGGCAAGGGGCTCGTCCCGGTCCTGCACCCGGGCGAGGGCGCGGACGTCCAGCGGCACGAGGTCCGCGTCTCCGATCCGTACGAGCTCGGTCGGGAATTCTTCCGCTGGGAGTTCGCGACCGCGGTCGCCGGCTCGATCCTCGGCGTCAACCCGTTCGACCAGCCGAACGTCCAGGAGGCCAAGGACCGGACCGCCGCTCTCCTTTCGGGACAGGTCCGGGGGCCAGGCCCGGAGACTGGTCCCGAAGAGACGGTGGAGGCGGTCCTGGGCGCCGCGCGCGCCGGCGGCTACGTCTGCATCCAGGCATTCGTCGACCCGGCGCGGGAGGGCGAGCTCGAGCCCCTGGTCGAGCGCGCGCAGGCGACAGGATTGCCCGTCTCGGTCGGCCTCGGCCCGCGCTACCTGCACTCGACGGGCCAGCTGCACAAGGGCGGCCCCCGGACCGGGGTGTTCGTCCAGGTGGTCGACGACACGGGTGACGAGCTCGCGATCCCCGGGCAGAGGTTCGGCTTCGGCGAGCTGATCCGCGCGCAGGCCGACGGAGACTACGGGGCACTGCGGGAGCGCGGCCGTCGCGTCGCCCGCGTCAACCTGGAGGAGGCACGCCGATGAAGCTGGGCATGGTCGGTCTCGGCCGGATGGGCGGCAACATGACTGAGCGCCTGCGCTCGGGCGGGCACGAGGTGCCGGCGTATGCACGCTCGGACGCCGCCGCCCGGACGGCGGGCTCGCTCGAAGAGCTCGTTGGACAGCTCGACCCGCCCCGCGTGGTGTGGCTGATGATTCCGGCCGGCGACCCCACGGAGCAGGCCTGCCAGGAGCTGCTCGGCCTGCTCGGTAGAGGCGACACGATCGTCGACGGAGGCAACTCGAACTTCCGCGACTCCCAGCGCCGGGCGCGGCAAGCCTCGGCTGATGCCGGGATCCGCTTCCTCGACGTCGGCGTCTCGGGGGGGGTCTGGGGCCTGAAGCTCGGGTACTGCCTGATGGTCGGCGGCGAGGCGGAAGCCGTCGAGACGCTACGGCCCGCCTTTGACACCCTCGCACCGCCGGAGGGCTGGGCGCACGTCGGGCCGGCCGGAGCGGGCCACTTCGTGAAGATGGTTCACAACGGTATCGAGTACGGCCTCATGCAGGCCTACGCCGAGGGCTTCGAGATCATGCGCTCGTCCGGCCTCGACCTCGACCTTCTCCAGGTCGCCGGCATCTGGCGCCACGGCTCGGTCGTCCGCAGCTGGCTGCTCGAGCTCCTGCACGCGGCCTTCGAGGCCGAGGGCGCCGACCTGGAGCGGATCGCCGGCTACGTCGAGGACTCGGGCGAGGGCCGCTGGACGATCGCCGAGGCGATCGCCGAGAGCGTGCCGGCGCCGGTGATCACGGCGGCGCTGTACGCCCGCTTCGCCTCGCGGCAGGACGAGTCGTTCGCCGCGAAGGTGAACGCGGCGCTCCGGGCGCAGTTCGGTGGCCATGCGGTGAGGGCGGAATGACCGCCGCGGTGCAGACGCAGGAGAATCCGCTGCTCGAGGGCCTGCGGCTGCGCCGCCGCCCCGATCCCTGCGTGCTCGTGATCTTCGGCGCCTCCGGCGACCTGACCAGGCGCAAGCTGTTCCCTGCGATCTACTCCCTCGCCGCGCGCGGCCTCCTGCCCGAGCGATTCGCGGTCGTCGGCGTCGCGCGCAGCGAGGAGACCGACGAGGAGTTCCGGCAGCGTATGCGTGAGGCGGTCGAGCAGCACTCGCGCGACGAGCTGCGCGAGGACGTCTGGGAGAGCCTCGCCGAGGGGATGCGCTACGTGACTGCGGAGTTCGACGACCCGCACGGCTGGGCGCGGCTCGTCGCCGTCCTCGACGAGGTGGACGAGGAGCGGGGCACCCGCGGAAACCGCGTCTACTACCTCGCCGTGCCGCCGGTCGCGATCGCGACGCTGGCCGACGAGCTCGGCGCCCGGCGCCGGACGGACGGTTGGACGCGGCTGGTGGTCGAGAAGCCGTTCGGAAGCGACCGCGCCTCCGCGATCGACCTGAACGAGCGCATCCACGGCCACTTCGCCGAGGGCGAGATCTTCCGGATCGACCACTACCTCGGCAAGGAGACGGTTCAGAACATGCTCGCGCTCCGGTTCGCGAACGGCATCTTCGAGCCGATCTGGAACCGCCAGTTCGTCGACCACGTGCAGATCACCGTCGCGGAGTCGATCGGGATCGAGAACCGGGCCGACTTCTACGAGCGCGCCGGCGCGATCCGCGACATCTTCCAGAACCACCTGCTGCAGCTCCTGACGCTGACCGCGATGGAGCCGCCGATCGACTTCACGGCCGACTCGGTCCGCAACGAGAAGGTGAAGGTGCTGCGCTCGCTGCGGACACCCGGCCCGGACGCCGTCGTCCGCGGGCAGTACGGCCGCGGCTTCATCGAGGGCGGCGAGGTGCCCGGCTACCGCGAGGAGCCCGGCGTCGCGCCCGGGTCGCTCACCGAGACCTACGTCGCCGCCGAGCTGATGGTCGACAACTGGCGCTGGGCCGACACCCCGTTCTACGTCCGCGCGGGGAAGCGCCAGCCGCGCCGCGAGACCACGATCGCGATCCAGTTCAAGCGTGCCCCGCATCCGCCCTTCGAGGAGCTGGCGGCCGAGGGGCTGCGGCCGAACGTCCTGATCGTCCACGTGCAGCCCGACGAGGGCGTCTCGCTCGCGATCGGAGCCAAGGTGCCCGGGCAGGGGATGACGATCCGGACCGTGCACATGGACTTCCTCTACGGCGGCGCCTTCCGCACCGGCCTCCCCGAGGCCTACGAGCGCCTGCTCCTCGACACCCTCCTCGGCGACGCCACCCTGTTCACGCGCGAGGACGAGGTCGACGAGCAGTGGGCGCTCGTGGACGCGATCGTCGCGGCCTGGCAGCGCGACCGGCCCGTGTTCCCGAACTACGAAGCCGGTACCTGGGGGCCGCCGTCGTCCGACGACCTCCTCGCCCGTCACGGACGACAGTGGCGGAGAACCTGATGCGCCGCTGGCCCGTACCTCGTCTGGCCCTGTCCCAGATCCCAGGACGCGTAGCGTGGGGGCCGCCGTCTTCTGACGACCTGCTCGCCCGTCACGGGCGGCAGTGGCGAAGAAACTGACAAGGCGCAGCTGATGGCCATCGCGCACGTCGACCAGTGGGCGGGGACGGACGTCAGGCTGGCCGACGTCGAGCGGGCGATCTCGCTGCTGCGCGAGCGAGACGCGAACGACGAGGACGGGCCGGATCTGAGGACGAGCGTGCTCACGCACGTCGTCTGGGCCCCGCGCCGCTGGCGGACGGCGGTCGAGGAGGTGATGGCCGGCCTGGCCGAGCGCCATCCCTCGCGCGCGATCGTGCTGTTCCCGGAGCCCGAGTCGGCGCGTGACGCGCTCGACGCGGAGGTTGCGCTCGAGTCCTACGACGTGAAGGGCCTCTGCCGCCACGTCGCCGCCGAGGTGATCCGCATCCATCTCCACGGGCCGCGCGCGAGCGCGCCTGCGAGCGTCGTCTCGCCCCTCCTCGTCACCGACCTGCCCGTCTTCCTCCGCTGGCGCGGGCAACCGCCGTTCGGGACGCCTCCCTTCGAGCAGCTGCTGGGCGTCACCGACCGCGTGATCGTCGACTCGACCGAGTGGGACGAGCTCCCGGCCGCCTACGCGCAGCTCGGCCGGTGCTTCGACCGGGCGGCCGTGTCGGACATCGCCTGGTCGCGGACGCTCCGCTGGCGCCGGGAGGTGGCCGCGCTGTGGCCCGGGATCGCCGAGGTGCGGCGGGTGCGGGTCCGCGCGCCGAGGGCGCTCGGGCTCCTCCTCGCCGGCTGGCTGAGGGCGCGGCTGCGGCGTGACCTCGAGGTCGTCCTCGAGGCCCACGACCTGCTTTCGGAGATCGACCTCGACGGCAGGCCGGTGGAGCCTCCTCCGGGCGAGGCGAAGACCCCGAGCGACCTGCTCTCGGACGAGCTCGAGGTGTACGGCCGTGACAGGGTCTACGAGCAGGCGGCGCTGGCGGCGGTTGCTTTCGGCGCAAACGGGGTAACAGCAGCGCGATGACCAGGCACCTCGCAGCCGCAGGCGCCTCGCTCCTGCTTGCCCTGCTCGCGGCGGGGGCTGCCGGGGGCGGCGCGCAGGCCCCGGGCGCCGCGGCAGCAGGGAGGATCGCGCTCGAGGGGAAGATCCTGTCGGGCCCCGGTCGTGGGCGGGTCTTCGTCTTCGTCGCCGCCGCGGACGGCAGCGGGCTGCTGCGTCTGCCCGGGTCGGGCCGCTACAGCGGCGAGCCCTCCTGGTCGCCCGACCGCAGCGAGATCGCCTTCATGAGCAACCGGGGCGGCGACCCCTCCTACGCGGCGAGCGACGAGATCTTCGTCATGAACGGCGCCGGCGACGACGTCCGGCAACTCACGTTCAACACGATCGAGGAGCACGACCCGGAATGGTCCCCGAACGGCAAGCAGATCGCCTTCGCCGGCGACCAGGGCGTCAACCTGCTCGGGCAGGACGGGACGACGGTCCGCAAGATCACCGCCGAGCTGCCGCTCCGGAGCCCGACATGGTCGCCGGGCGGCGACCGGCTCGCGTTCTCGAGCGGCCCCAACCGGACGCTGCCGAGCTCCGAGATCTACGTCGTGAGCATCAAGGGAACCGGCATCCGCCAGCTCACGAATCTGCCGGGCGGCGCCGGCGAGCCCGACTGGTCTCCGAACGGGCGCCGGATCGTCTTCATCGGCGGCAGGCGGCCCGACATCTACGTCGTCGGGCCGGACCGGAAGGGCCTGCGCCGCCTGACCCGGACGCCGGCGGTCGAGCACGCCCCGGCCTGGTCGCCGGACGGGACGAAGATCGTCTTCTCGCGGGGCGACGGCCGCCGGGAGATCTGGGTGATGAACGCGGACGGGTCCGGCCAGCAGCGGCTGATCGCCAGCCCGCGGGTCTCGTTCGACCAGCCCGACTGGCAGTAGCGGCTCAGACACCGGTGACGCTCGCCGCGGCGGCGGCGTAGAAGTAGCGTGTACGCGGTGACGGGTTCCGGGCCGATGCGGAGCTTCGCCGCGGTGGCCGAGGACCATCTCGACGACGTGCACTCCTACCTTCTCTACTTCACGGGGGACCGAGCCGTGGCCGAAGACCTGACCGCAGAGACGTTCGAGCGCGCCTGCCGGCACTGGCGGCGCTACGACCCGCGCCGCGCGAGCGCGAAGACCTGGCTGTGCCAGATCGCGCGCTCGACGGCGCTCGACCACTTCCGCGCCGAGGACCGCCGTCGCCGGCGCGAGACGACTTACGCGCTGCGCGAGCCGGCGGGGGTCGAGGAGCTCACCTTCGGCGAGGGGCTTTCACCCCGTCTCGAGGCGGCACTGGGCTCGCTGTCGGCGGGCGAGCGCGAGGTGATCGCCCTGCGCGTGATCCTCGACCTCGACGCCGCGGGGGCGGCCCGCCTCCTCGGGATCAGCCAGACGGCCTGCACGACGCGGCTCTCCAGGGCCCTCGCGAAGCTCGAGGCGAAGGTGAGGGACCATGTCGCGGCCTGAGCTCCTCGACGATCGCTTCGAGGACCTTGTCCGCGAGCTGCGGTCGGGCCGGGTCGCCGCGCCGCCTGAGCTGCGCGAGCGCGTGCGAGCGATCGCGGCGCCGGTGCCCGAGCCGCGGCCCTCGCTGTTCGAGCGCGTGCGGTTGCGGCGGGCGGCACTCGTGCTGGTGCCGGTGAGCCTCGCCGCCGTCGTCAGCGCCGCGATGGTGCAGGGGCTCGTCTCCTCCGGGGAGCGCGACGCCGCGAGTTCCCGCACGAAGCGCGTGCTTGTGGGCGGCTCTCTCGAAGCGCTGGAAGGGAAGGCACCGCCCTCGACCGCCCGAGACCAGGACGCAGCCTCGCTCCCGCCGGGCCGGCGCCTGGTCGACTACCGGATCCGGATGCGGCTGCGCGTCGGGAACCTCGAGGACCTCTCGCGCGCGACCGTGCGCACGAAGCGGACCGTCCGCCGGCTCGGCGGCTACGTCGGCAG
>JBHEMU010000033.1:0-43906 GCA_046262415.1 Gaiellaceae bacterium | reverse complement strand
CGGGCTCGGCCGCGAGCGCTGGGTCGTCGAGCGGACGATCGCCTGGCTTCACCAGCACCGCCGACTGCGCGTCCGCTACGAGCGGCGCGCGGACATCCACGAGGCGTTCCTCTACCTCGGTGCGAGCCTGATCTGCTTCAGTCGGCTGCAGGCTCAGGAGTCATTTTGTTAGGCGCTCTTAGGGGCGGATCTGCTCCGAGGGCGGCGGCTCGCCGTGCGCGGCGAGCCGGTCGACGTCCCCGGTCGTCAGGTCGAGCCGCACCTCGCCCTCGCGGATCTCGGCCACCCGCTCGGCGGGCACGTAGCGCGCCCGCTTGAAGAGCCCGGTCGAGAGCACGAGGCCGTTGAAGATATCGCGCCCGGAGTCGCCGACCGTCTCCTCGACCTGTCCCACCTCCTCGCCGTCCGCGGCGTAGATCTTCCAGCCCCGCTCGATCACCAGCCAGGAGACCGGGTCGCCGGTCATCAGACCGCCCGCCCGCCGACGTACCACACCGGCCCCTGCGTCTCGACCGGGTCCGAGTCCGAGACGACGCGCAGCACGGAGACGCCGCCGCGGATCGGCTCCTCGTCGAGGCGCTCGAAGCAGCGTCTCGCCATCGCGGCCGACACGCCGTATCCGAACGAGCGGGCGCAGCGGAAGCGGAAGCTCGGGGCGTCGTCGAAGCGCGAGGGGTTGAGCGGCGAGAGGAGCAGCGCGGCCCGCTCGAGATGGTCGGTCGACGTCAGGTCGACCTGGCCCTGCAGGTGGCTCCAGTCGGCCGGCAGCCCCGCGAGCTGACGGCTCCAGGACGCGGCGAGGCCCTCGCGCCGCTCGTCGCGTGCCGGCGCCGCCTCCGCGGTGCCGACGAGGTCGAGGCTGCCCCGGATTCCCTCCCCGTCGAGCCGCTCGAGCGCGCGCACGAGGCCGCCCGGCGAGGAGCCGCCGCTCGTCGCGACGGTCAGCCGCAGGCGGTGGCCGCTCCGGCCCGGTGCCAGGGGGCCGAGCAGCGCCGCCGCCCGGTCGGCCCGCCCCGGGTCGCTGAGGCTCACGGACAGGCTGGCCTCGCCCCAGGCCTCCGGCAGGGAGGACTCGATCTCCCGCCACTGAGCGACGAATCCCACGCACCTGAGCATAGACTCACCGTCGTGGCGAAGGTCGAGCGCAGACGGGCGTCGCTGCCCTCCGAGCAACTGCGCGACTTCTTCCGCGAGATGCTCCTGATCAGGCGCTTCGAGGAGATGGTCGAGGACCGCTTCCGCGCCGGCGAGCTGCCCGGCTTCCTCCACGTCGCGATCGGCCAGGAGGCCGTCGCCGTCGGCGTCTGCAGCGCGCTCGAGGACGGCGACGTCTTCGCCTCCACGCATCGCGCGCACGGGCACACGCTCGCGCGCGGGACGCATCCGAACGCGCTCATGGCGGAGCTCTACGGCAAGCTCGAAGGCTGCTCGCACGGCTACGGCGGGTCGATGCACCTCTACGACGTCGAGCGCGGCAACCTCGGGGCGAACGCCGTCGTCGGCGGCGGACTGCCCGGGATCGCCGGCGCGGCACTCGCCTTCAAGCTGCGCGGCGAGCCGCGCGTGGCGGTCGCGTTCTTCGGCGACGGGGCCACCAACATCGGCACCTTCCACGAGTCGCTCAACCTCGCCGCGCTCTGGGCCGTCCCCGCCGTGTTCGTCTGCGAGAACAACTGGTGGGCCGAGTCGACACCCGGCGCGCAGCACACGCCGGTCTGGGAGGACATGTCGAAGCGGGCGCTCGCCTACGACATGAGGGCGATCAAGGTCGACGGCCAGGACGTCGAGGCCGTGTACTCGGCCGCCGGAGAGGCGCTCGAGCACGCGCGCTCGGGCGCGGGGCCCGTCTTCCTCGACGTCGAGTGCGAGCGGCTCGTCGGCCACTACGTCGGCGACCCGCAGGTCTACCGGCCGAAGGGCCAGCAGCAGCAGCTCCGCGACACGCGCGACCCGTTGACGCTGCTCCGCGACAAGCTCGAGCTGTCCGAGGAGGAGGTCGACGAGGTCGACCGCGAGGTGACGGAGCTGGTCGAGGCCTCGGTCGCGTTCGCCAAGGCCGGCACCGACCCGAAGCCCGAGGACGCGCTCAAGAACGTCTATGCCTGAGCTCAGCTACCGGGAGGCGGTGCGCGACGCGCTCTCGCGCGCCCTGCGCGCCGACCGGGACGTCTTCGTCATGGGCGAGGACATCGCCGAGATGGGCGGCTCGATGGGGGTGACGCAGGGGCTGCTCGACGAGTTCGGCCCGGAGCGGATCCGCAACACGCCGATCTCGGAGATGGCGATCGTCGGGGCGGGCATCGGCGCGGCGATCCAGGGGATGCGACCGGTCGTCGAGATCATGTACGAGGACTTCCTGACGCTCTCCTTGGAGCAGATCGTCAACCAGGCCGCGAAGCACCGGTACATGTCGGGCGGCCAGGTGAAGGTGCCGCTCACGATCCGGACGCAGGGCGGTGCCGGCTGGTCGCCGGGCGCGCAGCACGCGCAGCAGCTCGAGGCCTGGCTCGTGCACGTGCCCGGCCTCAAGGTCGTGTTCGCCTCGACGCCGGCCGACGTGCGCGGGCTGCTGTGGTCCTCAATCTACGACGACAATCCGGTCGTCTTCTTCGAGCACCGCACGCTGTACGGTCTGAAGGAGGAGGTGTCCGACGAGATCGAGGGGATCCCGCTCGGGCAGGCCCGCGTCCACCGCGAGGGCGAGGACGTCACGGTCGTCGCCACCGGCCGGCTCGTGCACGAGGCCCTCGGCGCCGCCGCGGAGGCGGAGCAGGAGGGCGTCTCCGTCGAGGTGGTCGACCCGCGCACGCTGCAGCCCCTCGACGAGGAGACGATCGTCGGGTCGGTCAAGAAGACGAGCCGCTGCGTGGTCGCCCACGAGGCGGTGACCCGGATGGGCTTCGGCGCCGAGGTGGCCGCGGTCGTGCAGCACCAGGCCTTCGACTGGCTGGACGCGCCCGTCGAGCGCGTCGGGGCCAGGTTCACCCCGATCCCGTTCGCGCCCGTGATGGAGGAGTTCGTCGTGCCTCACGCGCGCGACGTGCTCGCGGCGATCTACAGGACGGTGGGACGGAACGGTGGCTAGCGAGGTCAAGCTCCCCCGGCTCGGGCAGGGCATGGAGTCGGGCACGATCGTCAAGTGGCTGAAGGCCGAGGGCGATGCCGTCGAGAAGGGCGAGCCGCTCTACGAGCTCGACACGGAGAAGGTCACGCAGGAGGTCGAAGCCGACGCCTCGGGCGTGCTGCTGAAGATCGCGGTGCCCGAGGGCGAGGTGGACGTGGGCACGACGATCGCCTTCATCGGCGAGGCGGACGAGAAGATCGAGGAATCGCAGGACGGCGCTTCCCCGCCGGCCGCCGCGAAGGTCGACGAGGATCCGCAGGAGGAGGGGTCGGCGGCGCCCGCCCGCGAGGCCGAGCGCGATCTCGGCCGGCAGGCGTCGGCCGCCCCTGACGCCCCGGAGGCCCCGGGGCCCGACGGGCAGGGGGACTCGCGCCCGTCGCGCGTCAAGGCCTCGCCGCTCGCCCGTCGCATCGCCAGGGAGCGCGGCGTCGAGTTGACGTCGCTCACTGGGACGGGCCCCGAGGGACGGGTCGTCGCCGAGGACGTCGAGCGCGCCGCGGCGCCCCGGGCCGCCCAGCCGGTCGCAGCCGCGCCCGCGCCCGCCGACGGGGTCGAGGTCGAGCAGCTCACCTCCCTGCGCCGGACGATCGCCCGCCGGCTGACGCAGGCCTGGGAGGCCCCGGCCTTCCAGATCACGATGTCGGCCGACATGACCCGCACGCTGGCGCTCCGGGAGCGGCTTGTCGAGGCGACGCGGGAGGGCGCCGTCCGGCCGACCGTGACCGACGTCCTGACGAAGGTCTGCGCGCTGGCGCTGATGCGGCACCGGCCGGTCAACGCCCTCTTCACCGGCGACGCGATCGAGCTGCACCCGCGGGCCAACATCGGCCTCGCGGTGGCGATCCCCAGGGGCCTGATCGTGCCGGTCATCCCGGGCTGCGAGAGCCGCTCGATCGCCGAGATCGCAGCTGCACGCGCCGACGTGGTCGCGCGCGCGCGCGAGGGCAAGCTCCAGCAGGCCGACATCGAGGGCGGGACGTTCACGATCTCGAACCTCGGCATGTACGGGGTCGAGCACTTCGTCGCGGTGCTGAACCCGCCGCAGGCGGCAATCCTCGCCGTCGGCGCGATCGAGGAGCGGCCGGTCGCGCGCGACGGCGATCTCGACATCCTCCCGCTGATGACGATGACCCTGACCTGCGACCACCGGTCTCTCGACGGGGCGACCGCCGCAGAGTTCCTGCGGACGGTCAAGGACTTCCTCGAGGAGCCAGGGCTGGCCCTCTAGCGTGACCGTCTGGTACCGCGTCCGGGACCTCGAAGCGGCGCGCGGCTTCTACTGCGGCAAGCTCGGCTTCACCGAGACCTACGTCGACCACGAGGGCCGCTGGGCCCGGCTCGTCCGGGGGACGATGGAGATCGCCCTGGCCGAGGGCGACCTCGAGGACGGCGGAGTCGCGGCCGTCGACGTCGCGGACGTGAAGGCCGAGGCGGAGCGACTGCGCGCGGAGGGCATTCGCGTCGGCGTCGTGCTCGAGCTGCACGGGCAGATGCGCCTGCTCGACGTGTACGACCCGGACGGCAACCGGATCCAGCTCGCGCAGGAGCTGCCCAGGTGATCCTGCGCGCGGGCGGCCCGAACGACGTCCGCTTCCTGCGCGACATGCTGAGACACGCCTATGCGGGCGCCTCGCTCGTCGGGGACCTCCCCGTCTCGCGCTACGTCGACCGCTGGGGCCGGCCGGGGGATACCGCTGTGATCGCCCTCGAGGGCTCGACCCCGATCGGCGCCGCGTGGTTCCGGCTCTACCGCGCGGGCGAGCCGGGCTACGGCTTCGTCGACGAGCAGACACCCGAGCTCTCGCTCGCGGTCGTCCCCAGCCGCCGCCGCGGCGGGGTCGGGAAGGCGCTGCTCGCCGCGCTCCTCGACAAGGCCCGGCAGGCGGGCCACCGGTCGCTCAGCCTCAGCGTCGACCGCTCGAACCCGGCGATCGGCCTCTACGAGCGCTTCGGGTTCCGCAAGGTCGCCGAGGTCGGGGGCACGCTGACGATGCAGCTGACGCTGGAGTAGGGGGGCCGCCGATCCGGCGGCCCCCGCTCGTGCCTACCGGTGCTTGCCCCTGGACTTGCCCTTGTCCTCGTGCTTGCCCTTGTGCTTGCCCTTGTCCTCGTGCTTGCCCTTGTGCTTGCCGTGGCGGTTCAGCTGGTCGCGGAGCGCTCCGCCCGGGTGCGTGCTCGTGTGCAGGTTGACGTAGAAGCCGCGCGGAGACGCCAGGATCGCCGTCAGCGTCGCCGGCGACCCGGGCACGACAGAGGTCAGGTTGCCGGCCCCGTCCGCGTCCGTCGTCGTGCCGATCCCGGAGTCGACGACGATCGGTCCATTCGCCTTCCTGGCTCCCTGGTGGACGTGCAGGCCGGTGATCGTCACGGCGCCGGGGAAGCGGTAGTTGAGGTGGAAGACGACCTTGCCGGAGACGATGTTCCCCGTCGCGTCCCGGGTGACGTCGAGGGTCAGGGAGCCGCGCGCGTCCGCCTTCAGCGCTACCGGCGGAACCTCCTGCCTGGGATCGAGGTTGAGCTTGAAGACGGTCACCGGGTGGGATTTCCCCGGCTTCTTGCCCGTTGCGGCGGCGGCGGCCGTGAGGCCGAGGACGCCGGCGAGCAGGAGCGTTGCGAGCAGGACGAGTCGTTTCGACATCTGCGGCCTCCAGTCGTCGAGGGGGGAGGGGCCCGATCGGGCCATTACCCGACTGATGCTGCTGCGCGCCGATCCCTGCGCTGTAGTCCCTGAAGCGGGGCGCGACGCCGTCCGGCGGGGCGCCGTTAGGATCGACGGGAATCCGAACGAGGAGACGAGATGGACTGTGACGTTGCCGTCCTCGGCGGCGGTCCGGGCGGGTACACGGCGGCGATCCGCGCCGCCCAGCTGGGCGCGAAGGCCGTCTGCATCGAGCAGGAGCCCGAGCTGGGCGGCACCTGCCTGCGGGTCGGCTGCATCCCCACGAAGGCGTGGGTGCAGACGGCGTTCGCGATCAAGGAGGCCGAGGAGACGTTCGGGAAGCTCGGCGTGCAGGTGGGCGAGCCGACGCTCGACTTCGCCAAGGCGAACGAGTGGAAGGACGCCGTCGTCAAGCAGATGACGGGCGGGGTCGCGGGTCTGCTGAAGGCCAACGGGGTCGAGTGGGTCAAGGGCAGGGGCCGGTTCAAGGACGCCAACACGATCGCGGTCGAAGGCGGCGAGGACGTCGGCTTCCGGAGCGCGATCGTCGCCACCGGCTCCTTTCCGCTGCGTCCGCCGATCGAGGGGCTCGACTCGCCGCGGTGCGTCGACTCGACGGGTCTCCTCGCCCAGACGGAGGTGCCCGGGCGGCTGGGCGTCCTCGGCGGCGGCATCATCGGGTGCGAGTTCGCCTCGATCTTCCGGCGCTTCGGGGCCGAGGTCACGATCATCGAGATGCTGCCGGCGCTGATCCCGCAGGAGGACGCGGACGCGGCGAAAGAGCTGGCCAAGCACTTCGGCAAGCGCGGGATCGCGCTCCAGCTCTCGAAGCAGTGTACGAGGGTCGAGGACGACGGCGGATCGCTGACCGTGCACTTCGGCGACGGAGAGACGGTGGAGGCCGACCTGATGCTCGTCTCCGTTGGCCGCGCCCCGCTCGTCGAGGGCCTCGGCCTCGAGGAGATCGGCGTCGAGCTCGACCGCCGCAAGGGCATCGCCGCCGACGAGCACCGGCGGACGACGATCGGCCACATCTACGCCGTCGGGGACTGCGCCGGCTACTGGCAGCTCGCGCACACCGCCTTCCGCGAGGGCGAGGTCGCGGCCGAGAACGCGATGGGCCACGAGGCGGTCGTCGACAGCCGGGGCGTGCCCCGTCCGATCTACACCGACCCGGAGATCGCCGGTGTCGGGCTGACCGAGGCCGAGGCGCGGGAGCAGTACGGCGACGACGTGGCCGTGGGCGTGTTCCCGTGGGTCGCGAACGCCCGCGCGGTGATGCAGAACGAGACGGTCGGCTGGGTCAAGTCGATCCACGAGACGCACTACGGCGAGCTGCTCGGTCTGGTCATGGTCGGGCCCCACGTCACCGACCTGATCGAGGCGGGCGTCGTCGCACTCGACGCCGAGGCGACCGTGGAGACGGTCGCGGACGGGATCGCGGCGCACCCGACCCTGTCGGAGGCGATCAAGGAGGCGGGTCTGGTCGCGCTGGGGCGGGCGATCCACCTGCCCCCGAAGCGCAAGGCCGCCGCCGGGGCGTAGCGAGAAATTCCCTCTTCCGGGGGCGGCCGATCGGATAGGATCGCCTCCAGGCATCGTCGGGGAAGGGTTCGGGGGAACCGCCATGGCGTCGGGTGCTGCGGATGGTCCAGTGGGCGACCGCTCGTTCGAGCGTCTCTACGAACGGCATGTGCGCGAGGTCTACCGCTACACGCTCGCGGTGCTGAGGAACCCGGCCGACGCGGAGGACGCCACCCAGACCACCTTCCTGAACGCCTACCGCGCCCACCAGCGAGGCGAGGTACCGCGCAAGCCGTCGCACTGGCTGATCGCGATCGCGCACAACGTCTGCCGCGCCCGCTTCCGCCACAACTCCCGCCGCCCGCAGCAGGTTGCCTTCGACGAGGCGCCGGCCGCCCCCGTCGCCGAGGACGTCGTCGACCTCGGGCAGCTCAGGCAGGCCCTCGACCAGCTGGGGTTCAACCAGCGCTCGGCGCTCGTCATGCGCGAGCTGGAGGGCCGCTCCTACAAGGAGATCGCGGCGGTGCTCGGGGTCTCCGTCTCGGCCGTGGAGACGCTGATCTTCCGTGCGCGCCGGACCCTGCGCGAGCACCTCGAGGAGCCGCTCACGTGTCCGGAGGCCGCGAAGGCCCTGGCGCGCGAGGGCGAGGGGCTGCTCCCGGCGGACGAGCGCGGCGCCCTGCGAGCGCACCTGCGGGGGTGCGCGGACTGCGCGACCCTCGCCCGCAGCCAGCGCGCCAGCCGGACCGCGGGGAAGGGCCTGGCGGGGGCGCCGCTGCTCTCGGGCCTGGCGTCCGTGCTCGGAAGCGGCGGAGCGTTCGCCGGCGCCGCCGAAGCGGGCCTCGCGGGCAAGGCCGGGTTCGCGGCCGCGCTCGTCCTCCTCGTCGCGAGAGCGGCTCGGCGCAAGGAAGGCCGCTGCGCGGCGTCTACCGGGTGATGGCGCTCCATCTCACCTGCGACCAGGCCGAGCTCGCGATCTCCAGGGAGCTGGACGGCGAGCTGCCGCGACGGCAGCGTCGCCCGCTCCGGGCGCACCTGCGAGGCTGCCTCGACTGCTCCGACATCCGCTCCGCCGAGCGCGCTCGGCGCGAGACCTGGAAGGCGTTCGCGGACGTCCCGCTCCCGGCGTCCCTGGAGACGTTCTTCGGCCGGCAGCCGGCCGCGCCGCGCCTAGTCCTCCGCCGGGGCCTCGTCCTCCGGACGGCCGGGGCGCTCGCGAGCGCCGCGCTGGTCGCGGGGGTCGCCTACGAGCTCGCGTCGCGCACCCCGTGGCGGGCATCCGGTCACCAGGCTCGCTCCACGCAGACGTCGCGGCCCCCCGTGGGGCTCGCCGCCGGGGAGCGCGACGCACGGTCGGAGGCAGCGGCAGGGCGTTCCGTGGGCCTCGCCCGCGGCGAGGAGAGGGCCCGCGCGCGGGCGCCGCGCCCGGTCCACGAAGCCGTTCCCGGCGTCACCGTCGGGCTCGCGCGGAGCGAGCGCAAGGTCCGAAACGACGCCAGGCGAGGCGCGCAAGCGCCCGCGTAGAGGGGGTTTCCGAGGGGGGACCGCAAGCTTTCGTCGGAACGGGCATTATTGAGGGCAGAGGGGACGCGGCCTCGTCCCCGAAACCGAGGCTTCGGCTTCGGGTCTCTCTCCCCGGAGCGCCGCCTCAGTCGCACGAGGCGGCGCTCCACCTTTTCGGGTCAGGGGAGTCCTGGAAGTATTCTCGGCCCGGATCGAGAAAGGAGCTCGATGGGAATGCTGAGCAAGCGGAACGCGATGCTGGGCTGGCTTGTGTGGAAGCTCGGCAAGCGGGCGATCAAGCGCAAGGCGCGCGCGGCCGTGCCGGTCGGCGGCGACGCCGGCGGCAGGCCCGTCGGGCTGAAGGCGATCGTGCCTGCGCTGGCGGCCCTCGGCGGGGCGCTGTGGTTCTGGCGGCGGCGTGCCGGCGACGGGGACGACCACGACCACTTCGCCGATTCCTAGGATCGTGGCTCTACCCGGATACGCTCGTGCGGTCAGCCCAGACGGAGCACGGGCAAGCCCGCGCTCCTGAGGTCGGCGTCGCAAGCGACGCCTGAGCACGGCGCAAGTCCCGTAGGCTTCCGCCGTCGTCTATACCAGAGGATCACCTCCGGCAAGGGGGGAAACCCATGAGGCCACTGACTTTCATCTCCGGCACCATGCTGACCGCGCTCGTCGCGGGCGGGGCGGCGATGGCCGCGCCAGGGCCGCCGCCGAAGCTGAACGAGAAGCAGCTCCACGCGCGGACGTGCGGCAAGGGCAAGCTCGTGATCGACGTCCACCACAAGGTCGTGAACGACGTCGACTCGGGAACGAAGGGCAACTACTGGGCGAAGGACGCCTACACCCGCAAGCTCCGCGTCTGGCGCACCGGCGCGGGCGTGTTCTGCGCGATCGTCAACTACGACGGCATGTTCACGACGCTCGCCGGCCCGAGTCCGGGTGGGACGACCACCATCCCCGCCGGGATCACCGGCACCTTCAAGGGCGGCTACCGGATGGACTTCACGGCGCGGATGCTCGCCAGGCCCGGCGCCAAGACCCGGGGCTCGCTCGGGACGTTCGACTACCGGTGCGACACGGCCGGCAACTGCCCGGGCTCCCGCTACTGGGTCTCGGTCTACTTCACCCGGGTGACCGGGGACGAGTTCGACTGGTGGGGGTGGATCTACAGGGCCGGCAGGAACGGCACCTGGTTGAACGCGATCGACGGCGCCAAGGGCGACATCGTCGGCTTCAAGAAGCCCAAGCCGCCGGACCCCCCGCCGCCGCCGAAGCCGAAGAAGTAACGCCGGCGCAGGCGATCGGTCGCCGGCGCGCCCAGCGGCGCGTGTCGGTGCCGAGCCCGAGCTCGCACAGCTCGAGCTCGTATAGCTGGAACCGACGAGCGGCGTCGCCGGAGGCGCCCCGGGGGGCAGCATCCACCGCCCGACCTAGAATCGTCCTCCGTGCCCGAGGCGCCCTTCGTCCACCTCCACGTCCACTCCGAGTACTCGATCCTCGACGGGGCGTGCCGCATTCCGGCGCTCGCCGCGCGCGCCGCCGAGCTCGAGATGCCCGCCGTCGCGCTGACCGACCACGGCAGCCTCGCGGGCGCGGTGCAGCTCTACCAGGAGACCCGCAAGGCGGGCGTCAAGCCCCTGATCGGCTGCGAGGTCTACGTCGCGGACGACCGCAAGGTGCAGGCGAAGGGCTACGCGCACCTGACCCTGCTCGCCGAGACGAACGAGGGCTACGGCAACCTGATCAGGCTCGCCTCGCTGGGATACCTCGAGGGCTACTACTACAAGCCGCGCGTCGACTGGGAGCTGCTCGAGCGTCACGCCACCGGGCTCGTCGCCCTCTCGGGCTGCCTCTCGGGCCGGGTGTGCAAGGCGCTCGAGGAGAGCCGCCCGGCCGACGCGGCGGGCGACCTCGACCGGCTCGCCCAGATCTTCGGCCGCGACTCGACCTACGTCGAGCTCCAGAACGCCGGCATGGAGGTCCAGCGACGGATCAACCCGGCGCTCGTGAAGCTGGCGGGCGAGTCGGGCCTGCCCCTCGTCGCCACCGGGGACGTCCACTACCTCCGCCACGAGGACGCGCGCGCCCACGAGGCGCTCCTCTGCGTCCAGTCGGGCGACTCGCTCAAGAACCCGAACCACTGGAAGTTCGAGACCGACCAGTACTACTTCAAGACCCCGGAGGAGATGGCGGTCGACTTCGCGGGTCACGAGGACGCCCTGCGCCGGACGCTCGAGATCGCCGAGCGCTGCACCGTGACGCTCGAGCTCGGCCGGATCCTGCTGCCGAGGTACCCGGTCCCCGAGGGACGGGACGCCTTCGACTACCTCGTCGAGCTCTGCGAGAACGGCCTGCGCAAGCGCTACGGCACCGTGACGGCCGAGCTCGAGGACCGGCTCCGCTTCGAGCTGAAGACGATCCGGGAGATGGGCTTCGCCGACTACTTCCTGATCGTCTGGGACTTCATCCGTTTCGCTCGCCAGAACGGGATCAGCGTCGGGCCGGGCCGCGGCTCCTCGGCCGGCTCCCTCGCCGCGTACTGCCTCCAGATCACCGACCTCGACCCGATCCGCTTCGGGCTCCTCTTCGAGCGCTTCCTCAACCCGGCGCGTAAGGACCTGCCCGACATGGACATCGACTTCTCCGTCGCCGGCCGGGACCGCGTGATCAACTACGTGGCCGAGAAGTACGGACGGGACCGCGTCGCCCAGATCATCACCTTCGGCACGATGGCCGCCCGGGCCGCGGTCCGCGACGCCGGCCGCGTGCTCGACGTCCCCTACGGCACCGTCGACCGGATCGCCAAGCTGATTCCCGAGGGGCCGGGGCAGACGCTCGACGACTGCCTGAAGCCGGGCACCGACCTGAAGCAGGCCTACGACTCGGATCCGGTCGCACGCGAGGTCGTCGAGCTCGCCAGGCCGCTCGAGGGGCTCGTGCGCCAGGACTCGATCCACGCGGCTGGCGTCGTCATCGGCGCGCAGCCGCTGATCGAGGTCGGGCCGCTCCAGCAGAAGGGCCCGGACCAGGAGGTCGTGACCCAGTTCGGGATGTGGGACGTCGTCGAGCTGGGCCTGCTGAAGATCGACTTCCTCGGCCTGCGCAACCTGGACGTGATCGACAAGACGGTGGAGCTCGTCGGCGGCCTGGACGTCGATTCGATCCCCGTCGACGACCGCAAGACCTACGAGATGCTCGCTCGGGGAGAGTCCACCGGCGTCTTCCAGTTCGAGTCGTCCGGCATGCGCGAGGCGCTCAGGCTGGTGAAGCCGACGGAGTTCGACGACCTGATCGCGCTCGTCGCCCTCTACCGCCCGGGACCGATGAGCTACATCCCGGTGTACGCGAGGCGCAAGAACGGCCAGGAGCCGGTGACGTTCATCGACGAGCGCCTGAAGCCGCTCACCGCCGACTCGTACGGGATCTGCATCTACCAGGAGCAGTACATGCAGATCGCGAAGCAGATCGCCGGCTTCACCCCCGCGGAGGCGGAGACGCTGCGCAAGGCGATCGGCAAGAAGATCCACTCGCTGATGGCCTCCCTCAAGGACAAGTTCCTAGAGGGGTGCGCGTCCAACGGCGTGCCGCCCGGCGTCGCGCAGCAGCTCTGGAAGGACATGGAGCAGTCGCAGGACTACTCGTTCAACAAGGCCCATGCCGCCTGCTACGCGCTGATCGCCTACCGCACCGCGTGGCTGCGCGCCAACCATCCGCATGCCTACATGGCGGCACTCATCTCCTCCGTGATGAACACGAAGGACAAGGTTCCGTACTACGTCAACGCGTGCGACGAGCTCGGGATCGACGTGCTGCCGCCGGACGTCAACTCCTCGGCGTGCGACTTCGCCGTCGTCGAGGGGAAGATCAGGTTCGGGCTCAACGCGGTCAAGAATGTCGGCGACACGGCCGCTCGCGCGATCGTCGCGGCGCGGGCCGAGGGCGGGCCGTTCGCCTCGCTCTGGGAGTTCACCGAGCGGGTCGACCCCCAGGTGGTGAACAAGCGCGCGCTCGAGTCGCTCGTCAAGTGCGGAGCCATGGACTCGACCGGCGCGTCCCGGAAGGGGATGCTCGAGGTGCTGGAGGGCGCCCTCGCCTGGGGCGGGCGCCAGCAGGCCGACCGGCTCGCGGGCCAGGGCTCGATCTTCGACATGGGCGCGGAGACGCCGGAGCAGCGGCCGCGCCATCACGCTCCGATCCCGGCGGAGGAGTTCGAGAAGCCGGAGCTGCTGCGGCTCGAGAAGGAGACCCTCGGCGTCTACGTCTCCGAGCATCCGCTGCACGCGATCAGGGAGCAGCTGCGCCGGAGGACCGACTGCCCGCTCGCCGACGTGGAGCGGCGGCGCGACGGAGAGGTCGTCACGGTCGGCGGCATCGTCGGCGCGCTCAAGCAGCTGACGACGAAGAAGGGCGAGCCGATGGTCTTCATGCGCCTCGACGACTTCACGGGCGGAACCGAGGTCGTCGTCTTCAACTCGGTCTACGCCGCGGCGCGGGAGCTGTGCGTCGCCGACCGGATCCTCGTCGTCAAGGGCAGGGTCGACCACAAGCAGGAGGGGGAGACGAAGCTGATCGCCCTCGAGGTGCTTCCCTTCGAGGCGACGCCCGAGCGGCGGGAGGTCAGGCTCAAGGTCGACGCCCGCACCGCCCAGGCGGGGATCGTCCGCGAGCTCGCGACGCTGGTGAAGGACTTCCCGGGGGAGGCTCCGGTGATCCTGTCGCTGGAGACCTCGCAGGGACCGCGCACGCTCGCCCTCGGCCACGCCTACAAGGTCAGGCCGGCCCCCGACTTCTTCGCCGAGGTGAAGGCGCTGCTCGGCGAGGCCGCGGTCGCGTAGCCCGCTGTGGCCGCGGGGAGGGGTCGGGTTAAGGCTGCGTTAATTCTTCCGCCGGACCGGTACGGGGACATCCGGTTCCGTCGTTACACCGAATGAACGAGGTAGATACTGCGACGCGAGGACGAGCGATGCCTGCCGCCGAGACACAACTCGAGGAGACCGAGCTCCAGCGGATCGAGCGCTGGCGCGCCAGGGAGCTGGAGCGGGCCGGCTACTCGCCCCATGACGCTGCCCGGATCGCCGGCCGCCACGACGTCGACCTGCACTTCGCCGTCGGCCTGATCGAGCGGGGCTGCTCCCCCGAGCTGGCGATCCAGATCCTCCTCTAGAGAGCCCCCCAGGCACCTTCACTCGACGCGGCGGCCCGCTCACGGGCACAATCCCGCGCGTGATCGCGTCGATCCCCTCGCCGGACACCGGCACCATCGATCTCGGCCCGCTGACGATCCACATGTACGGGCTGATGCTGCTGGCCGCGATCGCGGCCTGCATCGTCGTCACCGGCATCCGCTGGACGCGGCAGGGCGGCGACTGGGATCTCGTCTTCCGCGTCGCCGTGTGGGGCGTCGCGTTCGGCATCGTGGGGGCGCGGGCCTACCACGTGGCGACCAGCTGGAGCGAGGTCCCCGATCCGAAGTGGCGCGGCGTCTTCGCGGTGTGGGAGGGAGGTCTCGGCGTGTGGGGCGGCATCCTCCTCGGCGTGCTCGCCGGAGCGGTCGTCGTCAAGCTCGCCGGCGCGAGCGTGACGCGCTTCATGGACGCGGTCGCGCCGGGCCTCCTCCTCGCCCAGGGAATCGGTCGCTGGGGCAACTGGTGGAACCAGGAGCTCTTCGGCGAGCCGACCGACCGGCCGTGGGGGCTCGAGATCGACATCACCCACCGGCCCGCCGAGTACGGCGCCTCGGAGACCTTCCACCCGACCTTCCTCTACGAGTTCGTCTACGACGTCGGCATGGCCGGCGTCCTGATCCTGGTCGGATGGCTGTTCCGGATCCGGCCGCCGGCGCTCTTCGCCCTGTACGTCGCCGTCTACACCTTCGGACGCTTCTTCGAGGAGCTGATGCGCATCGACCCGTCGCACGAGTGGTATGGCCTGCGACTGAACGCCTGGGTCTCGATCGTGCTCTTCGTGCTGTCCGCGGCCGCCTTCGTCTGGATCCAGTTCTTCCGGCGCGAGCGCGACCAGCGCGGCGGTCCGATCGTGCTCGGGCCGTCGATGAGCGTTCCGAAGGGCCGCGTCCGCTAGCGCCTCTAGTCTCTCGCGGGTGATCGTGCGCGAGCTCGACCTCGACCTCGACGCCTTCGAGGGGCCGTTCGACCTGCTGCTGACGCTCGTCCTGAAGGAGGAGCTGGAGCCGGCCGAGGTAGACGTGGCCGGCATCGTCTGCGCGTTCGTGGAGCGCCTGGCCGCGTCGGACCGGCTCGACCTCGACGCGTGCGGCGAGTTCCTCGTGCTGGTCGCGGCCCTGCTCGAGCTGAAGGCCCGCGGCCTCTTCCCGGACGAGGCCGCCGAGCTGGCCGAGCTCGATCCGGACGAGGCCGCGGAGGAGCTCGCCCGCCGGCTCGAGGAGTACCGGCGGATCAAGGCGGCCGCGGCCGCGCTCGCCGAGCGCCTCGAGGCCGGGCGCGACCGCTACTTCCGCCTCGGACCGGCCGCTCTCGCCCCGCGCCCCGAGCGCCGTCTCGCCCCGCAGGATCCTGCCGGGCTCGCCCGGGCGCTGCGGGCCCTGGCCGCGGAGCCGCCCCAGCTCTCGCTCGCGCACATGGAGCTTCGCTTCCCGCCCGTGTCCCGGTTCCTGGAGCGGTTCCGCGCGGTGCTGCGCCGCCGCGCCCGCTTCGACCTGGAGAGCGAGCTCGAGGGACTGTCGCGGGCCGAGCAGGCGGTCGCGTTCGTGGCGCTGCTCGAGCTGGCGAAGGCCGGCGAGGCCTCGCTCGAGCAGGGGCGTGCGTTCGCGCCGATCCGCGTCGGCCGTCCGGTAGGAGCGCCGGCCGCCGAGGCGAAGGAGACGGGATGGAACGCACGCTCCGCCTGATCTCCTCCAATCCCCTCGACCGGCTCGCCCGGACGCTCGAGGCGCTGCTCGTGGTCGCCTCGCAGCCCCTGTCCGCGGAGGAGCTTGCGTCGGCGGCGGACGAGGCCGTCGAACGGGTGGAGACGGCGCTCCGACTCGTCGCGGACAGGTTCCGGGAGGGGCGCAGCGGGATCGTGCTCGAGCGCGTCGCCGGCGGGTACGCCTTCCGTGCGGCGCGCGAGGCGGCCGCGGCGTGCGGGCGCCTGTTCGAACGCCCGGTCGAGCGCGGCCTCTCCCAGGCGGCCCTAGAGACGCTCTCGGTCGTCGCCTACCTCGGCCCGTGCTCGAGGCCGGAGATCGCTCGCATCCGCGGGGTCGCCGCGGACTCGGTCGTCGCCGGCCTGCTCGAGTGCGGCCTGATCGCCGAGGCCGGGCGGGAGCCGGGCGCCGGAGGAGCCGTCCGCTACCGGACGACCCCGCTCTTCGAGCGGGTGTTCGGGCTCGAGAGCCTGTCCGAACTGCCGCGGCTCGAGGACCTGGGCGGCGACGTGGATGAGCTGCGCGGCCGGCTCGAGGCCGTGGCGGCCAGGCGCCCGGCGTAACGACTACGCGGTCACGGCGAGCGAGCCCGCCGTCTGCGCCTGCGCGTGGATCCGGCGGAGCGCGTCCTCGCGCTCGCGGAAGGCTTCCAGCACGTCCGGGTCGAACTGGCCGCCGGCCTCGGCGCAGATCGCCGCCACCGCCTCGTCCCAGCCCCGGGCCGCCCGGTAGGGCCGGTCGCTCGTGATCGCGTCGAGCGCGTCGGCCACGGCGAAGATGCGCGCGCCGAGCGGGATCTCCGTGCCCTTCAGCGCGTCGGGGTAGCCGAGCCCGTCCCAGCGTTCGTGGTGGGAGCGGACGATCTGGAGACCCCCACCCTGCAGCAGCGCGACGCCGCCGAGCATCTGCTCGCCGAGGACGGTGTGCGTCTGCATCACGCGCCGCTCCGCCGGGGCCAGCGGGCCGGGCTTCTGGAGGATGCTGTCGGGGATCCCGATCTTGCCGACGTCGTGCAGGAGGAAGCCGTACTCGACGCTCGGGTCGTCCAGGAGCGCCGCATCGACCGCGGCCGCGAGCTCGATCGAGTACCGCCTGACGCGCTGCGAGTGGGCGCCCGTGCCGACGTCCTTCGACTCGAGGGCGCCCGCGAGTGCCGCCACCGTCTGCCGGTACGCGCGCTGCAGGAGCGCTCTCTGCCCGAGCTCGAGGTCGTGGAGGCGCCGCAGGTCGTGGGCGTAGAGGAGCAACTGCTCCTGCGGCGCGCTCGCCGCCGAGGCGCCGACGGCGTTCCCGCCGCCGCGTCCTGAGACCTCGTCGACGAGCGCCAGCAGCTGGAGCGGGCTGAAGGGCTTGCGCAGGAACGCGTTCGCGCCGGCGGCCACCGCCCTGTCGTCGTCGACGTCGTCGGCTCCGCTCAGCACGATCACGGCCGTGCCGGCAGTCGCCGGCTGGCGGCGGAGCTCGCGGCAGAAGGACAGACCGTCCAGGCCCGGCATCTGCACGTCGAGGACGACAACGTCGGGACGCCCAGCGGCCAGCCTGGCGGCCGCTGCGGCGGCAGAGTCCGCTTCGGTTACCTCCGCGTCGACGGTCTCGAGCGTCGTCCGGAGCAGAGCGCGGAGCCCGGGGTCGTCGTCGACGAGGAGGATGCTGATTGGACCCGCGTCCCGGGCGGGAGACGCGGCGGTCCAGCGTGAGCCCGGCGGAGCGGAGAGGGTCGAGTCGAGCGAGGCGTCGTAGACGACGGCCCGGTCCTTGCCCGCGGCCTTGGCCGCGTAGAGCGCGACATCGGCCCGCTGCAGCAGCTCCTCGCCGGAACGTCCGTCGAGCGGGAACGCGGCGATCCCGATCGAGACCGTCGGCAGCTTGTGGCCGCGCCGCTGGCCGCGAAGCTCGTCGCGCACCCGCTCGGCGACGTGGACGGCCGCGTCGGTGCCGCCGCCGATCAGGATCGCGACCTCCTCGCCGCCGACCCGGAACGCGTGCTCGTCCGGCCGCAGCGTCCGCAGGACGCCGCGGGCGACCTCGCACAGCACCTCGTCGCCGACGAGATGGCCGTCGCGGTCGTTGATCTGCTTGAAGTCGTCGAGGTCGACCAGTGCGATCGCCAGCTCGCCGCCCGCCTCGGCCGTCTCGCGCAATGCCCTGGCGAGCCGCTCGTCGAACGCCCTGCGGTTGAGCAGGCCGGTCAGAGCGTCTCGGCGGGCCTCCGCGTGGGTCGACGCCAGCCGGTGGTGGTTGGCGATCGTCGCGGCGGTGAGGTCGGCGATCGTCGCGACCTGCCTGACGTCGAGCCCGGTCCCCGCGACGAGGAGCACGCCGAGCGCGCTGCCGTCGGAGAGGAGCGGGACGGCGACGGCCTCCGAGAGGTCCGCTCCGGCCGCCGCCAGCTCTCGGAGCTCGTGCGGCGTGGCGTGGACGAGGTCCCGGGCTGCCAGTGCGCGGACGACGATCGTCGGCGCCGCCGGAAAGGCGTGCGGGGCGGTGTCGGTCAGGCCCGCGAGCTCGAGCGCGCCCGCGTCGGTGGTGAGGTAGGTCGCGCAGATCGCACCGCCGAGGAGCACGCCGAGCTCGTTCGCGACGAGGTCGGCGGCGGCGCTCGCGTCGGTCGTGCGAGCGAGCGCGTGCGCGAGACCGACGAAGGGGTCGTGGCGGGCCGTGATCGCACGCTCGAGCTCCCAGAGGGCGACGCCCTTGACGCAGTAGGCGCTCGCGCCGGCCTCGGTCATGGCGGCGACGGTCTCGCGCTCGTCCGAGCCGGCGAACGCGACCACACGGACTGACGGCAGGAGCTGACGGAGCCGGCGGGTCGCCTCGACACCGTCGAGGACCGGCATGACGACGTCCATCAGGATCACGTCGGGCTCGAGCTCGAGCGCGAGCGAGATCGCCTGGGCGCCGTTCGCGGCTTCGCCGACGATCTCGATCTGGGGGTGGCCCTCGAGCAGGGCCCGCAGGGCTTCGCGGGCCGCGGCCGCGTCGTCACACAGTAGGAGTCGGGTCATCTGGGTCATCCCCCGTCCGGGGTATCGGCACAAAAGGGGTAGAGATTGAGTCCCTGAAGTGGGTAGTGCAGCCGCGACAATCGGATCGTGCGGCTGAACGCCTTCCTCGCCAGGGCCGGCGTCGCCTCCCGCCGGGGGGCCGACGAGCTGATCAAGGCCGGCCGGGTCCGCGTCGGCGGCCGGCCCGCACAGCTCAACACCTTCGTCTCGCCGTCGGACACGGTCGAGGTGGACGGCCGGGTCGTGGCGGCACAGGAGCTCGCCCACGTGCTGCTGCACAAGCCGGCCGGCGTCGTCACGACCGCCGGGGATCCGCAGAGGCGGCCCACCGTGGTCGGCCTCGTCGGCCACGCCGCGCGCGTCGTGCCGGTCGGGCGGCTCGATGCGGACACGACGGGCGCGCTGCTGCTCACGAACGACGGCGAGCTGGCGCACCGGCTCGCCCACCCCCGCTACGGGGTCGAGAAGGTCTACGAGGTCGACGTCACGGGCGATCCGACGCCGGCGAGCCTTCGTCTACTGGCCGAGGGCGTCGAGCTCGAGGACGGCCCCACGGCTCCGGCCCGCGCGCGCCGGCTCGGGCGCGGCCGGCTGGAGCTCGTCCTGCACGAGGGTCGCACGCACCAGGTCAAGCGCATGTGCGCGGCGGTGGAACTGCCCGTGATGCGGCTGCACCGGACCGGTTACGCGGGTCTCGACCTGAAGGGGCTCGGCGAGGGCGACTGGCGGGAGCTGTCCGCCGAGGAGGTGCGCGGGCTGCGGCGGCTCGTCGGGCTCGCGCGCACGTGACTCAGCGCCGCACGAACCCCATCCGCTCGACCATCGCCTGCAGCGTCGGAGACGAGGCCGCTCGCGCCTTCTCGGCGCCCACGCCCAGCAGGCGCCGCAGCTCGCCCTCGTCCGAGCGGAGCTCGTCGTAGCGGCGGCGGATCGGATCGAGGAGGCCGACGACCGCCTCCGCCACGTCCTCCTTGAACGGCCCGTAGCCGCCGCCGTCGTAGCGGGCCTCGATCTCCGCGAACGACATGCCGGTGGCGACCGACATGATCTCGACCAGGTTGGTGACGCCCGGCTTCGCCTCGCGGTCGTGGACGACGTCGCGGCCGGAGTCCGTCACGGCGCTCCGCACCTTCTTTCGGATCGTCTCCGGCGGGTCGGAGATCAGCAGCGTCCCCTGCGGCGTGCCGCCGGTCGTCGACATCTTCCTCGTCGGCTCCTGGAGGTCCATGATCCGCGCGCCGATCTCCGGAAAGCGGCCCTCGGGCACGCGGAAGGTCTCGCCGAACCGTGAGTTGAAGCGCTCGGCGAGGTCGCGGGCGAGCTCGAGGTGCTGGCGCTGGTCGTCGCCGATCGGGACGACGTCGGTCTGGTAGAGCAGGATGTCTCCCGCCATCAGCACCGGGTAGGCGAAGAGTCCGAGCGAGACGGACTCCTGCGCGTCGCCCTTCTCCTTGAACTGGGTCATCCTGCCGAGCTGCCCGAACCCCGTGGCCGCCGAGAGCAGCCAGGCGGCCTCGGCGTGGGCGGCCACGTGGCTCTGGACGAAGACGGTCGAGCGGTCGGGGTCGAGGCCGGTCGCGAAGAGCATTGCGGCGAGGTCGAGCGTCGAGCGCCGGAGCACGTCGGGCTCGTACTCGACCGTGATCGAGTGCAGGTCGACGATGCAGAAGCAGCCGTCGCCCTCCTCCTGCGTCGCGGCGTACTGGCGGAAGCCCCCGCTGTAGTTGCCGAGGTGCTTGTCGCCCGTGGGCTGGATGCCGGAGAAGATCCGCATGACGGAGCGAAAATGCTAGCCGGACAAGGAACCGGCAGACTTGCCCGGATGTCGTCCGACGGATCTCCCGAGCTCCTCGTCGTGCTGGGCGCGGCCGCGACGGCCGCCGAGACCGAGCACGTGGTCGCACGGCTGCAGGAGGCCGGCGCCGTCGCCAGGGTCTCACGCGGCCGCGAGGCGACGGTGATCGCGGTGATCGGCGACCGCGAGCGGCTCGCGACCCTGCCGCTCGAGGGCTACCCGGGCGTCGAGCAGGTGCTGCCGATCCTGAAGCCCTACAAGCTCGTCGCGCGCGAGCTCAGGTCGGACCCGACCGTGATCGAGGTCGACGGGCGGCGAATCGGCGACAGCTGGTTCGGGCTGATCGCGGGGCCGTGCACGGTCGAATACCGCGAGCAGACGCTCGACACGGCGCGCGCGGTCGCAGGCGCCGGGGCGACGATGCTCCGCGGCGGCGCCTTCAAGCCGCGCACGTCGCCATACACCTTCCAGGGCCTCGGCCCGGAGGCGCTGGAGATCCTGCGCGAGGCGCGGGCGGAGACCGGCCTGCCGATCGTGACCGAGCTGATGGACCCGCGGCACGTCGAGGAGGTCGTCGAGGTCGCCGACGTGATCCAGATCGGCGCGCGGAACATGCAGAACTTCCTGCTGCTGTCGGAGATCGGCCGCGCCCACAAGCCGGTGCTGATCAAGCGCGGGCCGTCGGCGTCGGTGGAGGAGCTCCTGATGGCCGCCGAGTACGTGGCCAAGGAGGGCAACGAGCAGATCATCCTCTGCGAGCGCGGCATCAAGACCTTCGAGCGGACGACGCGCTACACGCTCGACCTCGGCTCGGTGGCCGTGCTCCAGCACGAGACGCACCTGCCGGTGATCGTCGACCCGTCCCACGCTGCGGGCCGTCGCGATCTCGTCCTGCCGCTCGCCCGGGCCGCCGCGGCGGTGGGCGCCGACGGGATCATCGTCGAGGCGCACCCGCGCCCCGAGGAGGCGCTCTGCGACGGGCCGCAGCAGATCCCCCTGGCCGACTTCGCCGAGTTCGCGCGCGAGGTGAGGGCGATCGTCGAGCTGGTCGGCAAACAGGTCGGCTGACCGTCGGATGAGGATCGCGCTCGTCGGCACCGGGCTGATCGGCGCGTCCGTCGGCCTCGCCGCGAAGCGCTCCGGCCAGGCCGGGGACGTCTCGGGCTTCGACCCGGACCCCGAGGCGCTCGCCGCCGCGGTCCGCCGCGGCGCCGTCGACAGGGCGGCGGCGACCCTGGGAGAGGC
Source organism: Gaiellaceae bacterium (assembly GCA_046262415.1). GTDB lineage: Bacteria > Actinomycetota > Thermoleophilia > Gaiellales > Gaiellaceae > JACDAS01. The sequence continues at coordinate 22,162 of JBHEMU010000033.1, read as the reverse complement.
GCTGGCGGAGGCCGAGCTCGCCGTCGTCGCGGCGCCCGTTGCGCAGCTCGCCGCGCAGGCGAAGGCGGTGCTGGCGGCCACGGGAGCGGCTTGCACGGTCACCGACGTCGGGTCGACGAAGGCGTCGGTCTGCGCCGCCGCACGAGGGTCGGAGCGTTTCGTCGGCGGCCACCCGGTCTGCGGCTCCGAGGCGCGCGGCGCCGACCACGCGACGGCGGATCTCTTCGAGGGGGCGACCTGGTTCCTGACGCCGCTCTCCACGACCGAGCCCGAGCGCTACCGCCTGGTGCACGGCTTCGTCGCGGCGCTCGGCGCGCAGCCGGTCGCGGTCGACCCGGAGGCGCACGACCGGCTCGTGGCGCTGACGAGCCACCTCCCGCACGCGCTCGCGAACCTGCTCGTCAACCAGGCCGGCTCGACGCGGGTGGACGGGCACGAGCCGCTCGCGGCCGCGGGCGGGTCGCTCCGGGACATGACGCGCGTGGCCGGCGCCAACCCGCGGATCTGGGTCGACATCTTCCTCGAGAACGCCGCCGCGCTCCGGGGCGAGCTCGCCGAGCACCGGCGCCGGGTGGAGCAGCTCGAGACCGCGCTCGGGACGGGCGACGCGGGGTTCCTCGCCCGCTGGGTGGGAGAGGCGGGGGGGAACCGGCGTCGGATGCTGGCGCAGGCCTACGGCGACCCCGGCGTCTTGCAGCGGCTGCGGGTGCACGTGCCCGACCGGCCCGGCGTGCTGGCCGGGATCACGCAGGCGCTCGGCGCCGCGCGGATCAACATCGAGGACTTCGAGCTCCAGCACTTCTCCCCGGAGCGGGGAGGCGTCCTGACGCTGCTGCTGACGGGGGAGGAGGAGGCGAGCCGGGCGGCCGCGCTGCTCGAGGGCCAGGGCTACGGCGTGGTCGCATCCCCCGTCCTGCCCGAGCCGTGAGGATCGAGCCGGCGACGTCGGTCCAGGGCGCGCTGGCCGTGCCGGGCGCCAAGTCGATCTCGCACCGGGCGCTCCTGCTCGCCGCGCTCGCGCAGGGCGAGAGCGAGATTCGCGGCTACGGGCGCGCTGGCGACACGCTCTCGACGATCTCGGCGCTGCGGGCGCTCGGGGTCGAGGTCCGGGAGGCGGACGACACCGTCCGCGTGACCGGCGCCGGCCTTCGCGGCCTGCAGGCCCCGGACGGTCCGATCGACTGCGGCAACGCCGGGACGCTGCTGCGGCTGCTCGCAGGGATCCTCGCCGGGCAGGAGGGGACGTTCACGCTCACGGGCGACGAGTCCCTGCGCGGGCGTCCGATGGAGCGCATCGCCGAGCCGCTGCGCCTGATGGGCGCCGACGTCGAGACCACCGGCGGCACGGCACCGCTGAGGATCCGCGGCAGCCGGCTGAGCCCGATCCGCTACGAGCTCCCGGTCGCGAGCGCGCAGGTCAAGTCCGCCGTCCTGCTCGCCGGGCTGTACGCGACGTCGGGGCCGACGACGGTCGTCGAGCCCGCCGTGACCCGAGACCACACCGAGCGCCTCCTCTCGGCCGCCGGCGTCCGCGTGGCGGGAGGCCCGCGCGAGGCCTCGGTCTGGCCGGCCGAGCGCCTCGAGCCGCTCTCGCTTGACGTCCCGGGCGACTTCTCGTCCGCCGCGCCCTTCCTCGTCGCGGCGACGCTCCTGTCCGGCTCGGTGCTCCGCCTCGCCGGCGTCAACGTCAACCCGACCCGGATCGGCTTCCTGCCCGTGCTCGAGCGCATGGGGGCGCGCATCTCCCTCTTCAACCGCCGCCAGATCGGTGGCGAGCCGGGCGCGGATGTCGAGGTCGCCTCGTCGGAGCTCACCGCCACCGCCGTCGGGCCGGCCGAGGTGCCGCTGCTGGTCGACGAGCTGCCGCTCTTCGCCCTGGCCGCGGCGTGCGCCCGCGGCGAGAGCCTCGTGCGGGGAGCCGAGGAGCTCCGCGTCAAGGAGTCGGACCGGATCGAGACGATCACCGAGGCGCTGCGCGCGGCCGGCGTGCGCATCCGCGCCACCGAGGACGGCTTCCGCGTCCGGGGCGTCCCGGCCCGCCCCCGAGGGGGCCGGGTGCACGCCCGGGGCGACCACCGGATCGCGATGCTGGGCGCCGTCACGGGGCTCGTCTCGCGGGAGGGCGTCCAGCTCGAGGATGCCGAATCCGTCGCTATAAGCTTCCCCGGATTTTTCGATCTGCTCCGCAGCATCGCTCTCTGAGCGCCGCCGCGGACAGGAGGAGAGCTCCCGAGATGATCGTCGCCATCGACGGCCCCGCCGGGGCCGGCAAGAGCACCGTCGCGCGGAGGCTCGCCGAGCGGCTCGGCTTCCGCTACCTCGACACGGGCGCGATGTACCGCGCGCTGACCTGGCTCGCGCTCGTGCGGGGCATCCCGCTCGGCGACGGCGAGCCGCTCGGGGAGCTCGCGCGGGGCCACCCTGTCGACATCGACGAGGCCGGGCGGGTCTCGATCGACGGGACGGACGTCACCGCGGCGATCCGCCAGGCCCGGATCGACCGCGTCGTCCCCGTGGTCGCCCGCCACCCGCAGGTCCGCAGCGTCATGCGCGAGCGCCAGCGAGAGCTCGCGGAGCTCGGCAACTGCGTGATCGAGGGCCGGGACATCGGCACCGTCGTCGCGCCGGACGCCGAGGTGAAGGTCTACCTGACCGCCGAGACGGCCGTGCGCGCGGAGCGGCGGCTCGCGGACCGGCCCGACATCGGCGCCGACGCGCTCGCCACGGACCTGCGCCTGCGCGACGCGAGCGACGCCGTGCGCATGCAGCCGGCGGCGGACGCGGAGCTGATCGACACCACGCACTTGGACGTCGAGGGCGTGATCGCCCGGGTCGAGGAGCGCGTGCGCGAGCGCCGGCTCGCGGCGCCGTGACGGTCCCGGACCTGGTCTGGGGCGCCGGACGCCTGACGATGGCGCCCGCGACGCGGTTCTTCACGCGCCTGCAGGACTACGGCGTCGACCGGATCCCGCTGCACGGCGGCGCCGTGCTCGCGATCAACCACTTCCACTGGATCGACGTCGCCGCGTTCGGCGCCTCCTGCCCGAGGACGATCTGGTACATGGCGAAGATCGAGGCCCACCGCGCCCCGGCGCTCGGCCAGCTGATCCGCGCGTTCGGTTCCTTCGCCGTCCGGCGCGGGGAGTCGGACCGGGAGGCCGTGCGGATGGCGCGCGAGATCGTCCGGCGCGGCCGGGTGCTGGGCCTCTTCGTCGAGGGCACGCGCCAGCAGGCGGGGGTGCCGGGGAAGGCACAGCCGGGCGCCGCGATGGTGGCGCTCCAGGAGGGGGTGCCCGTCGTCCCGGGCGCCGTCTTCGGCAGTAGTGACTGGCAGCCGGGCAACTTCCAACCGGTCTCGATCGCCTGGGGCGAGCCCGTGCTCTTCGAGGGGCTGCTGCGAGGGGCGAGGGGCTACCGCGAGGCCTCCGACGAGATCGAACGGCGCATCCGGACGCTGTGGCAGTTCCTCGGCGAGCTGCACGAGCTCGGGCGTCCCCGCGTCGCCACGCCGCCGGTGTGACCCGGTGAGCGAGGAGATCCTCTACGGGCGCGTCGCCATCGTCGGCTATCCGAACGTCGGCAAGTCGACGCTCGTCAACCGGCTGACCGAGTCCCGGGCCGCGGTCGTCCACGACACCCCCGGGGTGACGCGGGACCGCAAGGAGCTCGTCTGCGAGTGGAACGGGAAGCACTTCGTCCTGGTCGACACCGGCGGCGTCGACATCGCCGACCCGTCGCCGATCACCCGCTCGGTCGCCGACCAGGCGCGGGCGGCGGTGGCCGAGGCGGACCTCGTCCTCTTCGTCGTCGACGCCCGTGCGGGGATCACGCCCGGGGACGAGGAGCTGGCGGCGATCCTGCGCGCGGCGCGCAGGCCAGTGCTGGTGCTGGCGAACAAGATCGACGACCCGGACCGCGACGCCGAGGCCTTCGAGTTCCACCGGCTCGGGCTCGGCGACCCGATCCCGCTGTCGGCGATGCACGGCCACGGGACGGGCGACCTGCTCGACCTGATCGTCGCCCGCCTGCCCGGGCACGGCCACCCGCCGGTCGGCGAGGAGGCGATCAGGGTCGCGATCCTCGGCCGCCCGAACGTGGGCAAGTCGAGCCTGCTCAACCGCCTCGTCGGGCAGGAGCGCGTGATCGTCTCGGAGGTGCCCGGGACGACGCGCGACTCGATCGACACCGTCTTCCTTCGCGGCGAGCGCACCTTCGTCCTCGTCGACACCGCGGGGCTGCGACGGAAGCGGCGCCAGCGGCAGGGGATCGAGTACTACTCGGAGCTGCGCGCGCTCGAGGCGGCCGAGCGCGCGGACGTGGCGCTCGTGCTCGTCGACGCGAGCGAGGGCCTGGTCGAGCAGGACCTGGCCGTCGCGGACGTCGCGCGCAAGGCGCAGTGCTCGACGCTCGTGGTGCTGTCCAAGTGGGACGTGACGCGGATCGGGATCGAGGACGTGCGGCCGGTGCTCGAGCGCCGGCTGCGGCAGCGGCCCGAGCTGATCGCGGTGTCGGCGAAGACGCGCCGCGGGATCGACCGGCTGCTGGACAAGGTCGAGGCGCTCTTCGACCGCTCGACGAGCCGCGTTCCCACCGGCGAGCTGAACCGCTTCCTGGGCGAGCTGCGCGAGGCACGCCAGCCGCCGTCGCGGAACGGCAAGCGCCTCAACCTCCTCTACGGCACGCAGACGAGGGTGCGCCCGCCGCGCTTCCGCTTCTTCGTCAACGACCCCGGCCTGGTCACGCGGGACTACGGCTACTGGGTGGAGAACCAGCTGCGGCAGCGCTTCGCGCTCGCGGGCGTGCCCGTCTCGATCGACTTCGTGCGCAAGCCCGGCGGCAGGGTCGGCGGATGAAGGTCGTGGTCGTCGGCGGCGGCTCGTGGGGCACGGCCTTCTCGCGGCTGCTCGCCGACCGGGACCACGAGGTCACCCTCGCCTGCCGCGACCCCGAGCAGGCACGTGCGATCGCCGAGACGGGGAGGAACCCGCGCTACCTCGGCACGGTCCACCTGGGGGACGTGCGTGCGGTCGCGGTCGAGGAGGCCGGCGCCGAGACGGCCGAGCTCGTCGTGCTGGCGGTGCCGAGCCGGGCGTTCGGAGACGTCGCGCGCGCGCTGCCGGGCCGCGCCCCCGTGCTCAGCCTGACCAAGGGCCTCGATCCCGCCTCCGGCGAGCGGCTCTCGACGCTCGTGGAAGGCCGGCCCGTCGCCGTCCTCTCGGGTCCGAACATCGCCGCCGAGGTCGCCGAAGGGCTGCCCGGCGCTGCCGTGATCGCCAGCGAGGACGGCGACCTCGCGCTCGAGCTCCAGCACGCGATCAACTCGCTCGCCTTCCGCGTGTACGTGAACAGCGACCTCGTCGGCGTCGAGCTCTGCGCCGCGGCGAAGAACGTGATCGCGCTCGCCGCCGGCGGCGTCGACGGCTTCGGGCTCGGCGACAACGCCAAGGCGGCGCTGATCACCCGCGGACTCGTCGAGATGGCCCGTCTGGGCGAGGCGTGCGGCGGGCGGCCAGAGACGTTCGCGGGGCTCGCGGGGATGGGCGACCTGGTCGTCACGTGCTGGAGCCGCCACGGCCGCAACCGACTGGCCGGCGAGCTGATCGCCCGCGGCGCGACCGCCGAGGCGGCCGTCGCGGAGATCGGCATGGTCGTGGAGGGCCTGACGACCGCTCCCGTCCTCCGCGACCTCTCCCGCCGCCTCGGCATCGAGCTGCCGATCACCGAGGGCGTCTGCAGCGTCCTCGGCGGCGAGAGCCTCGGCGACCTCGTCGCGACGCTGATGGGGCGCCGCCCCACCGAGGAGTGAGTAATATCGGCCGGATGCGGCACCGACTCTGCCTCGCGCTCGGCCTCCTGCTCGTCCTCGCGACGCTGCTCGCCGCGGGGTGCGGCGGCGACGGCGACGGCAAGGGTTCCGACACGACGGACGACGGCGGCAGGCCGGCCGCGGGCGCCGCTCCCGACGGCGCGGCGTACGTCCCGGCGAGCGCGCTCGGCTTCGTCGCCCTGGACACCGACTTCGAGGGCTCGCAGTGGAACGCCCTCGACGAGCTCTCGAACAAGTTCCCCGAGCGCGCGAAGCTGATCGCGCAGATCGAGCAGGGCCTGGCGAGCGAGGGGGTCGACTTCGGGCGCGACGTCAAGCCGGCGCTCGGGCCCGAGACCGACATCGGGGTTCTCGCCGGCACCGGCGAGGAGGAGCTCGCCGTGCTGCTGAACGAGCCCAAGGACGCCACGAAGCTGGAGGCGCTCTTCCGCAAGCTCGCCGAGGAGGGCGATCAGGTCTTCTCCGAGCAGCTGGGCGACTGGAGGGCCGTCTCGGACAAGCAGTCCGCGGTCGCGGCCGCCAAGGCGGCGAGCGACGGCGCTTCCCTCGCGGCCGACTCCCTGTTCGGTCAGGCGATGGAGGCGCTGCCCGCCGAGGCGCTGGTGAAGTTCTGGGTCTCCGGGGCCGCGATCGCCGGAGCGGTCGCAGATCAGGCGGGCCAGGGCGCCGTCCCGGCCGTCGGCAAGATCAACTGGCTCGCCGGGTCGGCGGAGGCGAAGAGCGGCGGCACGAGATTCCACTTCCTCGCCGACCGGGCCGGCGGCACGACCGCCGAGCCGTACTCCTCCGAACTCGTCGGCGAGATCCCGAGCGGCGTGCTCGCGTACGTCTCCTTCAGCAGCCTCGACCGCCCGCTCAACCAGGTGCTGGCGAACCCGGCGCTGAAGGATCGCGTGCTGGGGCTGGAAGCACAGCTGGGCGTCCCGCTCGCCGAGCTCGCGCCGCTCCTCGCCAAGGAAGGCGCGTTCTACGCGCGCGAGGGCGCGCCGCTCCCCGAGGTGACGCTCGTGCTCCAGGTCGACGACGAGGCCGCCGCCGCCGCCACCGCCGACAAGCTCGCCGCCAAGATCGGCCCCTCGGTCGGCGCCACGGGCCCGGCCACGACGACGGAGATCAGCGGCGTGACGGTGAAGAAGCTGGCCGGGCAGCAGTTCGCGCTCTACTACGGGGCGTTCGACGGCAAGCTCGTGTTCACGAGCTCGACCACCGGCATCACCGGCCTCAGGGAGGGCGACAAGCTCGACGGCGACGCCGACTTCTCCGCCGCGAGCGACGCGGCCGAGATGCCGGACGAGACGATCGGGTTTGTCTACGTCAACCTGAAACGGCTGATCCCGATCGGGCTCAACTTCGCGACGACGGCGGGCCGCACGGTGCCGCCGGACGTGACGGGCAACCTGGAGCCGCTGCGCTCGCTGCTCTTCTACGGCGCCGCCGACGGCACGAAGCTGTCGGTGACCGGCTTCCTCGGGCTCGAGTAGCCCCGCCGCCGTGCCGCGCGACTTCTCCTTCACCTCGGAGTCCGTCACCGAGGGCCACCCCGACAAGATCGCCGACCAGATCTCGGACACCGTCCTGGACGCCGTGCTCGCCGACGACCCGGACGGGCGCGTCGCGTGCGAGACGCTGATCACGACCGGGCTCGTCGTCGTCGCCGGCGAGATCACGACCGAGACGTACGTCGACATCCCGCGCCTCGCGCGCCAGAAGATCGCCGAGATCGGCTACACGCGGGCCAAGTTCGGCTTCGACGCCGAGACCTGCGGCGTCATCGTTGCGATCGACGAGCAGTCGCCGGACATCGCCCAGGGCGTGGACACCTCCTACGAGGTGCAGCACGACCCCGGCGACCAGGACCCGCTCGACCTGGTCGGCGCCGGCGACCAGGGGATGATGTTCGGCTACGCCTGCCGGGAGACGGACGAGCTGATGCCGCTCCCGATCATGCTCGCCCACCGGATCTGCAAGCGCCTCTCGGAGGTGCGCAAGGCGGACGTGCTGCCCTACCTGCGGCCGGACGGCAAGGCGCAGGTGACCGTGCGCTACGAGGCCGACGAGGACGGCGGGCAGACGCCGGTCGAGATCGAGCGGATCCTCGTCTCGACGCAGCACCGCGAGGGGCTGGACGTGGACGCGCTGATCAAGCCGGATGTGATCGAGCACGTCCTCCGCCCGATCCTGCCGCCCCACCTCTACGACGAGCGGCGCTTCCAGGAGCGCGACTTCGTCTACGTCAACCCGACCGGGAAGTTCGTGCTCGGTGGCCCGATGGGGGACACCGGGCTCACCGGCCGCAAGATCATCGTCGACACGTACGGCGGCGCCGCGAGGCACGGGGGAGGGGCCTTCTCGGGCAAGGACCCGACCAAGGTCGACCGCTCGGCCGCCTACGCGGCCCGCTACGTGGCGAAGAACATCGTCGCCGGGGGTCTCGCGGACCGGGCCGAGGTGAACGTCGCCTACGCGATCGGCGTAGCGCGACCGGTCTCGATCGCCGTCCGGACCTTCGGGACGGAGCGGATCCCCGTGGAGCGCATCGAGGCGCTCGTCGCCGAGCACTTCGACCTGCGGCCCGCCGCGATCCTGCAGACGCTCGACCTGCGGCGGCCGATCTACGCGAAGACCGCCGCGTACGGCCACTTCGGCCGCGACGACCACGACTTCACCTGGGAGCGCACGGACAAGGCCGACGCGCTCCGGGCCGCCGCCGGCCTCACGGCCCAGGCCGCGGCCGCCCGCTAGGCGTCGAAGCGACGCCTAGCGCCGCGGCCGCACGAAGAGCCCCGCGGCGGCCTTGTCGCCGACCGCCCGCTCGTCCCCGTTCAGGCGCACGGTGACCTGGCCGGCCTCCGGCTGCATGCCGCCCAGCTCCAGCTCGGCCCCCGGCACGAGGCCCTGGTCGTAGAACCAGTGCAGGAGCGCCCCGTCGTGCTCGGCCAGGCGGACGATCGTCGCGCGGTCGCCCGGCCGCAGGGCCGAGAGGGGCGCGAGCTCCGGGTTCTCCGCCTGCTCGGCGTCGGGGTCGACCGGCCACCCGTGCGGGCAGCGCTCGGGACGTCCGAGGCGCTCGTCGATCCGCTCGATCATGTCGTCCGTGAACGTGTCGCCCAGCTCGTCGGCGTGGACGTGCGCCTCGGCGGCGGTGTAGCCCATGAAGTCGGTGAGGAGCCGCTCGATGATCCGGTGCCGGCGCACGACCTGCTCCGCGCGCGCCCGCCCGGTCGCGGTCAGGAGGGCCTCCTTGTGCTCGCCGCGCTCGACGAGGCCTTCGCCCTCGAGCCGCTTCAGCATCTCGCCGGCGGAGGCGCGGGAGACGCCGAGCATCTCCGCCACGCGGGAGGCCAGGGTCGGCGAGCCGGAGGAGATCGGGCGGTACTCGCCGATCGGGAAGGCGAGGAAGTAGATCGTCTCCAGGTAGTCGTCGATCGAGTGGCGGGCCACGGCGACTGAGCTTACCCCGCGGGGTCGGGAGCGGTCTCGGCCCGCGCGAGGAGCAGGTAGACGAGCGGCGCGGAGACGGCGATCAGGAGCAGCGCGGGGGGTGCCGCTCGCGAGTAGAGGCCGAGCGAGGTGAAGCGCCAGATCTCCGTCGCGAGGGTCTCGAACTCGATCGGCCGCAGGAGGAGGGTCGCGGGCAGCTCCTTCATCGTGCTGAGGAAGACGAGCGCCGCGCCGGCGAGCAGGCCCGGGCGCGCGAGGGGAGCCGTGACCGAGGCGAAGGCGGAGCGTGGCGAGCGTCCGAGTCCCCGGGCCGCCTCCTCCAGCCGGGGGCTGACCGCCTGCAGGGCCGAGCTCGTCCCGGCGAGCGCCTGCGGGAAGAAGCGGACGACGTACGCGAACACGAGCAGCCCGAGCGTCTGGTAGAGCGGCGAGGCGTACCGCGCCGAGAAGAAGACGAGGGAGAGCGCGACGACGATGCCGGGGAGCGCGTTGGGGGTGTAGCCGAGCGCCTCCACCGTCCGGGTCCAGCGCGCGGGACGGCGGCGCGGCAGGAGCGCCACCGGGAGCACGGCGAGCATCGCGGCCGCCGTCGCGAGCAGCGAGACGAGGAGCGAGTTGAGCACCGGCTCCCACGCGATGCCGAGCGGCCGGCCCAGCGAGATGCCGCGGGCGAACCAGTAGCCGAGCACGCCGACCGGGAGGACGAGGAAGGCACCCACGACGAGGGCGCAGAAGGCGAGCGCCGCCGGCCGCCAGCGACCCAGCCGCACCGGAGGGGCCCGGCGCGCGGCGCCCGGCCCGCCCCGGTAGTACCGTCCGCGCCCGCGTGAGCGAACCTCCAGCGCGAGGATGACGAGCGTCATGGCGACGAGCAGGAGGGCGAGCCCTGCCGCCGGCGCCCGGTCGAAGAGCGTGCGGTAGCGCAGGTAGATCGCCCGCGTCAGCGCGTCGTAGCGCATCAGCGAGACGGCGCCGAAGTCGGAGAGCGTGTAGAGAGCGACGAGCAGGCTGCCGGCGGCGAGCGATGGGCGCACGGCGGGCAGCGTCGTCCGCAGGAACGTCGCCAGGGGCGAGCGGCCGAAGCCCCGTGAGGCCTCCTCGAGCGCTGGATCGAGGCCCCGGAACGCCGCGGCCGCGAGCAGGAAGACGTAGGGGTACGTGGAGAGCGTGAGTGAGGCGACGGCGCCGCCGAAGCCGCGGATCTCCGGCAGGCGCTCGACCCCGAACGGCGCCTCGAGCGCCTGCTGCAGCAGCCCCCGGGGTCCCAGCGCGCCGAGCAGCGCGAGCGCGGCGACGTAGCTCGGGATCACCAGCGGCAGCGCCGCCAGCACCGCCCAGACGCGGCATCCCGGCAGATCGGTCCGGGTCACGAGCCAGGCGAGCGGGACGCCGACCGCGAGCGCGCAGGTGGTGACGGCGCCCACGAGCACCGCCGTGTCCAGCACGAGCTCCAGCGTCCGCTCCCGCCGGAGGACGTCCCAGGCGCGGCCGCTGCCGCTCGCGCGGACGACCAGGTAGACGATCGGCAGCAGGACGAGGGCGAGCACCGCGAGCGCCGTCGTCGCGAGCAACGGGGGCCGCCGCCCCGGCCGGGTCACGCGGTGTAGCCGGCCTCGCTCAGCAGCTCGAGCGTCCGTTCGAGCTCCGCGCCGAGCTCGCCGAGACCGACGCGGGGGCCCTCGAGACCGGCCAGTGGCGGCAGGTCGTCTCTCGGCTCGATCCCCGCCACGAGCGGATACTCGGCCTCCTCGGCCTCCTCGCTGTAGAAGCGCTGGCCCTCGTCGGAGAGCAGGTACTCGACGAAGCGCTCGGCGTCGCCGGGGTCCTCCGTGCCGTCGACGATGCCGACGCCGGCGACGTTGACGAGGGCACCCGGGTCGCCACGCTTCAGGAAGTGGTTGGCCACGGGGGCGTCCGGCTGCTCCTCCCGCAGCAGGTAGAGGTAGTAGTGATTGACGAAGCCCACCTCGATCTCGCCGCTGGCGAGCGCCTCGAGGACGGAGCCGTTCTTCTCGTAGAACGTCGGCCGGTTCGTCTTGATGCCGTCAAGCCAGGCGCGCGTGCGCTGCTCGCCCAGGGACAGCCGCATCGCCGTGACGAACGCCTGGAAGGACGCGTTGGTCGGCGGCAGCCCGATCTTCCCCTTCCAGCGCGGATGGACGAAGTCGAGGATCGAGTCCGGGAGCTCCTCGGCGGAGAGGGCGTCGGTGTTGTAGGCGACGACCCGGACGCGCCCCGACGTGCCCACCCAGCGGCCGCCCGGGTCGCGATAGGCGCGGGCGACCCGCTCCAGCGTCCGGCTCGGGAGCTCGGCCAGCCGGCCCGCCTCCGCGACCGCCCCGAGCGAGCCGGCGTCCTGGGCGAAGAACACGTCGGCCGGACTCCGCTCGCCCTCCTCCAGGATCGTCGCCGCCAGCTCCGCGCTCTCGCCGTAGCGCACCTCGACGTCGACGCCGCTCGCCTGCTCGAAGCGCTCGAGCAGGGGCGCGACGATCTCCTCCTCGCGGCCGGAGTAGATCGTCAGCGAGTCGCCGGCCCCGCCGCCGCAGCCGGCGCCGAGAGCCGCGACGGCGGCCAGGACTGCGAGAGGCGTCTTGTAAGGGATGCCTGACATTCTCGGCCAGGCACACCTTACAAGATCGCCTCAGGCGAAGATCGGCACCCGCGCGTCCTGCGGGCGGAGCGACACGCGGGCGCCGAGCGGCACCACCTCCGTGGAGGGCCGGTGCGACACGACCGTCTGCCCGCAGTCGAGGCGGACGCGGTAGAAGACGTCGTGGCCGCGGAACTCGCGGCCGACGACCTCGCCCCCGCCGGCGGGATCGGGATCGAGCACCAGGAGCTCGGGCCGGACGAGCGCCTCGACGTCGACATGGCCGTTCGGATTCAGGGCCGGGAACGTGCCCAGGACCGTCTCGACGCTCCCGTCGACGAGGCGGCCGGGGAGGAAGTTGGCGGCACCGACGAACTCCGCGGCCCAGCGGCTTGCGGGCGCGAGGTAGAGGCGCTCGGGGGACGCGGCCTGGACGACGCATCCGTCCCGCATCAGCGCGATGCGGTCCGCGAGCGAGAAGGCCTCCTCGCGGTCGTGGGTGACGAGCAGCACCGTCGCGCCGACGCGGCGGAGGATGAGCGCCAGCTCGTCCCGCATCGCCGAGCGCTGGACGCCGTCGATGTTGCTCCAGGGCTCGTCCAGCAGAACGACGTCCGGCTCGGGCGCGAGGGCGCGCGCGAGTGCCACGCGCTGCTGCTCGCCGCCGGAGAGCTGATGCGGGTACCGCTCGCCCTGCCCCCCGAGGCCGACGAGCTCCAGCAGCTCGGGGACGCGGCCCGCGCGCTCCCGCCGCCGCAGGCCGTAGCCGACGTTGGCCGCGACGGACAGGTGCGGAAACAGGGCGTAGTCCTGGAAGACCATGCCGACGCGGCGCTTCTCCGGCGGGGCGGAGCGGCCCGGCCCGGCTACGGTGGCGCCGCCGATCGCGATCGTGCCCGCGTCCGGCTGCTCGTATCCAGCGATCAAACGCAGGAGCGTCGTCTTGCCGCAGCCGCTCGGGCCGAGCAGCGCGACGAGCTCGCCGCGACCGATCTCGAGTGTCGCCCCGGCGACGGCCTGAACGGGGCCGAAGCGCTTGCTGACGTCTCGCAGGCGGATCATCGCGTCTCGCATTGTAAGGGTCACCTTATCCCGCTGCGCAGGCGTGTCTTACACGCTCCGTGACGCTCCGGGCGGCCGTCTATGTTGGCCCCGGGTGCCCCACGCCTCGATCTACCCGCTCGTCACCGCGCGCGCGCTCGCCCGGCCGTTCACGTACGAGGTGCCGGAGGGGGCCGGCCGGGGCACGGTGGTCTCGATCCGGCTCGGCCGCGCGCGGCACCGCGGCGTCGTCGTCGCGCTCGGGGACGAGGCGCCGGCCGGAGTCCGCGTCGGCCCGGTCGAGTCGGTGCTCGGCGCCGTCTCGCCCCACCTGGTCGACCTCGCGCTCTGGGTCGCGGAGTACTACGGCTCGACGCCGGCGCGGGCGCTCGAGCTGGTCGCACCCCGGATGCCGGCCCGCCGCAAGGAGGGGTCGCCGGCGGCCGAGCGGCACGCCTTCGGCGGGGAGGGCCGACCCGAGCGCCTGAGCGAGCCGCAGGCGGCGGCGGTGAGCCGGATCGTCACGGCGCTCGAATCCGGCGGCGGGCAGCCCTACCTGCTCTACGGGGCGACGGGAAGCGGCAAGACCGAGGTCTACCTGCGGGCCTGCGCGGCGGCGCTGGAGCGGGGCTTCGGCGCGATCGTGCTCGTACCCGAGATCGCGCTGACGCCGCAGGCCCTCGGACGGTTCCGCGCTCGCTTCGGCGACCGCGTCGCGGTGCTCCATTCGGGCCTGACCGACGCGGAGCGCCGCGACGAGCGGCTGCGAATCGCCTCCGGCGCAGCGCCGGTCGTCGTCGGCGCGCGCTCCGCGATCTTCGCCCCGGTGCCGAGGCTCGGACTCGTGTGCGTCGACGAGGAGCACGACCCCTCCTACAAGCAGGAGTCGGACCCGCGCTACGACGCCCGCACGGTCGCCGCGAAGCGCGCGTCGCTCGAGGGCGCGGTCGCGGTCTACGGCAGCGCCACGCCGCGGCCCGAGAGCTGGGCGGCGCTGGAGCGGCTCGAGCTCGGCGCGCGTCTCGCCGGCCCGCTGCCGACCGTGCGCGTCGTCGACCTCAGGCGCGAGGCCGGGTACCCGCTCTCCGGCCCGCTGCTCGCCGGCCTCGGCGCGATCGCCGAGCACGGCGGCAAGGCGATCCTCCTGCTCAACCGCCGCGGCGTCGCGCCGGCCCTGCACTGCCGCGCCTGCGGGGCGACCCGCGGCTGCGCCAACTGCGACGTCGCGCTCGTCCTGCACGGCGACCGGATGCTCCGCTGTCACCACTGCGCGCACGCCGAGCCGGCGCCGGAGACCTGCCCCGACTGCGGATCGGCCGGGCTCGCCCGGATCGGCGCCGGAACGCAGCGTCTCGAACGGGAGCTCGAGCGCCACGTCCCCGAGCTGACGCGGATCAGGCTGGACGCGGACTCGGCCGGCAAGCCCGAGCAGCTCGCCGCCGCGCTGGCGCGCTTCGCCGCCGCCGACCGGGCCGTCCTGCTGGGGACGCAGATGGTCGCGAAGGGCCACCACTTCGAGGGCGTCGCGCTCGCCGCGGTCGTCGACGCCGACACGGCGCTCGGGATCCCCGACTTCCGCGCCGAGGAGCGGACCTTCCAGCTGCTCACCCAGCTCGCGGGGCGAAGCGGCCGCGACGCCCCCGGCCGCGTCCTGATCCAGACGTTCCAGCCCGACGCGCGGCCGATCGTCCTGGCCGCGAGGCACGACGTGGGCGAGTTCCTCGCCGGCGAGGTCGAGCGCCGCCGCGTGCTCGGCTACCCGCCCTTCCGCCATCTCGTGCGGGTGCTCGTCTCGGGCCCCGAGGCCGATGCGCCGCTGCGCGCCCTGACGGAGCTGCGCGCCGGCCTCGCCGGAGCCGAGCTGCTGGGACCGGCGCCGCTCCTGCGCCTGCGCGGCCGCCACCGGGCCCAGCTCCTCGCCAAGACCGACCGGCCGCGCGGGGTCGCCTCGCGCGCGGCCGAGCTGCTCTCGGCAGCCGCCCCGGCGATGCGCCGCGCCGGGCTCACCGCCGTCGTCGACGTCGACCCGCAGAGTCTGTGAGCAGCTCTTGACCTGAGCGCGAGCGCCCCGAACAGCCAGCGCCGAGGCAGATCAGCCCGGCCCAGCCCCTCCGGTTCTGACTCTCCCAAAAGATTTCGGCGCCACCGCGGACGACGGCGATAGTATGGGCGGGCGGGCCGATCCACTTTGAAGTTGCAGGACCGGCGGCTACCCTATCGGTGGCTAATGCTCTATCGATCGCGGCCGCATTCGCCGCCGCAGCCCGGTAGTCGCCGGCGGGAAAGAGGGCTCGCGACATGATTCGGCTACTGCGGCTAGCAGCCCTCGGCGTCGCCGTCATCCTCGGCGTGGCCGCCGGTCCCGCTTCGCCGGCAGGCGGCGCCACCTGCCAGCCACCGCCGGACGAGTGTCAATCGCCGATCCGGACCGACTACTACACCGTCGGCATCGACGGCGGCCAGACGAAGATCAGGCAGCGTCTCCCACGCGACGCCCGCGTGCTCGCCGTTTCGCCGGACGCCGAGCGCATCGTCTACAGCATCCGCGTCGGCAGCATCTTCCTGGCGAGCATTTCCGGCCAGCTCGAGCGCCGCATCGCACTCGACCCCCGTGCCGGGGCGAGGGAGGCGAATTGGTCGCGGGACGGACGGAAGATCGCCCTGATCATCGACACCGGCTTCAGCAGCCGGTGCGGGTTCCTTGAACTGTGGGTCGTGGACGCCGACGGGAGCGATCTCCGCCGCCTCACCGACTGCGCCTCCACCCCGAGCTGGTCGCCCAACTCGCGTCAGCTTGCCTTCTGGACGCCGAAAGGCGGCCGGCAGCTGCTCGCGGTGATCGAGGACGCGCCCGGTGCGGAGGCTCGAATGCTGACACCTCGCTCCGACGGGGGGCTCCAGCCCGCCGCGTGGTCGCCGGACGGGCGCCTGATCGCGTATCTCGAGGGGCTGAACCTGCGTGTGCGGGTGATTCAGCCCGATGGCCGCAACGACCGCGTCGTCGCACTCGGCACCAGCGTCACCTGGTCGCCGGACGGCCGGAGGCTCGTCCTCAACCGCTACGGGCGAACGCGAAGCCGCCCGGAACCTCATTGGGCGCTGGCGATCGTCGAGCTCGACGGCCGTGTCGTCGGCGAGATCGACCGGGGCGACAAGCATTGGCCATGGGCCGGCACGTTCATCCGGGTGTCCTGGTCGGCGCAGGGCGGTATCGCCTACAGCCGCGATCCGGGACGAGGGTCAACTCAGGTCTTCCTCGTCTGGCCGAACGGCACACATAGACGGCAGCTGACGCGTGATCCCGGCTCTGAAGGCGTGGTAGGACTGATGTGGATCTCGGGCCAGCGGCGCATCTTTTACACTCGCCCGCGCTGCGAGTAGGGGACTCAACTCACGTCAGCACGAGGATCGTCGCCGCCAGCAGCGCCCACGAGAGCATCGTCAGGATGATCGGCACGTCGGAGAGCAGCACGTTCTCCGGCTTCTCGCCGAGGTCACAGCGGTGGATCAGGAGCACGTAGCGGAAGACCCGTAGAGCGCGACCGGAATCGTCGCCATCATCGCCTTCGAGTCGCGGGCGCTGATTTGCAGGGCGAGTACCTCGAGGCGATCCACCGCCCCGCACGGGGGCGTGCCCAAGGTCGCCCGAAGTGCTCAGCACTTCGGGCGAGACCGAAGGCCAGCGCAGCATTTCGGGCGAGACTTAGACTGCCCGGCGTGGCCGACGAGGAAGGGCAGGTCCGCAACGACGAGCTCGACGCAGAGGCGCGCGCGCGCCGCCAGCTCGCGCTGGCCCGGATCCGCCAGTGGGGCGATCCCGCGCTGCGCCTGCCTGCGCGCGAGGTCGAGACGTTCGACGCCGATCTCGGCCGGCTCGTGGAGCAGATGACCTCGCTGATGCGCGACGCTCGCGGCGTCGGCCTCGCCGCGAACCAGGTGGGCGTCCTGCGGCGTGTCTTCGTGTTCCAGCCGGACGAGGAGCAGGACCCCGTCGCCGTCGTCAACCCGCGGCTCGAGGGCCACGGGGACGAGCTCGAGACGGCCGGTGAGGGGTGCCTGTCGCTTCAGGGCGTGACCGTGCCCGTCGAGCGCCACGCCGCGATCGTGCTCGCGGGGCAGGACCTCCGGGGGGCTCCCCTGCGGCTCGAGGTCGACGGGCTCGGGGCACGGGTCGCGCAGCACGAGCTCGACCACCTCGACGCCGTCCTGATCCTCGATCGTACGACCCACGAGGCCCGCCGGGAGGCCCTCGGGATCCTGCGCCCGCGGCCGGTCCTGGCCGTGGCGCGCTGACGCCGAACCGGATCGCCGTCGCGGCGACGGCGCAGTTCGGCGCCGACGTGCTCGAGCGGCTCGCGAGGCGACACGAGATCGCGTACTGCCTGACCCGGGTCGACAGCGCGCGCGGCCGCGGCCGCCGGGTCGCCGCCTCGCCGGCGAAGGCGACCGCGTCGACTCTGGGCATCCGCGTCCGGCAGCCCGAGCGCCTCGACGGATCGTTCGAGCTCCAGGTCGACACGGTGATCGTGGTCGCCTACGGCCTGCTCGTTCCCACGGAGCTGCTCGAGCAGGCCCTGTGGCTGAACGTCCATCCCTCGCTCCTGCCCCGCTGGCGCGGCGCGGCCCCGGTCGAGCGGGCGCTGCTGGCGGGCGACACCGAGACGGGGGTGACGATCCACCGGACGACCGCCGAGCTCGACGCCGGGCCGATCGCGGCGCAGCGGGCGTTCGCGATCGAGCCGTCCGACGACGCGGGCGCGGTCTACCGCCGCTGCGCCGACCTGGCGGCCGGCCTCCTCGACGACGTGCTCCCGGATCCCGTCTTCCGGCCCCAGCCCGAGGAGGGCGCGACCTACGCGGCCAAGCTGACCGCCGAGGACCGCGAGCTCGACTGGAGCCGCCCGCCGGAGGAGCTGCTGAACCGGATCCGCGCCCTCTCGCCCCACATCGGCGCCCGGGGCGAGCTGCACGGCCGCCGGGTCACGATCTGGAAGGCCCGGCTGGAAGAGGGCCGCCTGAAGCCGGTCGAGGTGCAGCCGGAGGGAAGGCGGCGGATGAGCTACGCCGAGTTCCTGCGCGGCGTGCGGTGACGGTTGCTCCGGCGCGCCGCGCCGCCCAGCACGTGCTGCTCCGCGTCTTCGAGGAGGACGCCTACGCCGACCGCGCGCTCGCGGCTGCCGCGGCCGGGCTCGACCGGCGCGACCGCGCGCTCGCCCACCAGCTCGCATTCGGGACCGTCCAGCGCGTCCGCACCCTCGACCACGGCATCGAGACGCTCGGCCGCACGCGCGTGTCGAGGCTGGACCCGCCCGTGCGCGCCGCGCTCAGGCTGGGGGCGTACCAGCTCGCCTACACGGGCGGCGTCCCCGCCCGGGCTGCGGTCCACGAGTCGGTCGAGCTCGTGCGCGCCGCCGGGCTGGAGCGGGCGGTGCCGTTCGCAAACGCGGTGCTGCGGCGCCTGGCGGAGGGGCTGCCCGCGCTGCTCGAGGGGCTGCCCGAGACGACCGCGCGGGAGGCGGCACTCCGGCACTCCTACCCCGACTGGGTGGCCGAGGTGTGGTGGCGCGACCTCGGCCGGGACGAGGCGCTAGCCTTGATGCGGGCCCAGAACGAGGCGCCGGAGACGGTCGTCCGCTGGAACCGCCGACGGCCGGGCAGGCCCTCGGGCGTGCCGGACTCCGACCTCCCCGACGCGCTGCTCGTGGAGCGGGTGGACGGGGCCGAGCTCGAGGCCGGTCTGGTGTGGCCGCAGAGCCGGGGCTCGCAGCTCGCCGGCCTCGCCGTCGGATCCCGCCCCGGAGAGCGCGTGCTCGACCTGTGCGCGGCGCCCGGAGGAAAGGCGACCCAGCTCGAGGGTGAGGTGGTGGCGGTCGAGCTGCACGAGGGCCGCGCGCGGGAGCTGGAGCGGAACGTCGCGCTGCTCGGCGCCGAGAACGTCCGCGTCGTCAACGCCGACGGCCTCGCGCTCCCGGCGGACCTCGACGGGTTCGACCGGGCACTCGTCGACGCGCCGTGCTCCGGCCTCGGCGTGCTCGCAGCGCGGCCGGATCTCCGCTGGCGCTCCAAGCCGCTCCCCGAGCTCCAGCTCGCCCTCCTCGGGGCGGCCGCCGAGCGCGTGCGGGCCGGCGGCACCGTCGTCTACTCGGTCTGCACCCTGAACACCGACGAGAACGAGGCGGTCGTGGACGCCTCGGGCCTCGCCGTCGAGGATCTGGGCGCGGAGTGGCCGCGGTTCCGGCACCCCCGCCGCCCCGAGTTTCTCCTGACCCTGCCGCACCGGCATCGCACGTCGGGGTTCTTCGTGGCGCGCCTGCGCACGGCGTACTAGGCTCGGGTCCCCTTCCGAAAGGAGCACGGTGATGGCCGAACAACGCTGGGAACGCTTGCTGCCGCTCGCGGGCGTGCTCGCGACGGTGCTCTGGCTGATCGGCGTCTTCGTGATCGAGAGCGGGGACACGCCGGGCGAGAACGCGACGCCGCAGCAGGTCGCAGCGCACTTCGACGCCGACCGGATCTCGGTGATCCTCGGCGGGTTCCTGTTCGCCCTCGGCTCGGCCCTCTTCCTGGTCTTCCTGGGCAGCCTCCGCACCGCCTTCGATCGCGCACGCGGGGGCCCGACCCCGCTGTCCGCCGCCCTGGGGGCGACGGGCCTGGCGACCGGAATCCTGAGCATGGGGGCCGTGGTGCCGGGAATCGCCGCCGGCCTGTCCTCGGAGGTCGACGGCCGCCCGGTCGGTCCCGAGGCAGCCGACGCGCTCTGGGCGCTCGGAGACGGCTTCTTCGTCGTCACCGAGGCGGCGGGGGCCGTCTTCCTCGTCGCCTTCGCGCTGCTCGTGCTGCGTACGCGCCTGGTGCCCGTGTGGCTCGGCTGGGCCAGCCTGGCCCTCGGCGCCGTGATGCTGGTTCCGCCGATCGGGTGGGCGGCGGTGATCTTCGGACTGCCGGTCTGGACCGTGCTCGTGGGCGCACTCCTCCTCCGTCGGGGGGAGGCTGAGCCGACGGCTGCGTCCGCGTAGGAGGCGCTACATAGGATCCTGCGCGTGCCCTGGGACGACTGGATCCGCACGAACGAGATCGAACCGTCGCTGTACGCCGCGGACTTCTCGCAGCTCGGCCGGCAGGTCGAGATCCTGCTCGGCGCGGGCGCGCGAGTCTTCCACTTCGACGTCGGCGACGGGCGCTTCGTCCCGCCGATCACGGTCGGGCCGATCGTGCTCCAGTGGATCTCGCCGCTCGTCCACCGCCGCGGCGGGGCCCTCGACTGTCACCTGATGGTGGAGGAGCCCGCCCGCCACTTCGCGGCGATCGCCGAGGCGGGCGGAGACAGCGTCACCTTCCACCTCGAAGCGGTCGACGACGTCGGGGCCACCGTGCGCGCGGCGCGAGACGAGGGGCTCGAGGTCGGACTCGCCTTCAACCCCGAGACCGCCCCGGCCGAGGCGGCGGCTGCGGCCGACGGAGTCGACCTCGTGCTGTGCATGAGCATCCGCCCCGGCTACTCGGGGCAGGCGTTCATGCCGGCGGCGATCGACCGCGTCGGGGAGTTGCGCTCTCTGCTCCCCGAGAGCGTCCACGTCCAGGTCGACGGAGGCGTCGGCCACGACAACGTCCGCGCCCTCGCGGACGCGGGCGCCGACCTCCTCGTCGCCGGGACGGCCATCTTCGAGCGTGAGGATCTGCCGCGGGCGTACGACCGCCTCGCGCGGGCGCTCCTCTGATGCTCGAGCGGGCACTCGAGCTCGCCGAGCGGGGGCGCGGCAGCACGCATCCCAACCCGTTCGTCGGCGCCGTGGTCGCCCGCGGCGCGGAGGTCGTCGGCGAGGGGTGGACGGAGCCGCCGCCGGGCCGGCACGGGGAGATCGTCGCCCTGGACGCGGCTGGCGAGCGGGCGCGCGGGGCGACGCTCTACGTGACGATGGAGCCCTGCGCGCATCAGGGCAGCACGCCGCCCTGCGCCCCGCGCGTCGTGGAGGCCGGCGTGGCGAGGGTCGTCGCGGGGTGCCTCGACCCGAATCCGCGCGCAGGAGGGGGGCTGGAGGAGCTGCGCGCGGCCGGGATCGACGTCGAGCTCGCGCAGGGCGACGTGGGGTTCCGGGCGCGGGCGCAGAACGAGGCCTGGCGCACCTGGATCGCCGCCGGGCGCCCATTCGTCACCTACAAGGCTGCGGTCACCCTGGACGGCCGGATGACGGTGCCCGGCTCGCGCTGGATCTCCGGCGGGGAGAGCCGGCGGCTCGTGCACCGGTTGCGCGCGGCCTCGGACGCGGTCGCGGTGGGGATGGGGACGGTGCTCACCGACGACCCGACGCTGACGGCTCGCGACGTCGGTGCGGTGAGGCAGCCGCGCAGGCTCGCCTTCGGGCGCGGGCCTCTGCCCGAGGGCTCGGAGCTCGAGCTCCGGCCCGGCGCGCTCGAGGCCGAGCTGCGCGCCCTGGCGGCTGAGGGCGTGCAGTCGCTGCTGCTCGAGGGCGGGCCGAGGGTCGCGTCGGCCTTCCTCGAGGCCGGCCTCGTGGACAAGCTGCTCCTCTTCGTGGCGCCCCTCCTCGCGGGTTCCGGGCCCTCGCTGGTGGACTCCCTCGGCAAGCCGGTTCGCCTCCTTCGTTTGCACACCCGGCCGGTCGGTGAAGACGTGCTCCTGAGCGCCTACCTCAGGGAGCCCTGATCCCCATGTCGACCGAGAACGAGATCGTCAACCTGCTCTCCCACTGGCTCGCCGGCCACGTCCGCAACGACGAGCTACGGCGCCGCCTCGACGAGATCGGCACCGAGGGCCTCAGCCCGGGAGAGGTCGAGGTGGTCGAGGAGCTGCAGACGGACCTCGCGCAGGCCGGGGCCGGCGAGCGCGGCGGCCTCGAGCGGCTCGTCCGCGAGACGATCGAGGCGCTGGCGCTCGGGGTGTAGCCGCCGAACCGGTCGCGTCTCGGGCTCTCGCTTGAGGGCTCAGCGCTCGCAGCCGCGCCCGTCGCCGTTGCCGTCGAGGCGGTGCGGATCGGGCGGGCCGACGACGAAGTTCCGATGCGGGACGTCGGCGCAGTCGAGATCCGTCGGCGGGGGCGCGATGCAGACGCCGGGGTACCGGACGCGTGATCGAAAATTCCCGCGGCGCGGATGACGACCCAGACGCGGCGGCGGATCAGCCCGCTCGCGCACCGCCCGTACTTCCAGTACGAGCGGCGCCTGATCGAACTGACCACCTTGGTCTGGATCGCCCCCGCGGGCGCGCGAATTTACCGATCACACGTCTACGGATCGCAGCGCCC
>JBHEMU010000032.1:0-3187 GCA_046262415.1 Gaiellaceae bacterium | reverse complement strand
CTACTCGGGCTTCAACGAGGAGGCGGCGCGCTTCGCGGCCAAGTACCGGATCGTGGCCGGCGCGGGATCGGACAGCCACGTGGCCCAGGGCCTCGGCTCGGTCCGCATCCGGATGCGTGACTTCGAGGGGCCGGAGGAGTTTCTCGAGTCGCTGCGGGCCGCCGACATCGTCCGCCGGCACCAGAGCCTGCTGTATGTGCAGGCGCTCAAGTTCATCCAGCAGCGCGGCTCCGGCCGGGGCGCTCGGGAACGCGCCGACCGGGCGGTGGGGGCGAGCAAGGAGTGATGCAGGCAAAAGGAGGGCCGGCGGAGCCGTCCAACTCCCTCTCCCGGATGCCCGCGACCGACGACGAGATTGGGGAGAAGTACCTCGAGCGGGCGATCCGCGAGCTGAACGGGCTCACCCGAGAGCTTCAGGCCTGCGAGCTCTGTCCCCGCGGACACCTCGCACCGGTGCTGGCCTCGGGCCATCCCCAGGCCGATGTCTTCCTCCTCAAGCACACCCCGAGTGCGGCCGAGGTCCACGAGGGCGTCGCCTTCTACGGGCGCTCGGGCCAGGCCCTGCTCAAGAGCCTGCGGCGGCTCGGGATCGACCCGCTCGTGGTCTACGGCACCCTCGCGATCAAATGCCCCGTGGCCGATCCGACGCTGTCGGCGGCAGAGTGCCGTGCCCAACTGCTGACCGAGCTCGCGATCGTCGGGCCGCGTATCGTCGTCGTCATGGGCGAGGGCGCTCTGGCTGTTCTCAACGAGCTCGAGGTTCCGCTCGCGCGGCCGGTCGAGCCGCGACCGGGGGAGGTTCAGACGCTCACACCCAGCTGCGACGCGCTCTACGTGCCCGACATCGACGCGGCGCTCGACGAGGAGGGCGCCAAGCGGGCGTTCTGGCGGGCGTTTCGGATGCTCGGGGACTGGTACGCGGAGCTGCCGCCGTACTGAGCCGCAGGCCGGTCGGCGAGGCTCAGCCGGCCCGCTCGAGCAGCGCCACGCACTCGATATGGGGGGTCTGCGGGAACATGTCGACCGGCCGTACCGCGGTCAGCCGGTAGCCCGCGTCGGCGATCTGGCGCGCGTTCGGAGCGAGCGTCGTCGGGTTGCACGAGACGTAGACGATGCGGCTCGCACCGGTCTCGAGCACTCGGCGGACGATCTTCTGCGAGAGGCCGGCGCGGGGCGGGTCGACGACCACGACGTCGGGCTTCCCCGCCTCCTCGACGAGCGGGCGCAGCGCCGTGCGCACGTCGCCCGCGAAGAAGCTGATGTTCTCGACCTCGTTGCGTCTCGCGTTTTCGATCGCGTCGGCCACCGCGGGCTCGATGCTCTCGATCCCGAGCACCTCTCGCGCGCGCAGAGCCAGGCAGAGCGCGATCGTCCCGATCCCCGAGTAGAGATCGAATACACGCTCGGAGCCGTGCAGACCGGCGAGCTCGGCCGCGACCGCGTACAGCCGCTCGGCCTGCTCGGTGTGGACCTGGAAGAAGGCCTGCGGGGAGACGCGAAAGCGCAGCGCGGCGCCGAAGATGCGCAGCTCCTCCTCGATCGCCTCCGCGCCGGCCAACAGCTGGGTCTCGCCCTCGCCGGTGGTCTCGGCGACCCCAGCGGCACGGGTCCACAGGACGCCGTCGGCGTCGGGCAGGGCGGCGGCGAGCGCCGGGGCGCGGAAGTCGCCGGGGCTCGTCACGATCCGGACCTGGAGCGCGCCGGTGCGCCGGCCCTCGCGGACCACGAGGTTGCGCAGGAAGCCGGTACCGTCGCGACGGTCATACGCCGATAGGCCCTCGGCGCGACACCAGTCCTTGACCCGCGCGCGCAGCGCGTCGACGCGCTCGGAGGTGAGCACGTCGTCGGTCACGTCGTCGATCTCGTTCCAGCGACCCGGACGGTGGAAGCCGAGCACGAGCTCCCCGGCCTCGCTCTCCCCGAACGAGTACTCGACCTTGTTGCGGTAGCGCCAGGGATCCCCGGCCGAAAGCACCGCCGCCATCGGAGGGTCCTCGAAGTGGCCGATCCGGCTCAGCGCGTCGTGGACCTGGGTCTCCTTCTCGATGAGCTGCCGCTCGTAAGGCAGCACCTGCCAGGGCGCGCCTGGGTGCGGCGACCGCGGCTCGATCCGGTCCGGACTCGGCTCGACGAGCTCGAGGGCGCGCGCCTCGGCGTACGCGCGCTTGCGCTTGGTGACCCGGGCGCGGACGCGATCGCCCGGAACCGCTCCGGTCACGAAGACCACGTAGCCGTCTAGCCGGGCGACCCCTGCCCCGCCGTAGGCGAGCCTGTCGACGACGAGCTCGAGCTCGTCGCCGCGCTCCGGGCGAGCGGCGCTGGGGTCGGCGGCGCCGCTCAGCTCAGTTGAGCTTCGACTCGATCGCCGCCAGCACCGTCTTGCGGTTGGCGTGGCGGCGCTCGTGGTCGCGTACCTTGCGCAGCTCGGCGGCGTTCAGGGTGTCGAGGCGGTCCTGCACCTGGGCGGCCGTGAGGTTGTCGTAGTTGGTGATCGGAAAGCTCGGGCCGACGCCGGCCACCCGCCGTGCGCGGTCGGCCTGGACGATCACCGGGTCGGCGGTCTTGAGCGCCTGGTCGGCAGTGCGCTCGGCCTGACGGCGCGCGTCCGCAGCCGCGCTCGTGCTGCGATCCCGGGCCTCGCCGGCGACCGTCTCGATGCCGCTGCGCCCGCGCTCGAGCAGGCTCTCGAGATTGTTGAGCACGTCGTTGGTCTGCTTGCGTCCCCGGCTCAGCAGGCTCTGGACCATGTCCTGGGCATCCTTGGCGGTGATCCGACCGCGGCTGACGGCCTCGTCGACGACCTCCTCGATGCGGTCACGGGTGAGCAGGACGAGGTTGAGCGGGTTGAAGAGGTTCTCGCGCAGCGCGCTGCGGACCTCGGCCACGGTCTTGCCCGAGACGCCGGTGGCCTCGACCGGCTTCGTCGCGGCCTCGGCGGTCTCGCGCGCGGCCTTGCGAGCCTGCTGCTGGCGACCGCGTGCCTGCCCGCCTTTGCGTGCGGCCTCGCGGCGCGCCGCGGTCGACCCGCCCGAGCGGCTGCGTGAGGAGGATGACCCGCTCGCGCTGCGGGGCGAGGAGGACGACCCGCTGCTCGCCGACCCGCCTTTGGACCCACCTCCGCCCCGGCTCGACGACCCCGAGGAGCCGCCGCTCCTTCGCTGAGACCCGCCGCTGCGCTGTGCCATCC
>JBHEMU010000031.1:0-3548 GCA_046262415.1 Gaiellaceae bacterium | reverse complement strand
AGCGGCGGCAGGGAGTCGGGCTGCTCGCGCATGAAGCCGACGAGCCCCTCGAAGTCGAGCTTCTCGACGTTCGCCGCCTGCGTCCCCGTATACCTGTCGTTGGGGGAGAAGACGTAGACGCGATCGATGTGATCGACCGGCAGCGCGTCGGCGCCGACGGGCACGGCGGACTCGCCGGTCTTGACCTGCACGACCGCCTCGTGGCCGTCGGGATGCCGGAGCACATACTCGTAGGCGGGCGTGTCCGGCCGTCGCGAGGCCGGCAGCACGAGGTAGTCCTGCTCGCGTTGGAGGTAGACAGCGACGAGGTCCTCGAGCTCTTGGGGGCCGAGCAGCGAGCGAAGGACGGCGGCGTAGCTGGGGCGAAACGACGGCGGCTCGCCGGCGAGTTCCTCCCAGAGCGACTGCGTGTAGCGCCGCGCCGCCTCGTCCCAGATGTGGCGGAAGGCCTGGCCACGGATGAACGAGTTCGCGACCTTGCCGGGGACGCGCGACTCGACGCCGACGGGCCTGATCGTCGCCGGGCGGGCGTTGAAGAGGTCGACGTCCGCGGCCGCGGCGTCGGCCAGGTAGCGCCAGTCGCCCTCGATGCGTGCGAGGTAGTAAGTGCCCTGCGGATCGCGCATCCACACGAGCGCCCCGTCGAGCGCGTCGTGCATCGCGCGGGCCGCCGAGCTGACCTTCCCGTATTTCGCAGCCGCCTCGCGCTCGTAGGTCGGCCAGTCGGGAGCACTCCCGAGGCGCTCGGAGCCCCAGCCGACGGCGACGAGCTCGTTGTCAAGCATGTACGCGAAGGTGGCGTCGCGATCGTTCGCGCCCGTCGCTGCGTGCAGTCGGTAGACGGTCGGCAGATCCTCGCTCACCTGGCCGGTCGACGTCACGAGGCCGACGCCTAGTGCGTCCTCGTCTTCGCCACGAGCGCCCGACCAGCTCGCTTCGGACTCGATCGGGGGGCGGGAACGCCGGCAGCGAGGCTCATTCCGAGCGGAGGGGAGCTAGCGTTTGCCCAAGTCCGTGACCGCCGAGCCCGAAAGAGCGCCTTCTACGCCACTGCCCGCCGGCCAAGTCTTCGTGAGTTACAGCCATCGCGATGAGGCGTGGAAGGACGCCGTGGTCCGCTACCTCGGTGTGCTTCAGGTGCAGGGAAAGCTCGCCGTGTGGGAAGACCGGCAGCTTGCTGCCGGCGACGATTGGCGGGGTGGCATTGAGGCCGCCCTCGCCTTGGCGAGCGTCGGCCTCCTCCTAGTCTCCCAGAACTCGCTCACCTCGGAGTTCATCCTGCGGTCGGAGGTTCCCGAGCTGCTCCGGCGCCGGGCGAGCCAGGGTCTGCACCTCATCCCGGTCATCCTGCGCCCCTGCGCATGGCGGGAGGTGGATTGGCTTGCCGCGATCAAGGCATTCCCGCGCGACGGGGTACCGCTGTCGACGCTCGATGAGGCCCAGGTCGATACCGCGCTCGCGCTCCTCGCCCGTGACGTTCACCGGCTCATCTCCAGAGCCGCGGATGGCACATCTGGCTCTGGAACGCCGACTCCGGTCCCTCACCTGCAAGGCATCGACAACGCGGCCGCGCTATTCACATGATCACCTCGGTTCACCGACCAGAGTGCTTCCGTCACCGTGCAGTGGCTCGGCTGGAGGCGTGCCCGCTATTGCGCCGGCATCCTTGAGGTACTGATGTACAAAGGCGATGGCCATGCTGCCCTCGCCGACGGCAGCGGCGACGCGCTTCACCGGGGCGAACCGCACGTCGCCGCACGCGAAGATGCCCGGAACGCTCGTCTCCAGGAGGTACGGGTCGCGGTCGAGCGTCCAGCGCCCGGCTGCGCGCATGTCGGAGCCGGTGAGCACGTAGCCCCGGTGGTCGAGCGCGATCTCGGGCGGAAGCCATGCCGTCTGCGCATCCGCACCGACGAAGATGAACAGCCCGCCCGACTCGAGCCTGGTCGTCTCTGCCGTCGCAGAATCGCGGACGTCGATCGCCTGGAGCGAGAGGTCGCCGTGCACAGCCGCCACTTCGACCCCGAACAGCGTGCGGATGTTCGGCCGCGCCGCGAGCTGGTCGACGAGATAGCGCGACATGCTCTTCTCGAGGCTGTCGCCGCGGCAGAGGATCGTCACGCTCCGGGCATGGGTGGAAAAGAACAGGGCCGCCTGCCCAGCCGAGTTGCCCGCACCGACGATGTGGACGTCCAGCCCATGAGTGTTCGGCGCCTCGCTGCGGGCCGCGCCGTACGAGATGCCCTTCCCGGCAAGCCGGTCGAACCCGTCGATCGACAGGTGCCGCCACGCGACCCCGCAGGCGAGGATGATCGTCCGCGCCCGCAGGACGTCACCGCCGTCGACGTGCAGCTGCCGAGTCGCGGCGTCTATCCGCACTATCGACCGCGTCACGAGGATCTCGGCGCCGAGCCTTCGCGCCTGCTGCAGTGCACGGCTCGCAAGCTCGTCCCCCGACACGCCAGCTGGGAAACCGAGGTAGTTCTCGATCCGGGAGGAGGTGCCGGCCTGGCCGCCGGGCGCCTCCCGCTCGACGACGATCGTGCTCAGGCCCTCCGATGCCCCGTACACGGCCGCGGCCAGACCCGCCGGTCCGGCGCCCACGATCACCGTGTCGTACTCCGCGGCGTCTGCCTCGGTGACGAGGCCGAGCAGCTCGGCCACCCTGCGGTGCCGCGGTCGGATCGCGGTCTTGCCGCCGACGACCCGGATCGCGGGAAGGTCTGCGTCGGCGGGTAGTGGCCCGCCCCACCGGTCCGCGGCAGCCGGCATGTCGGGCGTGAGCCACTTGTAGGTCACCTGGTTGCGGTCCAGGAAGCGCCGCAGCTCGGTACAGGACGCATCCCAGCGATGCCCGACCACCATCGCGCGCGGCGGCGGCGGGTCTGCGGCGATCCCCTGCAGCCCGCGTGATCCGCCCATCCGGTGGGCCGCCAGCCTGCCGACCTCCTTGGCGATGTCGGGCGCCACGGCCGCGACGGCGTGGTAATCGTGGGCCTCGATCCGCATGACGCGCGACGACTCCGCTGCACGGAAGCCCACAGGGAAGACCGTCCCGAGCGCCAGGGGCACCTCGCCGAAGACGTCTCCCGGACGGCGCTCGCCGACGACGCGTTCGATCCCGTCGACGTGCTTGACCGGCTGGATGCGACCCTCGAGCACGGCGAAGAGCGCGCGCTCGCCGCCCTCGTGCGCCGCGTACTCGCCCGCCACGAGGCGGATGTCCGCCGCCACCCGAGAAAGCTGCTCGCGCTGGGCCGGGTCGAGAGCCGCGAAGAGCGCGACCTGGCCGATCTCCTCTGTGGTCACCACGTTCGGCCACCCGGTCGGCGCTTCGTCGGTGCCGCCCACGTCCGTAGGGCGTCACGAGCCCCGGAGTCTGTCGTCATGGACATCTAGGAGTCATATGTTCGCCCCAGGTCCCGACTGTGTTACCGCACTGGGTCGGTGCGAGAACAGTACTGGCTCTCCGGGTGGCCCGTGCATCCTTCGAGCATCTATGAGCTCGCCCCAGGTGCGTCGCGCTCCGCCTGCGTGAACGGCGCAGT
>JBHEMU010000030.1:0-8069 GCA_046262415.1 Gaiellaceae bacterium | reverse complement strand
CCGTCCCGCCACGACCGCGATCGCCCGGTCGATCCTGGCGGTGAAGGCGGACGCTGCCGTTCGCCTCTTCGACCTGAATTGCCGGGACCTGCGCTGGGCGGTGATCGACGCAGGGATCGACGCGACCCACCCGGCCCTGCGCAAGCGGGACGACAAGAAGCAGAAGCTCTATCCGAAGCCGTTCGAGCGGCCCGCGTCCGGCGGGGCCTGGAAGAACCGGACCCGGGTGATCCAGACCTACGACTTCACGCGGCTGCGCGACCTGCTCACGCCGGGCAGCGAGCTCGGCGGCGTCGGCGGACGTGCCCTGACCGAGGTGGAGCGGATGCGCGCCGACGACCTCAAGCGGGCGCTCGGCAGCGGCCGGCCGATCGACTGGGTCGCGCTCGAGCCGCTCCTGCGCGTTTCGCACGAGGAGGGCGCGTACGTCGTGCCGGCGCACGAGCACGGCACGCACGTCGCCGGGATCCTGACGGCGGACTGGCGGACGACCGACGAGGACATGCCGGACGACCACAACCTCGCCGGCATCGCCGCAGGTCTCGAGCTCTACGACCTGCGCGTGCTGCGCGAGGACGGGACCGGCGACGAGTTCGCGGTGATCGCGGCGCTGCAGTTCGTCAGGTACCTGAACGAGAACAAGGATCGAGTCCAGGTCCACGGCGTCAACCTCAGCCTCTCGATCCGGCACGACGTGGCGAACTACGCGTGCGGGCGCACCCCGGTCTGCGAGGAGTGCGAGCGGGTCGTCGGCGCCGGCACGGTCGTGGTCGCGGCGGCCGGCAACGACGGCTACGCCCGCTACCAGACGGTCCGGGGGGACTCGACCGAGGGCTACCGCAGCATCAGCATCACCGACCCGGGCAACACGGAGGGCGTGATCACGGTCGGCGCCACGCACCGCTACCGGCCGCACTCCTACGGCGTCTCCTACTTCTCGAGCCGCGGGCCGACGGGCGACGGTCGGCTGAAGCCCGATCTCGTCGCGCCCGGCGAGAAGATCGTCTCGCCGATCCCCGGCCGGAAGGTGAAGACGATGGACGGGACGAGCATGGCCGCGCCCCACGTGAGCGCCGCCGCCGCGCTGCTGATGGCCCGCTACTCGGAGCTGATCGGGGACCCGGAGCGGATCAAGCAGGTGCTCTGCGAGAACGCCACCGACCTCGGTCGCGAGCGGTACTTCCAGGGCAGCGGCATGCTGGACGTGCTGCGCGCGCTCCAGGCGGTCTGAGCGCGGCATGATCTTCTCGCTCGAAGC
This sequence comes from Gaiellaceae bacterium, assembly GCA_046262415.1. Lineage (GTDB taxonomy): Bacteria > Actinomycetota > Thermoleophilia > Gaiellales > Gaiellaceae > JACDAS01. Next base: position 6,811 of record JBHEMU010000030.1, on the reverse strand, counting down.
GCTCCAGGCCGACCAGGGCGACTCGCTGCTGCTGCACTACGGCCTGGACGACGCGCCGCGGCTGATCGTCGTCGACGGCGGGCCGAGCGGGGTCTACAAGCGGAGCCTGCGGCCCCGCCTCGACGAGCTCAAGCAGGCCCGGTCACCCGACGAGCCGCTGCCGCTCCAGCTCGTGATGGTCAGCCACATCGACGACGACCACGTGGTCGGCATCCTCGATCTCACGAACCAGCTCGTGCAGGAGCGCCGCGACGGGGTCGAGAGCGCGTACCGCATCCTCGCCCTCTGGCACAACAGTTTCGACGACCTGCTCGGGAGCGACGCGCTCGCGGCCGCTCCGGCCGAGGTGAGCGCGCTCGCCTCCGGCGCCGGGCCTGCCGACCTGCCGATCAGCGCACCGGCCCGGGCCGTCGTCGCCAGCATCGGCCAGGGCCGCGCGCTCCGGGACAATGCAGCGGCCCTCGGGCTGAGCGGCGACCCCCGCGGCGGCGACCTCCTCTGCGGACCGAAGACCTTCGACTGGGGGGAGGGCCTCGAGCTGCTCGTGGTCGGCCCCGGCGCCGAGCGCCTGCAGGACTTGCAGGAGCGCTGGGACGAGGACGTCCGCAAGCGCAAGCTCTCGCCGACCAGGGTGGCCGGCTACCTCGACCGGTCGGTATACAACCTCTCGAGCCTCGTCGTCCTCGTCACGATGAAGGGCAAGACGATGCTGCTGACCGGCGACGCCCGCGGCGACGACATCCTCGACGGGCTGAAGGCCGCCGGCCTCCTCGACAAGCCGCCGCTCGAGGTCGACCTGCTCAAGCTTCCGCACCACGGGAGCGACCGGAACGTCGAGACCGACTTCTTCCGGAATGTCGTCGCCGACCACTACGTCGTCTCGAGCGACGGCACCGACCACAACCCGGAGATGGCGGCGCTCCGGATGATCTCGGAGGCGAGGGACGACGACGACTTCGCCCTCCACCTGACGAACCGCACGGGCAAGAACGACCTGGGCCGGCGCCTGGCCGCATTCCAACGCTCGGAGCGACGGCGGAAGCGCGACTACGAGATCAGGTTCCGGGAGGACGCCGCCCGCTCGATCACCGTCGACCTGCTCGAACCTCCGGGTTCCTGAGCCCGCCCGTAACCGGCCCGGGCATCGATCCTCCTACAGCCAGCCGACGTGCCGGAAGCGGCGGTAGAGCATGGCGCAGATGAGCAGCACGATCCCGACCACGAGCGGGTAGCCGAGACGCCATTCGAGCTCCGGCATGTGTTCGAAGTTCATCCCGTAGATGCCCGCGATCATCGTCGGAACCGCGATGATCGCGCCCAGGCCGAGATCTTGCGGACGTCGTCGTTCTGGCGGATGCTGATCTTCGTCAGGTTCGCGGTCAGGACGCTCGTGAGCAGGTCGCTGGAGTTGTCGACCTGCTGGACGAGGCGCAGGAGGTGGTCGTGGACGTCGCGGAAGTACACCCTGATGTCGTCGTGGACGAGCGGGTGGTGCTCGCGTGCGAGCCGCCCGAGCGGGTCGAGCAGCGGGGCGACCGCCGCCTGCAGCTCGAGTACCTCTCGCTTGAGCATGTAGATGCGTTCGGCCGGGTTCGTGCGCGTGGCCGAGAACACCTCGCGCTCGACCGCGTGGATCTCGCTCGTCAGCGAGTCGACGACGGGCTGGTAGTCGTCGACGACGCGGTCGACGATCGCGTGGAGCGCCGCGCTCGGACCGCAGCGGAGGAGGTCGGGTCGCTCCTCCGCCCGCAGGCGCACGTCGTGCAGGACGCTCCCCTGGCCGTGGCGGACCGACACGAGGAAGCCCTCGCCGACGAAGAGCATGATCTCGCCCAGCTCGACGAGCTTGTCCGGGCCGAGGTAGCGGGCGCTCTTCAGGACGACGAACAGCGAGTCGCCGTAGACCTCGAGCTTGGGCCGCTGGTGTGCCTTGATCGCGTCCTCGACGGCGAGCTCGTGGAGGTCGAATTCGAGCCGGACGGATTCGAACTCCTCCGGGGTCGGCTCGTAGAGGCCGATCCAGACGAAGGCGTTCTCGCGCCGCCCGGCCTCGTAGGCGTCCACGAGCTGCAGGTCGCCGGCCCGGCGGCGGCCGTCCTCGTAGACGGCGCAGTCGACGATCATCGGCGCCGATTATCTCGCTTGCGCGCCACGCCGGCCTCGTTGGCCAACGGACTGGCAGACGCCGCTCTCCCCTCAGCGCCTCCGTCCGAGCACCGCGGCGGCGCGCGGCAGGACAAGCGTTGTACGCTGGCGACCAAGCAAAAGGGAAGGGAGGTAGCCGAGATGTCGGTGGCGACGGAGGAGAAGCCCGATCGCTTCGCGCTCGGCGCGGTGGTGGCCGGCGCGGCGGCACTCGTGTTCTTCGCCATCGCCCCGTTCACGTCGGAGGCGTTCTGGCCGATCGGCCTCGTGCTGGCCGTCGCCGGCGGCGTCGTCGGCTGGCTCGCGCTTCGACGCACGAGTCCCGGCGCGCGATCGAGGACGATGGCGCTCGTCGGTCTCGTCGCCTCCGTGATCGTGATCGTCTGGTTTCTTGTCTACCTGATCGTGAGCGCGCTCAACTGACGTGCCGCGGCCGCCCGGCCCGGCGCTCGGGCCGGCACCTCCGTTACGACTTCTGGTCGACTTCCGCGACTGCCCAGGAGCTGATCTCCTCCACCAGCCTCAGCGCCGCCGCGCGGTCGAGGTCCGGCTCCGGCGCCGTTTCGTAGCGGAACTCGACGGCCCAGGGCTCGAGCACGTCGGCGCCGGCCAGCTCGGGTGGTCCAGGGATCCCGTTTGCCTCGACGAGACCGATGAGGAAGCCGAGCGCGTGCGTCCGCGGAAACCTGATGCCCCGCGCCGCGAGCACGGCCTTGACCGCCTTCTCGACGGCCTGCTGCGCGTGGAAGCCGACGATCGCGTTCGGAATCCGCGGGTCGTCGAGCACCTTGCGAACGAGCGCCTCGTCGCCGGCAGCGCGCTCGAGGAGCGCTCGCGCCAGGTCCCGTCCGTCACGCGGCGGCATCGAGCACGCGACCCTCGGTGAGCGCCGCGTGGATCATCGTCCCCTCGACGCCGCCCCACTCGTCGACATAGCGCTCGTCCACCACGATCACGTCGACGGGCACGCCGAGCGGACGCAGCGCGCGGCTCAGGCGCACCATCTCGGCGTGGCGGTCCGGCACCTCACGCTGGACGACGAGGAAGTCCAGGTCGCTCTCCGGCTTCGCGTCCCCCCGCGCATGCGAGCCGAACAGGATCACCTTCGCGGGCGTGCGAGCAGCGGCTGCCAGCGTGCGGCCGGCCAGCTCGATGAGCTCCTGTGAGTCCACGACGCGGAGAAAACGTACCGCAGGGGGTGGCTCGCCTTGCCTCAGGCGGGCACCGCCGTCACGACGACGTTGTCGCGGTAGCGGCCGCTCGCCTCGTCGAACGGCCCGCCGCAGGTGACCAGGACCAGCCGCGGGGTGCCCTGGCGGAAATAGATGCGCGTCGGCAGCTCGCTCTTCGGGTAGCTGCGGGTCGAGACGACGCGGTAGGCGAACGTGCGCCCGGCCGCGTTCGTCACACGCACGCGCGCTCCGATCCTCGCCTCGCGCAGCCGGAAGAACGCCCCGCGGCCGAAGCGGGCGCTGTCGACGTGTCCGGTGATCAGGATCGAGCCCGAGCGCGCCCCGGGGGCCATACCGTCGTACCACCAGCCCGTGCGCAGGATGTTCGACGGCACCTGCAGCGCGCCGGCTCTCAGGTCGATCCCGACCGGCGAGACGGCGGCGTCGATGCCGATCGCGTCGACCTGCACCCGGGTCGGATTGAGACGGCCCGGTCTCGGGACGGCGACGTGCCGCGTGACCTCGCCGCGGCCGGTGAGGATCCTGGGTGCCGCGAGCGAGGTCTCGGAGGCAAGCCCGCACTCGGTCTCGAACTCCCGCGTCACTGCGGAGCCGACGAGGCGCTCGCGATAGGTGTAGAAGCCGACCCTGGCGACCGGGACGCGCGGCGACCTGATCTCACCGTCGCCCTGCGCGAAGACTCGCCCCCGCCAGTAGGGCCGGCCGTCGCAGCGGATCGCGGCCTGCGAGGCGAAGGGCCCGTGCAGCTCGACGTCGATCGCGGCCGGTGTACGGCCGAGCCCGCTGACGCGAATCCGGTCGAAGATCCGCGAGCCCGGCAGCACGACCTCCTCCGAGACGATCGTGGTCACCGCCGGCGCGGCCTGTGCGAACGTCGTCTCCGAAGCCTCGCCGCAGCGCGTCGTGAAGGCCGCGTTCGCGGGACCCTCGACGATCGACTCCTGGTACGTGTAGTAGCCGGCCCTGCGGATCAGGACGGGCGACGTCGTGTACGTGCCGTCGCCCTCCACGACGAAGGTGCCCGTCCAGTAGGGCGTGCCGGAGCAGCGGATCCCGCCCTTGCTCGCGAACGGCCCCCAGAGGAGAACCCGAACCTGCACGCTCAGCGCCCCCAGGCCGGTCACGACCACACGGTCGGTGATGCGGGCGCCTGGTCGCGTCGTCTGGTCGCTGACCGTCGTCGTCAGCTGCGGCTTGCCGATCACGACAGTGGTCTCCGTCACCTCTCCGCAGGGGGTCTGGACGGCGCGGACGAACCCGCCGGCGTCGATTCGCTCGGTATAGGTGTAGAACCCGGGCACGGTCAGCTTGACCGGCTCCGTCTGGTAGTCGCCGTCCCCCTGGACCTCGATCGAGCCCGTCCAGACCGCCTTGCCGTCGCAGGCGATCGCCTCGCGCGTCCCGAACGGGCCGTACAGCGACGCGTGGACGACCGCGCGCTGTCCGGCAAGGCCCTCGACGAGGACCCGGTCGTGGATTTCCGTTCCCGGCTCGACCCGCGCGGCGCTGACGATCGTCCGTACGCGCGGCTGCGCCTCGACCCGGAACAGCTCCGACGGGACGCGGCACGGCGTCGTCAGGCCGATGTGGCTCGCGTCGCCGGGGACGACCTCCACGTAGGCGTACCAGCCCACCTCGTCGAAGGTGGCCGGCGGGGTGGTGTAGGCGCCCGACCCGGCCGCGCCGAAGGACCCCGTCCACGCCGGCCGCCCGTCGCAGCGGATCGCCGCGGCCGAGGGGAACGGGCCGTGGACGCGGACGGAAACGGTCGCACGCCAGCTCGGGAGCGCGCCGCTGATCGTGACGCGATCGCGGCTCGCCTCGCCCACCGCGACGCGATCTGGGACGGCCACCGTGGAGACCGCCAGCCGGGCCTTGGCGACAGGCGCCGTGACGAGGGCGGTCACGGTCTGCGATCCCGGCACGACGAGGCGCTGCCCGTTCCTGGCCGCGGGGGCGACGGAGGGGCTGAAGATCCTCGGCAACGTCGAGGCGATGCCCTGCGCCTTGACGGAGAGTCGCAGGGCGGCGGCGCTCGTGGGCGTGAAGGTGACGCGGGCGACCCCGGCCCCGTCCGTTCGCGCTCCCTCCGGCATGCGGGCGCCGGGCGCGGAGAGGTCGAGCGCGACGTTCGGCACGGGCTCGCCGCGGGCGGAAAGGACCCTGATCGTCGCCGTCCCCTCGCGGCCGGCGAGCAAGCTGTCCGCGACGCGGGCCTCGATGCGGTACGGGCCGTGGTAACGCGCCGCGTCGCGCGCGATGCGCGCGTGGAGCTCGGCGACGGCCGGCGACAGCGCCGCCGGATCGACCTCCCCTGGGCGCGCGTCGCCCATCAGCGAGTGGACGTAGAGCATGACCGCGGCCTGCTGGTCGGCGGCCGTGCTGCGTCCGTACTGCCAGACCGCATAGGCCATACGCCGCTGCCTCTCGACCGGCACGATTTCGTTCTCGCGGTTGCGCAGGACTGTTCCCGGGCCCTCCCGGAAGCGGTAGGACGGCGAGGGGTACCAGAAGCGGAGGTCGATGCAGAAGGCGTGCGCCTCGCCCGGCACGACGCCGCGAAAGTCGCCGAACCAGCGGATCCCGTAGCGGTACGTCTTGTAGTAGCCCACCCCGAGCGTCCCGCACGTGTTGCGGCCACCGGTGGAGCAGGGGTCGTTCGGGTTCGGCGGGTCGGCCCCGAACGAGGCGGAGGGGAGCGCGAGCACGGCGGCGGCGCAAGCGAGCCACGCAACTCTGGACGCGGCTCGCACCCAGCCATTATCGCGTTATCGTCGCGCCGATCATGGTGGCGCCGCGATGACGCCCTCGCAGTTGAGCCTCGGGGCGGTGCTCGGCGGCCCGCCGCCGATGAGGTGCCGGAGGTGGTCGCGACCATGCGCGCGATCGACGAGACGCTCCCGACGGCGGACGGCGTCGCCTGGTTCAACAAGCTCTACCTTCGGGTGACCGAGTCGGTCGAGGATTCGCTGGGCCGGGGGAGCGCGTTCCGCGACCCGTCGTTCCTGCCGCGTCTCGACGTCGTGTTCGCCAACCTGTACTTCGACGCGCTGAGGGAGGCGAGCCGCGGGGAGACCGGGGCGCCGAGGGCGTGGCTGCCGCTGATCGAGTCCCGCGCGCGGCCCGATGTCGCGCCGCTCCAGTTCGCGCTCGCCGGCATGAACGCGCACATCAACCGGGACCTGCCGCTCGCGCTCGCCGACACCTGGACGGAGCTCCGCCGGAGGCCGAAGCTGGGCGGTCCGGAGCACGCCGACTTCATCCGCGTCAACGTCCTGCTGGCCGAGACCGAAGCGCAGGTGAAGGTCTGGTTCGCCGACGGGTTCGTCGGGGTGGTCGACCGGACGTTCGGCAACCTGGACGACGTCCTCGCGATCTGGAACGTGGCCCGGGCCCGCGACGCGGCCTGGACGAACGGGGAGGCGCTCCTGGCGATCAGGGGCGACCCGGACCTGACCTCGGCCTTCCTGCTG
>JBHEMU010000029.1:0-3929 GCA_046262415.1 Gaiellaceae bacterium | reverse complement strand
GACGGTGGTCTGGGAAGCTCGACCCATCACCGCCGAAGCTACGCCGGACCGTCCTTCCTGTCCAAGACCGGTCGCCGACCTACCGATAGGCTCCGCCTATGGCGCTCGACCTCCGCCGGCTTCGGTCTTCATCGCCGTGGCCGAGGAGCTTCATTTCGGTCGGGCCGCGGCGCGGCTGCACATCGCTCAGCCCTCGCTGAGTCAGCAGATTCGTACTCTGGAACGCGAGCTCGGGGTGGAGCTCCTACGTCGAGACAAGCGCCGCGTCGCTCTCACGCGAGCCGGCGAGGCGCTACTGCGCGAGGGCCGCCGCACCCTGGCTCAGGCCGAGCGGGCAATCGACGCCGCCCGCGCCGCCGGGGAGGGGGTGGCCGGCTCCCTGACCGTCGGCTTCATGGGCTCTGCAGGGCGGCGTCTCCTGCCGCTCGTGGTCCGTGACTTCCGCGCCCGACACCCGCGCGTCTCGGTCGAGATCCGGGAGATCACGCTGCCCGAGAGCAACCGTGCCGTCCGGGACGCCGTCGTCGACGTCGCCTTCGTTCGGCCGATCGACGACGACCCCGAGCTCGTGGTCGAGCCCCTGCCGAGCGACGATCTCGTCGCTGTGCTACCCACAGGACACGCCCTTGCCGGGTCTCCGTCGTTGCCCCTGGCGGACCTCGCAGGAGAGCGTTTCGTGAGGCCCAACGGCGACTCCGTGCTCGGACCGTGGATGAGCTTTCTGGCCACCATCTGCGACCGCCACGGCTTCCGTCCCCGCTTCACCGAGGTCGAGGCGTGAGCCTTCAAGCGATCGTGGGCCTCGTGGCGGCCGGCGACGGAATCTCGATCATGTCGGCGACGACGCACACCCTGCCCCGCGACGGGGTCGTCGCCGTGCCGATCGAGGACGAGAGCATGCCCCTGGCTCTCGCTTGGCGGCGGGCCGATCACTCGCGCGTCCTGGCGCGGTTCGTCGCGCTCGCGCGAGAGGCCGCGGACGGGGACGGACCATCCGCCGGCGCCGAAGGGGTGACGATGCGGGCGGAGGTCGATGGCGTCGTCCTGAGGGATATCGGGCCCCAGGTTTGCGATCTTGCGAAGATCGGCTTTTGAGTCGGCTCGGGCGAGCCGCGTGCCGTCCCTCACGCCGCGGCCACTCCAGCGCGCTCCGGGATGACGCAGAAGCTTCCCTGCTCGCCTTCCTCTGGGAGGGATTCGGCGGCTTGGTCGAGCTCCGCGGATGCAACTCGGAGATCGGCCTTGACTGCAGGCCTCGCATCAAGTTAGATGGCTACGTGAGGGCGAAGGAGTAGCGACGTGCCGGACATGCTGATCGACGGGGACGTCGGCGAGACTACGGGGCGCTACCTCGTGCTCTTCGCAGAGGACGCCGCGAGGACGGGCGCCAAGGCGCTGCGGGAGGCGACGGGGCTGTCCGTCGCCGCGGCGCCGAAGTCAGGCGACGTCGACCCCACGGAGGGCTCGGTCGTCTTCGAGCAACTCGGCGTCGCGGTGGTCGACGCCCCGCCGGACGCGCTCCGGGAGGCGACGGTTGCCGGCGACGGCAGCTCGGCGATCGTGGCGATCGAGCCGGAGCGGGTGGTCCGCGCCATCGAGGTCGGGCAAGGCCCTAGCGGGCTCGCGGCGGGGCTCTCGCCGGAGTATCTGCGCGGGTACCGCGACGCGATCCTTCACTTCACCGACGGCCTCGTCGGCGGCGCGGGCCTGCCCGAGGCGGCGATCGCTCCCGCCGCGGCGCTCGACGAGTCGCAGGCGACGTGGGGCGTCCAGGCCGTCCGCGGGGTGAACTCCTGCCGCGGCGGCCGCGGCATACGCATCGCGATCCTCGACACGGGCTTCGACCTTCGCCACCCGGACTTCGTCGAACGCACGGTCGTCGGCAAGTCGTTCATCGCCGGACAGGAGGTCCAGGACGGCCACGGCCACGGGACGCATTGCATAGGGACGGCGGCCGGCCCGAAGTGCCCGGCGAGCGGCCCGCGCTACGGCGTCGCCTCCGAGGCCGAGATCTACGCGGGCAGGTCCTCAGCGACGCCGGCTCGGGGAGCGACTCGCAGATCCTCGCCGGGATCAACTGGGCGATCGCGAACAACTGCGCGGTCGTCTCGATGTCGCTCGGCGCCGTCGCCCGCCCGGGGCAGCGCTACTCGACGGTCTTCGAGACGGTGGCCAAGCGCGCCGCGGGCGCCGGCAGCCTGATCCTTGCGGCCGCGGGCAATGACAGCCGGCGTCCGACGGCGGTGAACCCGGTCAACCACCCGGCGAACTGCCCGTCGATCCTGGCGGTCGCCGCCCTGGACGCGGGCTTCGCGATCGCTTCGTTCTCGAACCGCGGCGTCAACCCGGACGGCGGCCAGGTCGACGTTGCCGGCCCGGGAGTCGATGTCCTCTCCTCCGTCCCGATGCCGGCGCGCTACGGGCGCAAGAACGGCACGAGCATGGCGACCCCGCACGCGGCCGGTGTCGCAGCGCTGCTGGCCGAGACCAACCCGAGGGCGCGGGGCGCGGCGCTCGGCCAGCTGCTCAGCGGGAGGGCCCGGCGCCTCGCGACGCTGCCCTCGGCCGACGTCGGCGCCGGCCTCGTCCAAGCGCCCTGAGCGGTGTCCGGCGTGACCGACGCCGAGCTGCCCGACGGCCCTTTCGAAGTGGTCGTATCCGTCGACGAGCAGCACCGCGACGCCTTGCACGACGTGGCCTCCAAGCTCCAGGACGCCGGCCTCGAGGGCGCGGTGGTGCTAGCCGAGGCGGGCGTCGTCACCGGCGGCGTCCCGCACGCCGAGGCATTCCAAGCACTCAAGGGCGTCGCAGGCGTCGAGGCGGCCGAGGTCTCGCGCGACATCCAGCTGCCGCCGCCGGACGACCCGGTCCAATAGGTCCTCGCGCTCGAGAAGCCCAGGCCTTCCTGCACGACGTCCGGAGGCACCACCGGTCGCCCCGGGCGGCGTCCATGCCGACTTCAAAGCCCCGGGCACGCGGGCCCCGCCGTGCGGCGAGCGTGTGGCCTCGCCTTTGACTGCAGAGTCGCCGGGGGCGGGGCCGAGCCTCACATCGCAGGCGTCGCTGCAAATTGCGACCCTCGACGGGATCCGAGGGTTCGTCGTGCCTCGATCGTGATCGGCCATATCTTCGCGGCGTCGAGCTGGGTGCCGGCACGCGAGGACCTGGTCGGGCTGCGCATGTCGATGTACTTCAGCGTCGACTTCCTGTTCGTCGTCAGTGGCTTCGTGTTGTTCCTGCCGGCGGTCGCACGCGGGAGCTTCGGAAGCGTTCGGTCGTCTGCGCTGCGGCGCGCGGGAAAGATCGTGCCCTCCTACTACGTGTCGATCCTGATCACGCTCGTGGTCCTGGCGATGATCCCCGCCTGGTACCCGGCCCGCGACGACGCGGCGGCGGTGGTGGCTCACCTCCTGTTCCTGCAGGTCCCGTTCTCCTGGGAGTCCGTGGGACTGGGCAGCAACCTCCTGTGGTGGTCGCTGTCGACGATCGCGGCGTTCTACGTGCTACTGCCGCTGGTCGCGGGGCGCTACCTGCGCCACCCGCTGCTTGGCCTTCTGCTCGCGATCTCGATCTCCGTCGCCTGGCAGCTGCAGTTCGGCCTCCACTATGCGCGCTGGGCCGCCGGGCTTCCGCGCTTCCTCGACGACTTCGCGATCGGGATGACCGCCGCGGCGGTATGCGTGGCGGCGCGAAGGCGTTTGTCCCCACAGCGGCTGAGGCGGGCGTGCGCGTGGCTGCTCGTCCCGGCCGGTGCGGTGCTCCTCTACCTGCTGGACCTGGTGGGCGACGCCGTCGCCCGCGGCGACGCCAGGCGCTACGAGGAGAGCCCGCTGCTGAGCCTCACCGTGGCAGCGACCTTCGCCGTCCTGCTCGTCGCCACCGCCTTCCTCCCGCGTACCCTGCAGTGGCCATTCTCCAACCGGATATCC
>JBHEMU010000028.1:0-17756 GCA_046262415.1 Gaiellaceae bacterium | reverse complement strand
GTTGACGACTACGCCCACCACCCGGCCGAGGTCGAGGCGGCACTCGCCGCCGCCCGCCGGCTCGATCCGCCTCCCGGCCGCGTCCTGGCGCTCTTCCAGCCTCACCTCTACTCGCGCACGCTTCACCTCTCCCATGAGTTCGGCGCGGCGTTGACCGCAGCCGACGTGGTCGCGGTCACCGACGTCTACCGGGCGCGCGAGGAGCCGCTCGAGGGAGTGACCGGAAAGCTCGTCGTCGACGCCGCGGCCGAAGCGAGACCCGGCTTCGTGCTGGGCTGGACGCCCGCGGTCGAGGACGGAGTCCGCTTCCTCGCGGGCCGCGCCCGCGCGGGCGACGTGGTGCTGACGCTCGGCGCGGGCGACGTCGACCGGGCCGGGCCGCTGCTGCTCGAGGCACTGGCATGATCGAGGAGGGCGTCGAGCTCTCGCGGCTGACGACGCTCGGCACGGGTGGACCCGCGCGCTACTTCGCCCGCCCCGCCTCGCTGGACGACCTCGCGCGGGCCCTCGAGTGGGCGGCGGAGCGGGAGGTCGACGTGGCCACGATCGGGCTCGGCTCGAATCTCCTCGCCGCGGACGGCGGGGTGGACATGCTCGTCCTGCGCCTCGCTGGGGAGCTGGCGGCGGTCGAGGTGCACCGGACGACGCTCGTCGCCGGCGGCGGGGCCGCGAACGCCGTCGGACTCCACCGGGCGCGCGCGGCAGCTCTCGGCGGGTTCGAGTTCGCCTGCGCGATCCCCGGAACGGTCGGTGGGGGAGTGCGGATGAACGCCGGCGCCTACGGCAGCGACTGGAAGAGAATCCTCGTCCGAGCCCTCGTGGTCAACGGCGGCGGAGCGGCGTGGCGCTCGCCGGAGCAGCTGGGTCTCGCCTACCGACGCTCCGCGCTGCGGCGCGACGAGGTCGTGGCCAGAGTCGAGCTCGGGCTCGAGCTGCGTCCCCCGGCCGAGATCCGGGACCACGTGGCGGAGCTGCAGGCGCGGCGCAAGGCGACGCAGCCGACGAACCGGCGCACGTTCGGCAGCGTGTTCAAGAACCCCGAGCACGCGCTGGGCGCCGGCGCGATGCTCGAAGCGTGCGGCCTCAAGGGCCACCGCATCGGAGGCGCGGTGATCTCTCCACGGCACGCAAACTTCATCGAGAACGCCGGCGAGGCGACCTCCGCCGATGCCCTCGCGCTGATGACGGAGGCCCGCCGCCGCGCGCTGGCACAGTTCGGCGTCGAGCTCGAGCACGAGGTCGTGCTGCTGGGTGAGCTCGAGCTGCCGCCGGCGGGCAGGGTGGAGGAGTAGGAAGGGCCGCCGGGACGGCGAAGGATGTGGGTGCCGTGGCGCCTCGCTTCCGTTCCGGTACGACCGCGCGGGGCGCCGTCGCAGACACGCTGCCACGCCGCTTCGAGTTGCGCAGGCTCGCGCCTTCGGCGCGATCCCTGCTGGTCGCCTTCGCGCTCGTCCTCCTCGGAGCCGGCGGCTACCTGGCGGCCCGGGAGACGGCCGTCTTCGCCGTGCGCGAGATCGAGGTTCGCGGGGCCCCTCCGGGAGTGGCCGCCGAGGTGCGGGCCGCCCTGGAGCCGCTCGTCGGGCAGAGCCTGCTGAAGATCCAGCGCGACGACGTGCAGCGCCGGCTCGGGCAGCTCAGCATCGTCGCCGCGGCCAGTCACGACCGGGCCTTCCCGCACACCCTGCGGATCTTCGTCCGCGCGGAGGCGCCGCTCGCGGTGCTGAGGCGCGGAGCCGAGGCCTGGCTCGTCTCCGTCGGCGGCCGGGTCGTCCGGCCGATGCCCCAGCCGCGCCTCTCCAGCTTGCCCAGGATCTGGCTGGCGCGCGGAACCTCGGTCACGGTCGGGACCGCGCTCGCCGACGAGGACGCGGGCCGCGCGCTGCGCGCGCTCGCTCCGATCCGGGGGCTTCCGCTCTTCCGGCGCGTGCGCGACGTGCGAGCCGATGGAGAGTTGACCCTGGTGCTCCGCTCGGGCTTCGAGGTGCGGCTCGGCAATGCCCGCAACGCGCCGCTGAAGGTGGCCGTGGCGCGGGAGATCCTGCCCCAACTGACGCCGCCCGGGTACCTCGATGTCAGCGTCCCCGAGCGACCAGTGGCAGGCGCAAACCCTCAAGTCGATGATTGAGGTTGAGGCTTGCCCGCCGAACCACCTGTTGACAGCAGGGACGACGGTGCGTACTCTCCCGGGCGAGGAGCGCCTCGACCAGACCCACCCTCCACTAAAGCTTCAAGTCGAGGCCACTTGAGACTATGAGAGATCAATCCGGCAACTACCTCGCAGTGATCAAGGTCGTCGGTGTCGGCGGCGGCGGCACGAATGCCGTCAACCGCATGGTCGACGCCCGGCTGACCGGCGTCGAGTTCATCGCCGTGAACACCGACGCGCAGGCTCTGCTGATGTGCGACGCCGACGTCAAGATCCACATCGGCGCGAAGGCGACGCGAGGCCTCGGCGCCGGCGCCAATCCCGAGGTCGGGCGCAGCGCCGCACAGGAGAGCCGGGACGAGTTGAAGGAGGCCCTGAAGGGGGCCGACATGATCTTCGTCACCGCCGGCGAGGGCGGCGGCACGGGCACGGGCGGCGCGCCGATCGTCGCCGAGCTGGCACGTGAGCTCGAGGCGCTGACGGTCGGAGTCGTGACGCGGCCGTTCTCGTTCGAGGGCCGGCGACGATCGCAGCAGGCCGAGCAGGGGATCGACGAGCTCCGCGACCGCGTCGACACGCTGATCGTGATCGAGAACGACCGCCTGCTCCAGGTGGTCGAGAAGAAGACCTCGATCGTCGACGCGTTCCGCATGGCCGACGACGTGCTCCGCCAGGGCGTGCAGGGGATCACCGACCTGATCACGATCCCCGGCCTCGTCAACCTCGACTTCGCCGACGTCCGCACGATCATGCGCGACGCCGGCTCGGCCCTGATGGGGATCGGCGCCGCCTCCGGCGAGAACCGGGCCGGCGAAGCGGCGCGGATCGCCGTGTCGTCGCCGCTGCTCGAGGCCTCGATCGAGGGCGCGACCGGGATCCTCCTCAACGTCACCGGCGGACCGGAGGTGGGCCTCTTCGAGGTGAACGAGGCGGCCGAGGTCGTGACCAGCGCGGCCGACGCGAACGCGAACGTGATCTTCGGCGCGGTGATCGACGACACGCTGGGCGACGAGGTGCGCGTGACCGTGATCGCCACCGGCTTCGGACCGAGCCGTACCCGTCGCCGCCGGCCCGCGCTCGCCGGCGAGCCGGCCGGCCGTCCCCGCGACCAGCGAGAGCGGCCGGCGCAGCGCGGCGGGGAGGAGGGGTTCGACGTCTCCCCCGAGGTGCTCGAGATCCCGTCCTTCCTGCGCGACTCCTAGTAGACGTGTGATCGGCACATTCGCGCGCCGCGGGAATCTTCGATCACGCGTCCAGAGCGGCGCCTGAAAGACACCGCCCCGGCCGAAACGACCGGGGCGGCTGACCAGGTCTCTCGGGCTGATCGTACGGCCCGAGGTGAGGGCATCGAGGTGCTCTTACCTCCGCTGTCGCGCCTGAAACACGCGACCGGACGGGACGGCCGGAACCACCTCGATAGCATCCCGCGGCATGCAGACCCTCTCGCGGACGCCGCTCTTCGAGCGCCACCGCGCGCTCGGCGCGCGTCTCGTCCCCTTCGCAGGCTGGGAGATGCCCGTGCAGTACGCGGGGGTGATTCCCGAGCACGTCGCGGTGCGAGAGGATTGCGGCGTCTTCGACGTCTCGCACATGGGCGAGCTCGAGGTGGAGGGACCGCGCGCGCGCGAGCTGCTGCAATCGCTGCTCTCGAACGACCTCGACCGGATCGGCCCGGGCCGGGCCCAGTACACGCTCCTCACGAACGAGGCGGGCGGCATCGTCGACGACCTGATCGTCTACGAGCTCGACCCATTCCGCTACCTCCTCGTCGTCAACGCGAGCAACCGCCGTGCCGCGTACGAGTGGTTGAAGGAACGGGAGGTCCGCGGCTCCGACGTGCGTGACGTATCGGACGAGTACGCGCTGCTCGCCGTGCAGGGCCCGCGGTCCCTGGAGCGCCTCGGGCTGGACGAGGCTCCGGCTTTCACGTTCTCGGAGGGCCTGGTCGGCGGGGTCGAGTGCATGGTCAACCGGACGGGCTACACGGGCGAGGTCGGGGTCGAGCTCCTCGTCGAGGCGGAGGACGCAGGCGAGCTCTGGGAACGGGTGATCGAGGCGGGCGCGACGCCATGCGGACTCGGTGCGCGGGACACGCTCCGCCTGGAGGTCTGCTACCCGCTGCACGGAAACGACATCGGCCCAGAGACGGACGCGATCTCCGCGGGCCTGGCCTGGGTCTGCGGCCTCGAGAAGGACTTCACCGGCGCTGCGGCGCTCCGCGGCATCAAGGAGGCCGGCCCGGAGCGCAGGCTCGTCGCGTTCGTGATGCGGGACAAGGGTGTGCCCCGGCAGGGAATGGCCGTCGCGGAAGGCGGCGAGGTGACCTCGGGCACGCACTCCCCGATGCTCGAGCGAGGCATCGGCATGGGCTACGTGCCGGCCGCGCTCGCAGAACCGGGCCGGGAGCTCACGATCGACGTGCGCGGCCGCGGCCGGAGCGCCGAGATCGTCAGGAAGCCGATCTACAAGCGAGAGGAGTGACGTGGCTGCAGCCGAGAGCTATCCGGACGGCCTCAGGTACCACCCCGAGCACGACTGGGCCTCGATCCAGGGCGACGAGGCGACGATGGGGATCACGTGGTACGCGCAGGACTCCCTCGGCGAGCTCGTGCACTACGAGCCCCCCGACCACGGCGCCACGATCTCGAAGGACAACGCCTACGGCGAGGTCGAGTCCGTGAAAGCGGTCTCCGACCTGATCGCGCCCCTCTCCGGCGAGGTGATCGAGGTGAACCAGACCGTGGTCGACGCCCCGGAGACGGTGAACGAGGACCCCTACGGCGAGGGCTGGCTCGTGCGGATCAGGCTCAGCGACCCGGCCGAGCTCGAGCAGCTGCTCGACGTCGAGACGTACAAGCGCCAGCTCGCCGACCTCTGAGGCCGATGGGCTTCCTCTCGCTGACCGAGCGCGACCGCGAGGAGATGCTGCAGGCGATCGGGGTCGAGTCCGTCGAAGCGCTGTTCGCCGACATCCCGGCGCAGGTGCGCTTCCCCGGCAGGCTGGACCTGGAGCCGGCGCTGTCCGAGCAGGAGCTCGTGGCGCACCTCGAGCAGCTCGCCGCCCGCAACGCGCACGGCGGCGTCGAGCTCAGCTTCCTCGGAGCGGGGATCTACGACCACTACATGCCTGCCGTCGTCGACGCCGTGCTCTCGCGCGGGGAGCTTCTGACCGCCTACACGCCGTACCAGCCGGAGATGAGCCAGGGCGTGCTCCAAGCGATCTTCGAGTACCAGACCGCGATCTGCGAGCTGACGGGCATGGACGTCTCGAATGCGTCGGGCTACGACGGCGCGACGGTCGCCGCCGACGCGTGCTACGTGGCGAAGCACGCGACCGGCCGGTCCAAGGTCGTCGTCTGCGAGACGGTCAATCCACAGGTCCGCCAGGTCGTCAAGACGTACGCTCCGGGCTTCGGTCTCGAGGTGGTCGAGGTGCCGCACCGCGGGGGCTTGACCGATCCCGACGATCTGCGGAGAGCCGCCCAGGATGCCGCCTGCGCGATCTTCCAGCAGCCGAACTTCTTCGGCTGCCTCGAGCCGGCGCCGGAGCTCGCCGCCGCCGCGAACGACGGCGATGCACTGGCCGTGGCTCACGTCGACCCTCTCTCCTTAGGGCTCCTCGAGGCACCGGGGAACTACGGCTGCGCGATCGCGATCGGCGAGGGCCAGGGTGCGGGCAACCACCAGTCCTACGGCGGGCCGCACTACGGCTTTCTCGCCGCCCGTTCGACCTACATCCGTCGCATGCCGGGCAGGATCGTCGGCGAGACGCTGGACGCCGCGGG
Source organism: Gaiellaceae bacterium (assembly GCA_046262415.1). Classification (GTDB taxonomy): domain Bacteria; phylum Actinomycetota; class Thermoleophilia; order Gaiellales; family Gaiellaceae; genus JACDAS01. Next base: position 11,825 of record JBHEMU010000028.1, on the reverse strand, counting down.
CGAGCGCGGCTATGTCCTCACCCTGCAGACCCGGGAGCAGCACATCCGCCGCGAGAAGGCGACGTCGAACATCACGACGAACCAGACGTTGCTGGCGCTCGCGGGCCTCGTCTACCTCACGTGGTTGGGTCCGCAGGGGCTGCGCCAGACGGGGGAGACCTGCCTCGCCCTCGCGGAGCACGCCAAGCAGCGCCTGGCGGCGGCCGGCTTCCAGCTGCTGTTTCCAGAGCAGGCAACGTTCAAGGAGTTTGCCGTGCGCGTCGGACGGCCCGCCGAGGAGGCGATTCGCGCCGCCCGCGAGCGGGGCGTCCACCCAGGCTACGCGCTCAAGCGCGACTATCCGGGCATGGAGGACGCGCTGCTCGTGTGCCTGACCGAGAGGCGCACCCCGGAGGACATCGAGCGGCTCGTGGAGGCGCTCGCTCCGTGAAGCTGATCTTCGAACGGTCGCAGACCGGCCGTCGCGCGTCGTCGCTGCCGAGCCACGACCTTCCGCACCACGACGTGCCAGAGGAGCTTCGTCGCGCAGAGCCGCCGCGCCTGCCCGAGGTCGCCGAGCCCGAGCTCGTTCGACACTTCACCGAGCTGTCGACGCGCACCTTCGGAATCGACACGGGCTTCTACCCGCTCGGCTCGTGCACGATGAAGCACAACCCGCGCGTGAACGAGCGGGTCGTCCAGCTGCCGGGCTTCCGCGACCTGCACCCGCTGCAGGACACGGACGGGGCCCAGGGGGCGCTTGAGCTGATGTGGCGCCTGCAGGAGATCCTGGCGGAGGTGGCCGGTCTGCCCGCCGTTTCATTGCAGCCCGCCGCCGGGTCCCAGGGCGAGCTGACCGGCCTGATGCTGATGCGGGCGTACTTCGCCGACCGCGGCGAGGACCGCGACACGATCGTGACGGCGGACACCGCGCACGGGACGAATCCCGCAAGCGTGACGATGGCCGGCTACAAGCTGAAGAAGGTCGGCACCGACCCGCGCGGCAACCTCGACCTCGACGACCTCCGCGCGGCGGTGGACGGCCGGACCGCGGGGCTGATGCTCACGAACCCGTCCACGCTCGGGCTGTTCGACGAGCACATCGCCGAGGTCGCCGCGATCTTCCACGACGCCGGTGGGCTCCTCTACTACGACGGCGCGAACCTGAACGCCGTCTGCGGCATCTCCCGACCCGGCGACATGGGCTTCGACATCGTCCACTTCAACCTCCACAAGACCTTCTCGCAGCCACACGGGGGCGGCGGCCCCGGCGGCGGTCCGATCGCCGTCCGCAAGCGGCTCGAGCCCTTCCTGCCGGTGCCCGCGATCGTCCGCGACGGCGACCGCTTCTCGCTCGACTACGACCGGCCGAGGTCGATCGGCAAGGTGCGGGGGTTCACCGGCCCGTTCGGCGTGTTCGTCCGCTCGTACGCGTACATCCGCATGTACGGGCCGGAGCTCCGCGAGATGTCGGAGGCGGCCGTCCTGAATGCGAACTACCTGCTGGCTCGGCTCCGGCACGAGTACGAGCTCCCGTACGACCGGCTGTGCATGCACGAGTTCGTGCTGTCGGCGCGGCGGCTCAGGCGCGAGCACGGCGTCTCCGCGCTCGACGTCGCCAAGCGGCTGATGGACTACGGCTTCCACCCTCCGACGATCTACTTCCCGCTCGTGGTCCCGGAGGCACTGATGATCGAGCCGACGGAGACGGAGACGAAGGAGACGCTCGACGCGTTCGTGGACGCGATGCTCGCAATCGCACGGGAGGCGGCGGACTCCCCGGAACTGTTGAAGGAGGCGCCGCACGGCCGGCCGGTGCGTCGTCTCGACGAGGTCAAGGCGGCGAAGCGCGCCGTGGTCAAGTACGGATTCGAAAGGCATCCGGACCTGGCCGACGACGAGGCGCCCCAGCCGAGACAGCTCGAGGCGCAGAAGGGAGCGTGACGCGGCCAGTCCGTCTACGCGGCGACCGGCGACGCGGCCAGCTGGCCGCACGCGGCCTCGATGTCGCGTCCGCGGGTCAACCGGACGGTGACGGGGATCCGGGCGCGGTCGAGGACGGCCTTGAAGGCGGCGATCGTCTCCCGGGTTGAGCCGTCGAAGCGGCCCGTCGGGTTGTAGGGGATCAGGTTCACCTTGAAGCGCTTCGGATCGAGTGCCCGGGCGAGCGACGCAGCCTGATCCGGCGTGTCGTTCACCCCGGCGAGCAGCACGTACTCGACGAAGACCTTCCTCCGGCGCAAGCCGACGTAGCGGTGACACTCGGCGAGGACCTGCTCGAGGGGGTAGCGGTCGTTGACGGGCATCAGCCGGCTTCGTAGCACGGGGTCGACCGCGTGCAGCGAGAGCGCGAGCCGGATCGGCTCGTGCACCTCGTCGACGAACCGGCGCAGACCCGGCAGCCAGCCGACCGTGGAGATCGTCGTCCGCCGATGCGTGATTCCGACATCGGGCAGGCGCCGCGCGGCGCCGAGCACGTGGTCGAGGTTCAGCATCGGCTCGCCCATGCCCATGAACAGGCAGTGGTCCACCGCCTCGAGACGACGGAAATGGAGGGCCTGGTCGAGGATCTCCGAGGCGGTGAGATTGCGGCCGAACCGCATCGAGCCGGTCGCGCAGAACGTGCAGGTCAGCGGGCAGCCCGACTGCGAGGACACGCAGATCGAGCGGCGGCCGTCGCGGTAGCGCATCAGCACGGCCTCGACCGGGTGGCCGTCGGCCGTCCTGAACAGCACCTTGACGGTCCCGTCACGGGAGTGCGACTCGCGCTCCAGGGCGAGGGTGGAGAAGGGCAGGGAGCGAGCGAGGTCGGATCGCAGCGCGGCCGGGACGTCCGTCATCTCCTCGTACGAGGAAGCACCCCGCGCGGCCCAGCCCCAGATCTGTCCCGCGCGGTAGGCAGGCTGGCCGCGGTCCGACAGCAAGTGGTCGAGGAGTGAGAGATCCACCGACTGCGAGAATAGCCCCGTGCTCGAGCTCCGCTCCGACACGAAATCCCAGCCGACGCCGGCGATGCGGGCTGCGATCGCCTATGCGGTCGTCGGCGACGAGCAGCGACGGGAGGATCCGACGGTGTTGAAGCTCGAGCGGGGCGGCGCGGCACTGCTCGGGCAGGAGGAAGCCGTCTTCGTGCCGACCGCGACGATGGCGAACGAGATCGCTCTCCGCCTGCTCGGGCGCCCCGGCGACGAGGTGATCGCGGAGGAGAACTCGCACATCTTCGTGGCCGAGCTGGGCGGGCCGGCGGTCCACGCGGGCCTGATGACCCGCCAGCTGCCAGGGATCGGCGGGCGTTTCACGACGGCGCAGGTGCGCCGCGCGCTCCGCCCGGGCGACGGCACGCATTCGCCGCGAACCGCCGTCGTGTCAGTGGAGAACACTCACAACAGTGCGGGCGGCCGTGTGTGGCCGCTGAGCGAGCTTCGCGGCATGGTCGCGACCTGCCGGGAGCTCGGCCTCGCGCTTCACCTCGACGGCGCCCGGATCCTGAATGCCGCGACGGCCCTCGGCCTGCCCGCGGCCGAGCTGGCAGGGCCGTTCGACACCGTCACCCTCTGTCTCTCGAAGGGGCTGGGCTGCCCGCTCGGCGCGTTGATCGCCGGATCGCGGGAGCTGATGGCCGACGCGAGGCGCCTGAAGCACCAGTTCGGGGGGGCGATGCGGCAGGCGGGCATCGTCGCGGCGGCCGGCGTCTACGCGTTCGAGCACCACGTCGACAGGCTCGCCGACGACCACGCTCGCGCCCGGCGGCTCGCCGAGGGTCTGCATGCCGCCGGCCTTCCGATCGACCTCGAGGCCGTGGAGACGAACTTCGTCCAGATCGACGTCGGGACGCTGGGGCTCTCGTCGCAGGAGGCACTCCGGCGCCTGGCGGAGGAGGGCGTCGGACTCTCGGCCACGGTGCACCCGAACGTCCTCCGCGCGGTCACGCACCTGGACGTGAGCGACGAGATCGTCGACCGGGCGATCGAGTTGATCCCGAAAGCGCTCGGAGTCCTTGTCCGCGCCTGACGGTCTCGCGCTCGAGCTCCGGCGAATGCTCCGGAGGGCCCAGGCCGAGGGGCGGTTGCCGAGCCTCAGCGCGGCCGTCTTCCGAGCCGGTCAGGTGGTCTGGAGCGAGGCGGTCGGATTGGCCCTCGTCGAGCTCGGGGAGGAGGCGACGCCGGAGCACCAGTACCGGATCGGCTCGATCACGAAGACCTTCACCGCCGTAGCGATCATGCGGCTCCGCGACGAGGGACGGCTCGAGCTCGACGACCCGGTCGGCAAGCACCTTCCGGAGGCTTCCCGCGGCGCGCCGACCCTCCGTCGGATGCTCGCGCACGCCTCCGGTCTGCAGCGGGAGTTCCCCGACGACGTGTGGGAGACGATGGTCGATCCCCCACGTGAGGAGCTGCTCGCGGGGATCGTCGATGCCGAGGAGGTGCTGCCGCCGGGCGAGCACTGGCACTACTCCAACCTCGCGTACGCGCTGCTCGGCGAGGTCGTCGCCAGGCACGCCGGCATGCCGGCCGAGCGCTACATCGACGAGCGGATCCTCGGCCCGCTCGGGCTCACGCGAACGACCTGGCTGCCCGCAGGGCCGGCGGCCCGCGGGTATCTGGTCGAGCCCTACCAGGAGGGTGTGCGCCGCGAAGTCGACGTCGTCCTTCGCCGCTCGGCCCCGATCGGTCAGCTCTGGAGTACGACGGGCGACCTGGCCCGCTGGGGCGCGTTCCTCGCGAGTCCCGACGCCGACGTCCTCCGGCCCGCCTCGGCCGAGCAGATGCACGCCGTCCAGGTGATGGCCGAGCCGGAGCACTGGCGGCTCGGCTGGGGCCTCGGGCTGATGCTCCACCGGCGCGGCGACCGGATCTTCGGCGGCCACAGCGGCGCGATGCCGGGCTTCCAGGCCTCGCTCGCGTACTCGCGCAAGGACGGCATCGGCGCCGTCATTCTCACGAATTCGTCGGTCTGGCCCGCGCTGGAGGACTTCGTCCTGCGACTGGCCGAGCGGGCGATCGAGGCGTTCCCCCCCGAGCCGGAGCCGTGGCGGCCCGAGCAGGCTGCGCCGCCGGAGGTGGTGCCCCTGCTCGGACGCTGGTGGACGGAGGGGTCCGAGTTCGTGCTCTCCTACCGCGGCGGCCGGCTCGAGGCCCTCCTGGTCGACGATCCGCGCGATCGCGGAGCGGCTGTGTTCGAGCGGGAGGCGCCGGACACCTTCCGAGCGGTGTCCGGCCGGGAGCGCGGGGAGCTTCTGCGCGTCGTCCGCGACGAGGCCGGCGTGCCGGTGCGGCTCTACTGGGCGACGTATCCGTGCACGCGGACGCCCGAGACGTTCGGCGTCGGCTACTCCGGCTCGGCCGCTGGCGACGTGGCTGTCCCGGCCGAGGCCGGGCCGGTCCCGGTGTCGCCGCCTGGGTGAGGCACGCCCAACCTCCTCCCCGCGTCGATCGTAGCCGGGAGGGCCGCACGCGTGGGTGACGCGGGCGTGCCGGACGAGTGCGGCGGGCTGCGGTCACCGGCGAACCAGAAGGCGGCGGCAACCGCCACGTACACCGCGAGCAGCAGCAATCCCTCCGACTTTCGTGCCTTTCCGTCCGCGATCACGACGGCGACGAAGAGGGCCGCGCCGCCCATGGCCGCGAGCTCGATCGGGCGGAACGAGAGCGGGAGCGCCGGCGTGACGAGGTACGAGAGGAGTGCGACCGCCGGAATCACGAAGAGGCCGACCTGTGCGCTGGAGGAGATCGCGATCTCCGTGGCGAGCCTGATCTTGCCTCGCCGTGCGATCACCACGGCCCCGCCGTGCTCGGCTGCGTTGCCGACGATCGCGACGATCACGGTCGCGATGAAGAACTCGGACATGTGCGCCTTCTCGGCGAACGTGTCCAGCGAGTGCACGAGCACCTCGGCGACGAGCGCGGTGACGGTCGTCGTGATGCCGAGCACGATCAGCGCGAACTTCAGTGTCCAGCCGGCAACGCCCTCGGCGTGGGGCTCGATCCGGTGCAGCTGCCGGTGCCGGCGCAGTCCCTGGAGGGTGACCAGGACGTAGCCGATCAGCAGCACGATCGCCACGGGCAGGGTCAGCACGGTCAGCGACCTGCGGTCGGGGTCGCCGTCCCAGCCCGGGATCGAGGGGATCAGGAGGAGCAGCACCGCCCCGAGGACGAGCGCGAGCTGCGCCATCAGCGAGCGCCGGTCCAGGCGCTCCTCGCTGACGCCCCTGAGCGCCAGTGCGGCTCCGAGCACGAGCAGGATGTTCGAGACGACGCTGCCGGCGAGGGAGCCGCGGACGACGTCGGGCAGTCCGTCTGCGATCGCGAAGGTGGCGATGATCAGCTCCGGGGCGTTGCCGAAGCTCGCGTTCAGGAACCCGCCCATACCGGCTCCGGTGTGCTCGGCCGCATGCTCGGTCGCCTCGCCGATCAACCACGCGAGGGGGATCAGCGCGGCCGCCGCGAGCGCGAAGAGGAGCACGTCGCCGGCGTGGAAGACGAAGCGGAGGAGGATGACGACCGGCGCCAGCGCAAGCGACGCCCAGAGGAGCCTTTGCGCCACGCGACTACCCTAACGGGAAGTGCTCGATGCGGTCCTCTTCGACTGGGGCGACACGCTCATGCGTTTCGAGTACGACGAGGCGCTCCTCGAGGCGGGCCATCGAGCCGGCCTCGACGCGCTCGACCGGGATGAGCTGCCGGACGTCGCGACCGTCGCCGCACGCTTCCGCGAGCGCTACGCGCCGCTGCTCTGGGTGCCGGGCACCCTGGAGGAGATCGAGTACCCGGGTCTCGTCCGCCAGCTGCTCGACGACGTCGGCGTCGAGGTCTCCGATCGCGAGCTCGAAACATTCCTCGAGGCCGAGCACCGGGCCTGGGCGCCCGCGCGCCGGCTCGGCTCGACCACGCTCGCCCTGCTCGAGTCGCTGCGCGCGAGGGGTCTCAAGCTCGGTCTGGTCTCGAATGCATTCGACCCGGCCTGGCTGCTGCGGCGCGATCTCGAGGAGATGGGCCTCGCCGAGCGGCTCGACATGAGCCTCTTCTCCTCGGAGATCGGGAAGCGGAAGCCTCATCCGGCGATCTTCGAGCGCGCGCTCGAGCTGCTCGAGGTGGAGCCGGAGCGGGCCCTCTTCGTCGGCGACCGGCTGCGCGAGGACGTCGCCGGAGCGTGCGCGGCCGGGATGAGGACGGTGCAGGCCCTCTGGTTCCGCGCCGAGGAGGAGCCCGACGGGGCCGAGCCAGATTTCCGGGCCTTCACGCAGATGGACGTGCTGAACGTCGTCCGGCGCCTGTCCGGCGAGCGTTGAGGCGCTATGCCTGAAGCAGACGCAAATGTCAAGTCTTGCGCAGCGCGCTCCGCGCACTGAAAATCCCGTCGTGCAACCAGAAGCGCGCCCGGCGGAGAGCGTCCTTCCTCTCCACCCGCAGAACGAGGTCGCCTGCCACCGGTGCGAGGTCCACTGCGACAAGGTCGTCTATCCCTCGGCCTGCCTCGAGCGGGACTGCCCCTTCGTGTACGCCTACGAGGATCACGGCCACACGTACATCGGCTGCATGCAGAAGGTCTACGACGTCGAGCTGGACGCCGACCTCCTACGGGCGGCCGAGCGGCAGCGCGAGGGCTTCGGGGCGGTCCGGGCGATCCGGCGGCCCCTGCCGATGTGCCGCGTCGAGGTCGAGAGCTGCTACGCCGGCCGCGGCGAGGAGCTCGGCTGCGTCAACCCGGAGTTCTTCGAGCTCCCGCTCGGGGAGCCGACGTTCCGCGTCTTCGCCGAGCTGAACGCGACCTAGGAACGCGGGTCTCTACCCGGGTGCGCTCGTGCGGTCGGCTCAGACGGAGCACGGGCACGCCCGCGCTCCTGAGGTCGGCGTCGCAAGCGCCGCCTAGTCTCGACCCCGGCCCACCGTGCGTGGAGCTCCACGGTCTTCCGCACCTCCTCGGCGTCCGGTCCGTGGCCGTCCCGGCCAGGCACCTCCAGCACGGCCGGCAGCCCCTGCAGGTCCGGGTGACCGAGGAAGACGCCGAGCCGCTCCCCCATCAGCCCCTCGCCGACGTTGTCGTGGCGGTCCCGGTTCGAGCCGAGCGGCGCCTTCGAGTCGTTCACGTGCAGCACGCGCAGGCGGTCGAAGCCGATGAGGTCGTCGAGATCGCCCAGCACGCGGTCGAGCTCCTCGCGGTCGGTGACGTCGTAGCCGGACGCGTAGAGGTGGCACGAATCGAGGCAGACGCCGAGCCGCGGGTGCCGGTCGAGCCGTTCGAGGAGCAGGGCCAGCTCCTCCAGCGACCGGCCGATCGTGTCGCCGGTGCCGGCGGTGTTCTCCATGCAGAGCCACGTCGTCTCGGAGCAGCGCTCGAGCACGGACGCCAGTGCCGGCACGACGCGGTCGAGGCCGGCCTCGAGTCCCGCGCCGAGGTGGGAGCCGACGTGGAAGACGACCGCGTCCGCCTCGATGGCGCAGGCCACCTCGACCGTGTTCTGCAAGGCCGCGACGGACTTCTCGTAGAACTCCTGCTTCGGGCTCGCCAGGTTGACGAGGTAGAGAGCGTGGCAGACGACCCCGCCCAGACCCGTCTCGGCGCGCCGGTTCTTGAACCGCTCGAAGTTCCGACGGTCGTGGTTCGTCGGCCTCCACGCTCGAGGGCTCTGCGTGAAGAGCTGAACCGAGGCGGCCCCGAAGGATTCGGCGCGGTCGACGGCGGTATGGATGCCGCCGGAGCAGGAGACGTGGGCGCCGATCTGCACCGTTCTACGATAGGCGCCTGATGAGCACCCGATGAGCGTCCGCGTCCGCATGGCGCCGAGCCCGACCGGTTCCCTCCACATCGGGAACGTCCGCACGGCGCTCTTCAACTGGCTGTTCGCGCGCCACCACCGCGGCGAGTTCCGCCTGCGGATCGAGAACACCGACACGAGCCGGGAGGTGGCGGAGGCCGCGGCGCAGATCGAGGAGTCGCTGCGGTGGCTCGGGCTCGACTGGGACGGGCCGGTCACGTTCCAGCTCGACCGGCTCGAGCTCTGCCGCCTGCGGGCGCAGGAGCTGCTGGACGCGGGGAAAGCCTACGAGGACGACGGCGCCGTGCGCTTCCGGATGCCGGACGACGGAGTCACGGGCTGGAACGACCTGATCCTCGGGTCGATCGAGGTGCCGAACGAGACGATCGAGGACGTCGTCATTCTCCGCTCCGACGGCCGCCCCACGTACAACTTCGCGTCGCCGATCGAGGACGTCGAGGACGGCATCACCCACGTCATCCGCGGTCCCGACCACGTTTCGAACACGCCCAAGCAGCTCCAGATCCTGAACGCCCTGGGGGCCTCGATCCCCGCCTACGCGCACGTGCCGAACGTGAACGGCGCCGACGGGCGGAAGCTCTCGAAGCGGCACGGCGCGATCACGGCCGACGAGTTCCGCGCCGCCGGCTACGCGCCCGACGCGCTCGTCAACTACCTGGCGCTGCTCGGCTGGAGCTTCGACGACCGGACGACGCTGATGGCCCGGGACGAGCTCGTCGCGCGCTTCTCGCTCGAGCGCGTCGGCTCGAGCCCGGCCGTGTTCGACTACCAGAAGCTGGACTGGATGAACGGTGTCTATCTCCGTGCGCTGGCGCCGGACGCATACGCCGACGCGCTCGTGGCCTATCTGCACGAGCGGGGCCACGACTGGGACGAGGCGCTGATCAGGCGGAGCGCACCCCTCGTCCAGGAGAAGATGCCCAAGCTCGGCGACTATCCGGAGCTCGCCGGCTTTCTCTTCGCCGACACGGAGCCCGGCGAGGCGATCGACGCGACCGTCGTCCGCGCAGCGCTCGAGGCGCTCGAGCCTGTGGAGCCGTTCCAGGCGACCGCGATCGAGACGGCGCTGCGCTCGCTCGCCGAGCGGATGGGAGTGAAGCCCCGCGAGGCGTTCCAGCCGATTCGCATCGCCGTCACCGGCTCCCGAATCTCCCCCGGGCTCTTCGAGTCGCTCGAGCTGCTGGGGAAGGAGCGCTCGCTAGCGCGCCTTCGAGCCGCGGCGGCCGGGTAGCGGGCGCGGCGGGGCCAGCGGGTCGAGTGCCCGCTGAAAGAGGCGCCAGGCCCGGATGCGGAAGCGCAGCGAGGGCCGCGGGAGGTCCTTGGCGCCGGAGCTGTCGGCCTCCACGCGCGGGGGGCGCGTGTCATTCGCCGTTCGAGGAGACATCCTCACTCTCCTAACGGGGCCGCGGCGCAGGCGGTTACGGGCGGTAGGCCACGACCGCCCCCGCGACCAGCACGAGGCCGGCGACCCAGAGCTGCCAGATGCCGACGACGGCGCCCCACGCCACGACCAGCGTGCCCGCCAGCACGAGGAGCGTCGAGGCCAGCGCGGCGCGGTCGTAGGCCGGCGCGGACGGCACCGGGCGCGGGACGGTCTGCACGGGCCGGGAGTTCAGCCGCATCCGGGCGAGTCGCACGCGGAAGAGCGCTCCGCGCCACTCGTGCACGAGCGGCCACGCCGCCGCGGGTCCCCCGGCCGCGACCGCCGCGGCCACCTCTGCCGTCGCGTCGCGGGCATCCACGAGCGCCTCGGCGAGCTCCGTGTGCGCGCTCTCGGCCCCGGGAGGGGGCTCGAGGCCGAGCACGAGCTCGCCCGTGCGGTGCAGGGAGTACTGCAGAGCGGGTAGGACCTGCTCGTCGGCGAGGTGCTCGCCGGGGGCCGTCGCGACCGCCTCGAGGGCGTGCAGCGTTCGCGCGAGGTCGCCCCAGAGACCGGCCAGAGCGCTCTGGTAGCCCTCTCGTTCGGGTGTGCGGGGCGCGGGCGTCAACCCGCCGCGATCATAGCCGCGGGCTCCGGGACGCCCCGGCGAGCTTCGCTCGGTTACAGTGGCCGCGCCCATGACGCTTGCCTCCGTCCTCTCGCCGGCCGAGTTCGAAGAACGGCTCCAGCGCTACCTGTACGACCGTTCCGAGGAAGGACGAGCCGTGCGCGTCGGCGAGAAGGAGGTCTCCGAGCAGGCCGAGATCGTCCGCCGGTATGCAGGCCTCTTCAGCCGCTACCAGCTGGAGACGCTGCGGCTCGCCGAGACCGAGGCGGAGTCCGAGGGCGAGCGCGAGCGGCTCTACCGGCTGCGGAAGACCTGCGAGGGCGGGCTGATCGTGTCGGAGCTGGCCGAGCAGGAGGACGCCCTCGAGAACGCGGAGCTGGCCGCCCGCGTCCCGTTCCGTGGCGAGGAGCTGCCGCTGCGCACGGCACAGGCCCAGCTGGCCGTCCTGGCCGGCTACGCGGACCGTGAAGAGCTCGGACGCCTGCAAGCCGACGTCTCGGCCGGCCTCAACGACGAGCGGCTGGCGTTGCTTCGTGCCGAGGAGCCCCTCGCCGCGGAGCTCTCGGAGATCGCCGACCCGGTCGAGCGGAACGAGGAGGAGAAGGGGATCTCGCTGAGGGAGCTCGCCGCCGAGCTGGAGCGGGCGACGCAGGCCTCGACCGGGGCGTGGAGCCGGCTGCGGGAGCGCTGGTTCGACCGGCTGCTCGGCGACGAGCGTCCGGAGGCGCCGGCGTCGTACCACGTGGCGTACATGCGCCGCCTGTCTCCGCTCGAGTCGACGTACACCAAAGAACGGGCGACGGAGGTCTGCGTCCGGACGCTGCGCGAGGTGGGCCTCGACCTCGAGGCGTCCGGCGGGATCCTGCTCGACCTCGACGACCGACCGCAGAAGGCCCCGCGAGCGTGCGTGATCGCTTCGGACCCGCCGCAGGTGGTTCACCTGATCACGCGCGCCCAGGGCGGGCTGCACGACTACCAGGCCTTCCTGCACGAGGCGGGGCACGCGCTGCACTACGCCGGCTGCGACCCGTCGCTCCCGTACACGTTCAGGCGGCTCTCGCGGGACCACGCGCTGACCGAGA
>JBHEMU010000027.1:0-21901 GCA_046262415.1 Gaiellaceae bacterium | reverse complement strand
CTCAGACGGAGCACGGGCAAGCCCGCGCTCCTGAGGTCGGCGTCGCAAGCGACGCCTAGGCACGATGATCCTCGCGGCGCTGAGTCGCTTCGTCGTCCTGTCCATCGGGGTCGCCGCCGCGACGGCCGCCTGCTCGCTCGTCGGAGGCCTCCTGTCGGGGTCGGACCCGGACCGAGCCGTGTCGCTCGGCCTCTACATCGTCGGTTCCCTGCTGCTCGTGGGAGGGTTCTTCATGGGCAACCGGGGGCCGCTCCGGCTGAAGGGCGAGTCGACGCTGCTCCCCTTCGTCGGTCCGCGGCTGGTGCGCAAGGCGACGCTCGAGGAGCGGGAGGAGGCGATCAACACGTCCGCCGTGTTCGTCAGCGTGGGCCTCGTGCTCATCATCATCGCCATCGTGGTCGATAGCAGGTTCGAGCTGTGGTGAACCGGCCGCTAACAAGCGGCGGCGACAATCGTCAAAGGTATATGCCATGTGGGGAATGAGAAGCGAGAGCTGCGAGAGCGCCAGGCGCCTGCTGTCCCAGGGACTGGACGAACGGCTGCCCGAGCTGGCGCAGCGTCGGCTCCGGGCCCACCTCTCCGGCTGCTCGGAGTGCCGGGCCTTCGACGAAGGGGTGCGGGCGACGACGGCGGCGATCCGCGCCGAGCCCATGGTCGAGCTCGCACGCGAGATCGCGCTCCCCGCCCGCCGCCGCCGCCGCGCCGCCGGCGCGTTCGGCCTCGCCTCGGCCGCAGCGGCCGCCGTGGCAGCCGCTGCGTTCGGTCTCTTCTCCCTCGTCTCGGCGGGGGACACGGTCCGGCCGGGCCAGCAGTTCTCCAACCTGCGAGACACCGAGGCCTCGTCGATCCGCAAGCTGCGACTGGCAGAGCTGGTCGCCGGCAAGCCGGCGCCGCTCTTCACGCACGCCACCCCGATGTCGAGCGATTCGATCTAGGCTCGCGGCATGATCGGCTCGCTGATCACCTCCTACGCCTGAAGCATCGATCACGCCGCCCGGGTGGCGGTGCTCCAGCAGGAGTGGCGGACCCTCCCGAAGGAGGGTGGATCGAGCGCGCGCTCCGGTAGACTGACCGCGCTCGGAGGGCGCCTGCGTGGGCGCCTTCCTCGTCCGAAGCCCTCTGTCCGGGAGTCCAATGCCTGACCACGAGAACGGGAAGCCGGGGAACGTCGGCAAGCTGCTGGAGATCAAGGGCGTCGTCGTGGACGCGGTCTTCACGGGCAGCCTGCCGCAGATCAACCACGCCCTTCGGATCGACGCTCCGGAACGGGGGGGAGGCCAGCCGGTCAGCCTGATCGCGGAGGTGCAGCAGCACCTGGGCGACGATCGCGTCCGGGCCGTCGCGATGGACTCCACGGACGGTCTCTCGCGCGGCCTCGACGTCGTCGACACGGGCGCTCCGATCTCGGTTCCCGTGGGCGACCAGACGCTCGGGCGGCTCTGGAACGTGCTCGGCGATCCGATCGACGAGAAGGCCGCGGCCGAGGGAGAGCGCTGGCCGATCCACCGCGACCCTCCGGCGTTCCGCGAGCTCCAGCCGAAGACCGAGATCTTCGAGACGGGCATCAAGGTGATCGACCTGATCGCCCCGTACGTGAAGGGAGGCAAGGTCGGGCTCTTCGGCGGCGCGGGCGTGGGCAAGACGGTGCTGATCCAGGAGCTGATCCACAACGTCGCCATGCAGCACGGCGGTGTCTCGGTCTTCGCCGGCGTCGGCGAACGGACTCGCGAGGGCAACGACCTCTGGCTGGAGATGCAGGAGTCGGGCGTGATCGACAAGGTGGCGCTCGTCTACGGCCAGATGAACGAGCCGCCCGGAGCGCGCCTGCGCGTCGGGCTCTCCGGCCTGACGATGGCGGAGTACTTCCGCGACGAGGGCCAGGACGTGCTCCTCTTCATCGACAACATCTTCCGCTTCGTCCAGGCGGGCTCGGAGGTCTCGGCGCTGCTCGGCCGGATGCCGAGCGCGGTCGGCTACCAGCCGACGCTCGCGACCGAGATGGGCCAGCTGCAGGAGCGCATCACGTCGACGCGGACCGGCTCGGTCACCTCGGTGCAGGCGATCTACGTCCCCGCCGACGACCTCACCGACCCGGCGCCGGCGAACACCTTCGCCCACCTCGACGCGACGACCGTGCTCTCCCGGGCGATCGTCGAGCAGGGGATCTACCCCGCCGTCGACCCGCTCGACTCCGTCTCCAGAGCGCTCCAGCCGGGAATCGTCTCCGAGGACCACTACCGAACGGCGACCAGGGTCCAGGAGATCCTCCAGGCCTATCGCAACCTCCAGGACATCATCGCCATCCTCGGCCTCGACGAGCTCACGGACGAGCAGAAGCTGATCGTCCAGCGGGCCCGGAAGATCCAGCGCTACCTCTCGCAGCCCAACTTCGTCGCCGAGCAGTTCACCGGCACGCCCGGGAAGTACGTCAAGCTCGAGGACACGATCACGGGCTTCCAGGAGATCATGGACGGCAAGCACGACGAGCTGCCCGAGCAGGCCTTCTACATGGTCGGCACGATCGACGAGGCCGTCGCCAAGGGACGCGCGACGGCCGAGTCCGCGGCCGCCTAGCGCACCGGAGCGGCATGGCTACCGAGGGGCGCAAGACCTTCGACGTCTCCCTCGTCACGCCCGAGGGTCCGGCGTTCGAGGGCGAGGCGGAGCTTCTGATCGTCCCCGGAGCAGACGGGGAGATCGGGGTGCTCGCGCGTCACGCCCCGCTGGTCGCCACGCTCAGAGCCGGGTCGACGCGGGTGCACATCCGCCGGGCCGAGGAGGTGCTCGAGTTCGCGACCGGCCCCGGCTTCTTCACCGTCGAGCAGGACCGCGCGATCGCCCTCGTCGACGATGCCGTGTCCGCGGACGACATCGACGCCGAGCGCGCGAACGAGCAACTCGAGCGTGCCCGGGAGCAGCTGGAGCGGCTGGAGCGCGGCGAGTCGGACGCGGATCGCTGGCAGCTCGAGCAGCGGATCAGGCACGCCGAGAACCAGCTCGAGGTGCTCGGCGGCGCCAGCGTCGACCTGCGGCCGAAGACCACCCCTGGTTAGGCCAAAACGCCCTCGGCCCCGCGGGCGCGCCGGGCGCTGCTGGTAGCCTTGGCCCACCTGGAAAGCTTTGTGGCAGCTTGGCGACCAGGCTAAAAAACGCCTAAAGAGCCGAGAGCCTCCGGCTCCCGTCTTCTTCAGGCGGGTCGCGACGGGAGGAGGACGATGAGGGTCGCAGAGTCTCTGCAGCGGCTGATGAGGGAGCGGATCCTCGTCCTCGACGGCGCCTGGGGTGTGCTCCTGCAGGGTCGCGGTCTCTCCGAGGCGGATTTCCGGGGCGAGCGCTTCCGCGACCATCCCCGCGACGTCAAGGGCAACCCCGATCTCCTGAACGTCACGCGGCCCGAGATCGTCCGGGAGATCCACGACGCGTACTTCGCCGCCGGCGCCGACATCACGACCACGAACACGTTCACAGCCACCTCGATCGGGCAGGCGGACTACGCGCTCGAGAGCGCCGTCCACGAGCTGAACGTCGCCGGGGCGCGACTGGCGCGCGCCGCCGCCGACGAGGTGGCCGCCGACGGCCGTCCCCGCTTCGTCGCGGGCTCCGTCGGGCCGCTGAACGTGACGCTCTCGCTCTCGCCTCGCGTCGACGACCCCGCCTACCGGACGCACACGTTCGACCAGGTGGCCGGGTCGTACGCGGAGCAGATCAGGGGGCTTCGAGACGGCGGCGTCGACCTGCTCCTGATCGAGACGATCTTCGACACCCTGAACACGAAGGCGGCGATCGTCGCAGCCGCCGAGGAGGCGCCGGAGCTGCCGGTCTGGATCTCGATGACGGTGGTCGACCTGAGCGGGCGGACGCTCTCGGGCCAGACCGTGGAGGCCTTCTGGACGTCCGTCGAGCACGCGCGGCCCCTGATCGTCGGGGTGAACTGCTCGCTCGGGGGGGCGCAGATGCGGCCGTTCATCGAGGAGCTCGCGCGGATCGCGCCGGCCTACGTCTCCTGCCATCCGAACGCGGGCCTCCCGAACGCGTTCGGCGGCCACGACGAGCTCCCGGCCGACACGAGCCGGCTGCTGCGAGGCTTCGCCGAGGAGGGGCTCGTGAACGTCGTCGGCGGGTGCTGCGGCACGACGCCCGCCCACGTCAGGGCGATCTCGGACCTGACCCGGGGCCTGGCCCCGAGACACGTCCCCGAGCGCCGACCCGTGACCAGGTTCAGCGGCCTCGAGCCGTTCGCGATCACCGAGGACACCGGGTTCGTGCTGGTCGGGGAGCGGACGAACGTGACCGGATCGGCGCGGTTCCGGCGGCTGATCGAGGCCGGCGAGTTCCAGCAGGCCGTGGACGTCGCGCTCGAGCAGGTGCGCGGCGGCGCGAACCTCCTCGACGTGAACATGGACGCCGACCTGCTCGAGGGCGAGCAGGCGATGACGACGTTCCTCAACCTGATCGCGACCGAGCCCGAGGTGGCGCGGCTCCCGATCATGATCGACAGCTCGCGCTGGAGCGTGCTCGAGGCGGGCCTCAGGTGCATCCAGGGCAAGGGCGTCGTCAACTCGATCAGCCTCAAGGAGGGCGAGGGGGCGTTCCTCGACCAGGCGCGGACGATCCGCCGCTTCGGGGCGGGCGCCGTCGTGATGGCGTTCGACGAGGAGGGCCAGGCGGCCACGGTCGAGCGCAAGGTCTCGATCTGCGGGCGGGCGTACGACCTGCTCACGCAGCGGGCGGGCTTTCCTCCGGAGGACATCATCTTCGACCCCAACGTCCTCGCGGTCGCGACCGGGATCGAGGAGCACGACTCCTACGCCAGGGCCTTCATCGAGTCGCTGCCGCTGATCAAGGAGCGCTGCCCCGGCGCGCGCACGAGCGGCGGCATCTCCAACCTCTCCTTCTCGTTCCGTGGCAACGACGCCGTGCGGGAGGCGATGCACTCGGCGTTCCTCTACCACGCGATCCGCGCCGGGCTGGACATGGGCATCGTCAACGCGGGCCAGCTCGTCGTCTACGAGGACATCTCCCCCGAGCTGCTCGAGCTGGTCGAGGACGTGATCTTCGACCGCCGGCGCGATGCGACCGAGCGGCTCGTGCGCTACGCCGAGCGCGTCCAGGGGCAGCCAACGCGCCGGGAGACCGACCTCGCCTGGCGCGAGGCTCCCGTGGCGAAGCGCCTGGAGCACGCGCTCGTCCACGGCATCGTCGACTTCATCGAGGCGGACACGGAGGAGGCCCGCCGCGCAGCCGCACGCCCCCTCGACGTGATCGAGGGGCCGCTGATGGACGGGATGAAGGTGGTGGGCGACCTCTTCGGAGCCGGGAAGATGTTCCTGCCCCAGGTGGTGAAGAGCGCGCGGGCGATGAAGCGCGCCGTCGCCTACCTCGAGCCCTACATGGCCGAGGAGAAGCTGCGCACCGGCGTGGAGGCCCGCGCCCAGGGCAAGGTCGTGCTCGCCACGGTCAAGGGCGACGTGCACGACATCGGCAAGAACATCGTCGGGGTCGTGCTCGGGTGCAACGGCTACGAGGTGATCGACCTCGGCGTGATGGTCCCGGCCGACCGGATCCTGGACACGGCCGTCGCCGAGACGTGCGACTTCGTCGGCCTGTCCGGGCTGATCACGCCGTCACTCGAGGAGATGGTCAACGTCGCGCGCGAGATGGAGCGACGGGGGCTGGAGCTGCCGCTCCTGATCGGCGGCGCGACCACGTCGAAGCAGCACACGTCGGTGAAGATCGCTCCCGCCTACAGCCGGCCGACCGTGCACGTGCTCGACGCGTCGCGCGTGATCGGCGTCGTCTCCGACCTGCTCGACCCGGCCCGGCGAACGGAGCTCGACGCCGCCAACCGCGCGCTCCAGGAGCGTCTGCGGACCGAGCACGAAAGCCGTGTCCGCAAGCCCCTGCTCCCGCTCGCCGAGGCGCGTGCCAACCGCACGCCGATCGAATGGCGCGCCGAGGACGTCGCCGCGCCCTCCTTCACGGGCGCACGTCCCCTCGAGGCGCCGCTCGCGACGCTGGTCGAGTACGTCGACTGGCAGTTCTTCTTCACGGCGTGGGAGCTGAAGGGGCGGTTCCCGGCCATCCTCGACCACCCGGAGCGCGGCCCGGCCGCCCGCGAGCTCTACGCCAACGCCCGGGAGCTCCTCGACGAGATCGTCGGCGACCGCCTCCTCCACGCGAGCGGCGTGTACGGCTTCTGGCCGGCGGGCGCCGACGGGGACGACATCGTCCTCTTCCGCGACGAGAGCCGGCGGGAGGAGCTGACGCGGTTTCCGATGCTCCGCCAGCAGGCCGTCGCCGCCGACGGGCGGCCGAATGCCTCGCTCGCCGATTTCGTGGCGCCGCTCGAGACGGGCCTCGACGACCACCTCGGGGGCTTCGCGGTGACGGCGGGGCTGGGCGCGGACGAGCTGGCCGGGCGGTACCAGGACGAAGGCGACGATTACCGCGCGATCATGGTCAAGGCCCTCGCGGACCGGCTCGCGGAGGCCTTCGCCGAGTACGCGCACCTCCTCGCACGGCGGCACTGGTACGCACCCGGCGAGAGTCTCGTCCCGGAGGACCTCCACGCCGAGCGTTTCCGCGGCATCCGTCCCGCCTTCGGCTACCCGGCCTGCCCCGACCACAGCGAGAAGCCGCGGCTCTTCGACCTGCTCGGCGCGACTGACGCGGGGCTCGGGTTGACGGAGAACTTCGCGATGACGCCGGCCGCGAGCGTGAGCGGCATCTACCTGGCGCACCCGCGCGCGCGCTACTTCGCCGTCGGGCGGATCGGCCGTGACCAGGTCGGCGACTATGCGCTGCGCAAGGACATGGAGCTCTCCGAGGCGGAGCGCTGGCTACGCCCGAACCTCGCCTACGAGCCCGCGCCGGCCGAGCCCGTGCCGGCCGCGGCGACCGCCCGGCGCTGAGCGCTTCCGGCCGCTCGGCTATCCTCTACCCCTGGGCGAGCGCCGGTCGTGGGCGCTCTTTGCCTGTCTGGGAGCGATGCGGACAACCCTGAAACGAGGAGTCAGCCGGGCGGCGTCCACGAACGCCAACGGGCGCGGCGTGCTCCCGCCTGCGGCGCTGACGCCGATGACCCGCTACCGGCAGCCGCTCCCCCAGCGGCCGACGGGGATCCGGCTGGTCGGGCAGATCGTGCTCTGGCTCCTGGTCGCCGTGCTGATGCTGGCCGGCGCCTTCCTCGGCGGCGTCTACCTCTCCCTGCACGAGACGGTGGACCAGGCTCAGGCCAAGTCGAAGGACGTGATCGCGGCCAGGCGGAACCTGCACGTGCCGCTGCCGGGACGGACGGCCGTCGGGCTCGTGATCGGCTACGACCGGCGCAAGGAGGAGCCGCGTGACGGCAACTACCGCTCCGACACGATCATGCTGCTTCGTGCCGACCCGCAGCAGAAGGCGCTGTCGATGCTCTCGTTCCCGCGCGACCTCCAGGTGGAGGTCACCTGCCCCGGCCACACGCCGTACATCGGCAAGATCAACGAGGCGTACTCGCTCTGCGGCGCGCCGGGCGCGCTGGCGACCGTGCAGAAGCTGCTGAAGCCGCACGGCGTGCCGGTCAACTACCTGATCACGGTCAACTTCACCGGCTTCCAGGAGATCGTCGACCGGCTCGGAGGCGTCTGGGTGGACGTCGACCGGCGCTACCTGAACACGAACCAGGGACGGACGTACGACACGTACACCGAGATCAACCTGTGGCCGGGCTACCAGCGTCTCAAGGGCTGGCAGTCGCTCGACTACGTCCGCTTCCGGCACACGGACTCGGACGTGCACCGCACGACCCGCCAGCAGGCGTTCGTCCGGGCGATGAAGCAGCAACTGGGGCGAGCCGACCTGCTCGACCTGCCGAAGATCGTCGGCTCGATCGCGCGCAACACGGAGGTCGCGCAGGGAGGCGGACGCGAGATCGAGCCGAAGACGGTCCTCGGCTGGGGGCTCTTCGCGCACGACCTGCCCGCCGGACACTTCTTCCAGTCACGGATCGAGGGGCTCGAGGGCTACTCCGACATCACCACCGATCCGGCGAACGTCGCGACTGCGATCCGCGAGTTCGCGAACCCCGACGTCGAGGCGCCCGAGGACGCGACGAACGTCCTGCGCGGCAAGAAGCTCCGGGTGCCCCGCCCGGAGGAGACTGGTGTGATCGTCCTCAACGGCAACCACATCGAGGGGTCGGCCGCTGCCGCCGCCGAGGCGCTCAGGCAGCGCGGCTACCGGATCGTGCTGCCGCGTCCCGAGCAGACCGGCAACGCGCCGAGCTTCGACTACCACGAGACGACGATCTACTACAACCCGGGCTACCCCCGCGCGAAGGCGGCCGCGAAGGTGATGGAGCGCCTGTTCGAGCCGGCGGTGATGCGGAAGCTGATGAAGATCGTCGCCCCGCTCTCGAACGCGGCGACGCTGACGGTCGTCGTCGGCAAGACCTTCCACGGCAAGATCGCCGACGCCCCGGTCCGGAAGATCCCCGAGCGCCAGCCGCCGGCCGTGCAGCCAGACGACGGCGTGAGCCTGCCACACGTGCTGCGGGCGCGGCGCAAGCTGCCGTTCCGGCTGATGGTCCCGACCGTGCTCGCGCTCGGCTCCTCGCCGGACGTCGAGGCTCCCGGGCGGGTCTACTACCTGGACGGCAAGCGCAGACGAAACCGGACGCTCCGGCTCACCTACCAGACCGGCATGGTCGGCGAGATGTGGGGCATCCAGCAGACCGACTGGGACGGCGCCCCCATTCTCCAGGGGCGGAACACCCGGCAGCGGATCGCGGGCCGCACCTACGACCTCTACTACACCGGGGCGAAGCTCCACATGGTCGTCCTGCGCGTCGGCGAGCTTTCGTACTGGGTCGTGAACACGCTGTCGAACCAGCTCTCGAACGAGACGATGCTGGAGATCGCCAAGGGCCTGAAGCCCCTGAAGGGCCCGGTCGGTCGTGCCTGAGGCCACGGAGTCGAAGGGGCAGCGGATCGGCATCTTCGGGGCCGGCTGGGTGGGCCTCGTCACCGGCGCCTGCTTCGCCGAGCTGGGCCACGAGGTCGTCGTCCGCGACGTCGTGCCCGAGCGGATCGAGAAGCTCCAGCACGGCGAGCTGCCCTTCCACGAGGCCGAGCTGCCAGAGCTCCTCGAGCGAAACCGCGAGCGCCTGCGCTTCACCCTCGACGTCGGCGAGACCGTCGAGGAGAGCGACTTCGCCTTCGTCTGCGTCGGCACACCGCCGACCTACTCGGGCGACGCCGACCTGTCCGCCGTCTGGACCGTCCTCGACGAGCTGCCGCGGCGCGACCGCCGCTTCGTGCTCGTGATGAAGAGCACCGTGCCGGTCGGCACCGGGCAGAAGGTGCGCGCGGGGCTCGAGTCGCGCGGCCTCCCCCAGGTGGGCTACGTCTCGAACCCCGAGTTCCTGGCCGAGGGCACGGCGATCCGCGACTTCACCCGCCCGGACCGGGTCGTCGTCGGCGCGTTCGACGCCGCGGACGGGGACGCGGTCGCCGCCCTCTACGAGCCGCTGGGCGCCCCGATCGTGCGCTGCGACGTCAACTCCGCAGAGATGATCAAGCTCGCCGCGAACGCCTTCCTGATGACCCGGATCAGCTTCATCAACGAGATCGCGAACGTCTGCGAGGCGACCGGGGCCGACGTGGAGCGGGTCGCGGAGGGCATCGGCCTCGACCACCGCCTGGGGCCGCACTTCCTGCGCGCGGGGCTCGGCTGGGGCGGGAGCTGCTTCCCCAAGGACTCGCTGGCGCTGAAGCAGCTGGCTGCCAACTCGGGGTACCACTTCCAGCTCCTCGCCGCCGTGATCGAGGTGAACGAGCTCCAGAAGCGGCGGGTGATCGGCAAGCTCGAGAAGCATCTCGGCAAGCTCCAGGGCAAGCGCGTCGCCCTGCTCGGGCTCGCCTTCAAGCCGGGGACCGACGACATGCGCGAGGCGCCGAGCCTCGTGCTCGCCTCGCGTCTGCTCGCCGAGGGCGCGGAGGTGCGCGCCTGGGATCCCGTCGCCGACGCGCGCGCGCTGATCCACGGCGCCGATTTCTGTCAGTCGTACGCCGACGCGGTCCGCGGGGCCGACGCGGCCGTGATCGTGACGGCGTGGCCGGAGCTGACCGGGCTGCCGAGCGCCGAGCTCCGCGACTCGATGCGGCGTCCGCTGATCGTCGACGGACGCAATCTGCTCGACCCGGCCGCCGTCCGGGCGGCCGGCTTCGTCTACGAGGGCATCGGCCGGCCCATGTCTCCAGCCGACGTGCTCCCCGAGACGCCGGAGCCCGAGCCGGAGCAGGCGAGCAGCCCCGTCGCGTAGATGGAGGCGATCATCCTCGCCGGCGGCAAGGCCGAGCGTCTCGGCGACGCCGCGGGCGGGCGGCCGAAGGCGCTCGTGCCCGTGGGCGGCCGGCCGCTCGCCGCCTACCAGGTGGCCCGCCTGGCCCGGGCGGGGGTGGGACGCGTGATCGTCAGCTGCGCGGCCGGGCAGGAGCGCCTCTTCGAGGACGAGCTCGCGGGACTGGGGTCGGACGTCGTGGCCGCCGGGGAGCCGGAGCGGCTCGGCCGCGGCGGGGCGATCCGCTTCGCGGCCGGGCGGCGCCGCGAGGACGGCGTGCTGCTCGCCCTGAACGGCGACGAGCTGCTCGACGTCGACTTCCCGGCCCTGCTGGCGGCCCACGCGGCGAGCAGCGCGGCGGCGACGATCACGGTGGCGCGGCCGCCCTCACCCTTCGGCGTCGTCGAGCTCGGCGACGGCGACCGGGTCACCGGGTTCAGGGAGGGGGGTCGCATCCCCTACTGGGTCAACTGCGGCGTCTACGCGCTCTCCCCCGAGGCGCTCCAGCGCTTCCCCGAGAAGGGCGACCACGAGCAGACCACGTTTCCGCTCCTGGCGGGGGAGGGCCGGCTCCACGCCTACCGGCACGAGGGCGTGTGGCTGACGGTGAACACCGCGAAGGACCTGCGAGTCGCCGAGGAGCGCGTCGCCGGCGATCCGGGCTGGCTGGACGCCTGAGCGGCGCCGATTGCCGGACACGCGGCCGGCGGCGTAGGATCGGCCGGTGGAGGACTCGCCCAACGTGAACAGCCTCGACGCGTGGTCGTTCGACACGCGCCGTGTGGAGAAGCCCTGGGGCTGGGAGCTGATCTGGGCGCTGACCGAGCACTACTGCGGCAAGCTCCTCTTCGTCCGCGCCGGCCATGCCCTGAGCCGCCAGTTCCACCGTGCCAAGGACGAGGCGTGGTACGTCCAGGAGGGCCGGGCGGAGCTCGAGCTCGCCCGGCCGGGCCAGGCCGTCCCGGCCTTCGAGGTGATCGCCGGAGGAGCCGCCTTCCGCTTCGAGCCGGGCACCGTCCACAGGGTCAAGGCGATCGAGGACACGCTCATCCTCGAGGTCTCGACCCCGCAGATCGACGACGTCGTCCGGCTCGAGGACGACTACGGCCGGGCCGACGCGGGGTGAGCGCCCGACGACCTTCACACAAGTGTGGTAAGGTTCGACTCATGCAGTCGCTGACCGTCGGCGAGGCCGCCGCCCGCACCGGGTGGTCGCCGCGCATGCTGCGCTACCTCGAGGACGCCGGGCTCGTCGTGCCGGAGCGGAACGGGGCCGGCTACCGCCTCTACGGCCTGCGCGCGCTCAACCAGCTGGCCTCGCTGCGCCGTCTCCGGCAGCGCTTCGGCGTCGAGCTCGACGAGCTCGCCTTCGCCGCGCGCCTCAGGCGAGAGCCGCCGCTGCGCGCCGCAGTCGAGACGTGGCTGACCGGGATGGGCGCTGCCGCCCCCGGCTCGGAGACGCCCGCATGGGTCGAGTGGGAGCAGCGCAAGCACGAGCGCCTGCTCGCGGCCTGAAGCTCTACCAACCAGACGATCAGACGGAAGGGGACGGCTGAATGGCAACGACCAAGCGCCACGACGTGAAGGATCTCGCCCTCGCGGAGGAGGGCGTCCGGCGGATCGAGTGGGCCGACCGGCAGATGCCGGTGCTCGCTGCGATCCGGGACCGGTTCGAGCGCGAGAAGCCGCTGGCCGGCCACCGCGTGTCCGCGTGCCTCCACGTGACCAGCGAGACGGCGAACCTGGCGCGCACGCTGCAGGCGGGCGGGGCGGACGTCGTCCTCTGCGCCTCCAATCCGCTCTCGACGCAGGACGACGTCGCGGCGGCGCTGGTGGACGAGTACGACGTCGCCGTCTTCGCGATCAAGGGCGAGGACAACGACACCTACTACGCGCACATCGAAGCGGCCGTCGACCACAAGCCCCAGCTGACGATGGACGACGGGGCCGACGTGATCGGGGTCCTCCACTCGCACCGCCGCGAGCAGCTGGGCGACATCATCGCCGGCACCGAGGAGACGACCACTGGCGTGATCCGCCTGAAGGCGCTCGAGCGAGACGGCGCCCTCGGCTTCCCGGTGATCGCCGTCAACGACGCCGGTACGAAGCACCTGTTCGACAACCGCTACGGCACTGGGCAGTCGACGATCGACGGCATCATCCGCGCCACGAACGTCCTCCTCGCCGGCAAGCGCTTCGTCGTCGGCGGGTACGGCTGGGTCGGGCGGGGCGTGGCGATGCGCGCGCGGGGGATGGGCGCGCACGTGATCGTGACCGAGGTCGATCCGATGAAGGCGCTCGAGGCGGTGATGGACGGCTACGAGGGGCTGACGATGGAGCGCGCCGCCGCGATCGGCGACATCTTCTGCACGGCCACCGGCGACAAGTCGGTGATCGGGCGGGCCCACATCGAGCGCATGCAGGACGGGGCAATCCTCGCCAACACCGGCCATTTCAACGTCGAGATCGAGATCCCGGCGCTCCGTTCCCTCGCCTCAGACACGCGGCGGATCCGGGAGTTCGTCGAGGAGTTCACGATGGCCGACGGCCGCCGGATCTACCTCGTCGCGGACGGCCGTCTCGTCAACCTGGCCGCGGCCGAGGGCCACCCGGCGCTGGTGATGGACATGTCCTTCGCCAATCAGGCTCTGTCGGCCGAGTACGCCGTGGCGCACGCGGCCGAGCTGGAGCGGCGCGTCTATCCCGTGCCGCAGGAGATCGACCGCGAGATCGCCCGGCTGAAGCTGGCGACGATGGGCGTCGACATCGACACGCTCACCGCCGAGCAGGAGAAGTACCTCGCGTCCTGGGACGAGGGCACCTGAACGGGGAAACCATGTTTCCCCCGTTGGACCCCTTCTTCCGCTTCGGAGAGCGCGGGTGAGCCTGCACGGGAGTGAATCCCGCTCCGGCGGCGGAACGCGCCGCCGGAGCGGGCTCTAGGCTCCTGTCGTGGGAGATGTGATCGTGAACGAGCACGAGGTTGCGTTCGCTCGCTTTCTCAAGACCGGATCAAGCTCGCGCTACGTCCAGCTGTCGAAGACCCCCCGCGGTCGTGAAAAATGGGTGCAGGGGCTCGCGCACTTCGATCCCTCGAACCTCGAGGAGCGGTTTGCGCGGCCTTTGCCGGATGCTGCGCGCACCGCGGCTACGGTTGCCGCGCTGCTCGAGCGGCGAGGGGCCCCGGAGGTGTGCTGGGTTATGTCCGAGGACCGTGATTTCGACGCGTCCGAGCTTCCTCTTCGCGACGCCCTCGACGAGTTCCATGGCCGGCTCTGCGGCGTCGTTCTCTCGTGCGTTCCCGGCCGGCTCGCCTACCTGGAGACCGAGGACATGCACCGGTTCATCCTGGAGCGGCCCACGTGAGCGATCTCGCGCCCGAGCGCATCCTCCGGCTCGAGGACGACCGCGTCGTCTTCCTCGACCAGCGCCGGCTTCCCGACGAGGAGGTGGAGCTCGCCTGTCGCACCGCCTCGGAGGTGGCGGAGGCGATCCGCACGCTCGCCGTGCGGGGGGCTCCCTCGATCGGCATCGCCGCGGCCTACGGCTATGCCCTGGCGGCCGAGCGCGGCGAGGATCTCGAGCAGGCGGCGGCCGTCCTCGCGGCCTCGCGCCCGACCGCGGTGAACCTCGTGTGGGCGCTCGGGCAGGTGCGCGAGGCTGACGACCCCGCCCGCAGGGCGCGGGAGCTCCACCAGCAGGAGGTCGAGCGCTGCCGGCGGATGAGCGAGCACGCGGCCGCGCTCCTGAGGCCCGGAGCGCGCGCCCTGACGCACTGCAACGCGGGCGGCTTGGCGACCGCGGGGCACGGCTCCGCGTTGGGCGCCCTCCGCTGCGCCTGGGAGCGCGGCCTGCTCGCATCCGTGCTCGTCAGCGAGACGAGGCCGCTCCTGCAGGGGAGCCGCCTGACCGCGTGGGAGCTCGAGCAGGCGGGCATCCCGCACGCCGTCATCGCCGATTCCGCGGCCGGCCACATGATGGCCCGCGGCGAGGTCGACTGCGTCGTCACCGGCGCCGACCGGATCGCGCGGAACGGCGACACGGCGAACAAGATCGGCACCTACTCGCTGGCCGTTCTCGCCGCCCACCACGACCTGCCGCTGTACGTCGTCGCGCCGACCTCGACGCTCGACTCCGAGACGCGGAGCGGGGCCGAGATCCCGATCGAGGAGCGTGACGGCGGCGAGCTGACTCAGCGCTTTGCCGCGCGGAACCCTGCCTTCGACGTGACGCCGGCGGGGCTGATCTCGGCGATCGTGACGGAGGCGGGCGTGCACCGGGCGCCGTACGCCGAGTCGCTGCTGCACGCGCGGGTCCAGGTCACGGCGTGAAGGCGATCGTCCTCGCGGCCGGCTACGCGACGCGCCTCTACCCGCTCACCCTGGACACGCCGAAGCCGCTACTGGAGGTGGCCGGACGCCCGATGCTCGAGCGCATCCTCGAGCGCCTGGCGCCGATCGGGGAGATCGACGAGGTGTTCGTCGTCACCAACGCCAGGTTCGCGCCGCGCTTCCAGGCCTGGGCGGAGGGGTACCGGCCGCCCCGCGACGGGCTGCGCCTGACGGTCGTCGACGACGGCACGACCGACGACGCCACGAAGCTCGGCGCGATCGGGGACATCGGCCTCGTGCTCGACCGGGGACGGATCGAGGAGGACGTCGTCGTCGTCGCGGGCGACAACCTGTTCAGCGAGAGCCTCGCGGGGTTCGGGCGAGCCTGCCGGGAGCGGGCGGCTCCGCTCGTCGCCGTCTACGACGTCGGCGATCTCGAGCAGATGCGCAAGTACAACGCCATCTCGCTCGACGAGGAGGGCAGGATCACCTACTTCGAGGAGAAGCCCGAGCGGCCGACGAGCACGCTGACCGCGATCGCGCTCTACTTCTACCCCCGCGTGACCCTGCCCCTGCTGCGGCGGTACCTCGACGAGGGGAACAACCCGGATCAGCCCGGGCGGCTGGTGCAGTGGCTCTACACCCGGACGCCCGTCTACACCTGGCGCGTACCCGGTCGCTGGTACGACATCGGCTCGCGAGAGACCCTGGCGCAGGCGAATGTCGAGTTCGCCGACATGTCGTCCGCTCCCGTTGTCTAGAGTGACAACACGATGCTGCTCGACCTGCTCCTGCCGCGACGGTGCGTCGTGTGCGCCGCGCCCGGCCCGCAGCTCTGCGGGCCCTGCGGCGACGCGCTGCCACGGCTGACCGGACCTCTCTGCGCGCGCTGCGGCGCGCCGACGGCGTGGCCCGTATCGAGGTGCCGGGAGTGCGCCGGCCGCCGCCTCGGCTTCGCGTCCGCCCGTGCCGCCGTCGAGTACGACGCCGCCGTGCGCAGGATCGTGAGCGGGTGGAAGGAGCGCGGCCTGCGACGGCTCGCCCAGCCGGCCGCCGCGCTGGCGCTCTCGGTGATCCGGCCCCCGCCGGTCGACGCCGTCACCTTCGTGCCTCCGGATCCAGGCCGGCGCCGGCGCCGCGGGGAGCATCCGGCCGAGGCGCTGGCCCGCCTCCTCGGCGACGCCTGGGCGCTTCCGGTCGAGCGCCTGCTGGCCCGCAGCGGCTGGGCTCCGCGACAGCGCGGGCTGGCGCTGGCCGACAGGCGCCGCAACGTCCGCGGCGCGTTCGCCCCGGCCGCCGACAGCCCTGCCGCGGTGGCAGTCGTCGACGACGTCTACACCTCGGGCGCCACCGTCTCGGCGGCGGCCGGCGCGCTGCGCGGGGCCGGTGCCCGGCAGGTCGTCGCGATCACCTTCGCGCGCGTCGTCCGTTAGATTCCTGACCAGCCCGAGAAAGGGGATTCCGTGCGGCTCCAGGTGAAGGGAAAGAACCTCGAGGTCAGCGATTCGATCCGGACCTACGCCGAGGAGAAGCTCGGCAAGCTGAGCCGGCAGCTCGCCGACCCGACGCAGATCGAGCTCGAGCTGGCGGTCGAGCGGAATCCGTCCATCGCCGACAACCACGTCGCCGAGGCGACGATCTGGACGAAGGGCCCGACCCTCCGGGCCAGGGAGGCGTCGGGCGACATGAAGGCCTCGATCGACCAGGTGGCGGAGAAGCTCGAGCGTCAGGTCAAGCGCTATCGCGAGAAGCGCCGCCGGCACGTCGGCCGGGCGGAAGCGAGCACGGGCGAGGCTCCCGGCATCCCGGCCGACTCGGACGACGGCGGGCCGCCGATCGTGAAGTCGAAGCAGTTCTCGGTCAAGCCGATGAACCCCGAGGAGGCGGTGCTGCAGCTGGAGCTGATCGGGCACGACTTCTTCGTCTTCCGCAACGCGGACTCGAGCGACGTGAACGTCGTCTACCGCCGGCGTGAGGGCGGGTACGGGCTGATCGAGCCGCAGTAGTGGCGCTCTTCCGGCGGCGGGAGCCGCTCCACGAGCGGCTCGCGCGCGAGGGCGGCCTGTACCAGGGCGCCGCTCCACCGCACGACACGCGACCGCGCTGGGGCGAGGCCGGCATCCACGGGCTCCACCGCCCCCGCGCCTGGGACGCGGTGCTGACGGCGGAGGCGCCGGCCTTCGAGCCGGAGGAGCTGCAGTTCGTCGTCCTTCCCGACGGCACGGTGCTGGTCGAGGAGGACGTGCCCGACGAGACGCTCGAGCCGCTCGCGGCGGCGCTCGGGACGGCGCTCGAGCCGCCCTACCGCGGTGAGGCGGTCCGGCGGGGCAGCCGCTGGGCGGTGGCGGGCAGGACGATCCGCGTGGCCGAGCTGCCCCCCGACGTCATGGGCGAGGCGCTCGAGCTCACCGTCCACGAGGGCCGGCGAGAGCTGCGGGTGGACGGGGAGATCGCGTTCGGGAGCATTCCCGCCCTGGAATGGCTCGCGGGCCGCCACGAGAGCTTCGTCGTGCGCGCGGAGCGGCTCGACGGCGCGCTCTGGGAGATCGAGGCGGCCGCGCTCTAGACGTGTGATCGGCAAATTCGCGCGCCCGCGGGGGCGATCCAGACCAAGGTGGCGAGTTCGATCAGGCGCCGGGCGTACCCAGAGGTACGGCCGGCGCGCGAGCGGGCTGATCCACCGCCGTGTCTGGGTCGTCGGCCGCGCCGCGGGAATTTTCGATCACACGTCCAGCCGGTACTCTAGGACGATGTCGCCCCAGCTCGGCAAGCTCGAGAAGGCCCTTCGCTTCGGGGAGGGGCGCCGGATGAAGCGACTCGGCGATCAGGCCGCCTACATCGCGACGCTGGAGCCGGAGTACGAGCGGCTGAGCCCCGCGGAGCTGGTCGCGAAGACGGCGGAGTTCCGCCAGCGGCTCGACAACGGCGAGCCGCTCGAGGATCTCCTCTTCGAGGCGTTCGCCGCGGTGCGCGAGGCGCGGAAGCGCGCCTCCGACCAGCGCATCTTCGACGTGCAGATGATGGGCGGGATCGTGCTGCACGAAGGCGACATCGCGGAGATGAAGACTGGCGAGGGCAAGACCTTCGTGGCGAGCCTCGCGCTCTACCTCAACGCCCTGCCCGGAACGGGCGTCCACCTCGTCACCGTCAACGACTACCTCGCGAAGCGCGACGCGGAGTGGAACCGCCCCGTGTTCGAGGCGCTCGGGATCCGCGTCGGGCACATCGAGAACATGATGCCGTTCGCGCAGCGGCGGGCCGCCTACGAGGCCGACGTCACCTACGGGACGAACTCCGAGTTCGGCTTCGACTACCTGCGCGACAACATGGCGGTCAGCCTCGACGGCGTCGTCCAGCGCAGCCACGCCTACGCGATCGTCGACGAGGTCGACTCGATCCTGATCGACGAGGCGCGGACGCCGCTGATCATCTCGGGCGAGCCCGAGACGGCTGCGCAGATCTACTACGACTTCGCCCGCGTCGCCAAGCAGCTCGAGGGCACGCCCACGAAGAACATCCCGCGGCACGAGCGCACCGGCGAGATGGTCGGCGACTACGAGTACGACGAGAAGCACAAGACCGTCTCGCCCGGACCCAAGGCGATCGAGAAGATCGAGCGGGCGCTGAAGCTCGAGAACCTGTACGACCCCCGCAACGTGCAGCTCGTCAACCACCTGAGCCAGGCGCTCAAGGCCCAGTCGCTCTACCAGCGCGACATCGACTACGTGATCCAGGACGGCGAGGTGAAGATCGTCGACGAGTTCACCGGGCGGATCATGGAGGGGCGCCGCTGGTCTGAGGGGCTGCACCAGGCGATCGAGGCCAAGGAGGGCGTGCGGATCCAGGAGGAGCACGTCACGCTGGCGACGATCACGCTCCAGAACTACTTCCGGCTGTACGAGAAGCTCGCGGGCATGACCGGGACGGCGAAGACGGAGGAGAAGGAGTTCGTCGAGATCTACAACCTCAGCGTCGTCGAGATCCCGACGAACGAGGCGGTGATCCGCGAGGACAAGAACGACCTGATCTTCCGGACCAAGGACGCGAAGTTCAACGCGGTGATCGAGGACATCAAGGAGCGGTACACGAAGGGCCAGCCGGTGCTGGTCGGTACGATCGCCGTCGAGACGTCCGAGCACCTGTCGGAGCTGCTGACGCGGTCGGGTGTAACCCACAACGTGCTGAACGCCAAGGAGCACGAGCGCGAGTCGGAGATCATCAAGGACGCGGGGCAGCTCCGCGCGGTCACGATCGCGACCAACATGGCCGGCCGCGGCGTCGACATCAAGCTCGCCGACGGCGTGACGGAGCTGGGCGGGCTCTACGTCCTCGCGACCGAGCGGCACGAGGCCCGACGGATCGACAACCAGCTGCGAGGTCGGTCGGGACGGCAGGGCGACCCCGGCGAGTCGCGCTTCTACCTGTCCGGCCAGGACGATCTCGTCCGGCTCTTCGCCGGCGACCGGATCCAGAACATCATGGCCAGGTTCAAGGTGCCGGAGGACCAGCCGATGGAGGCCGGGATCCTCTCGCGGCAGATCGAGGGCGCCCAGAAGAAGGTCGAGGAGCAGAACTTCGTCATGCGCAAGAACGTCCTCAAGTACGACGACGTGATGAACTCGCAGCGCCAGGTGATCTACCGGCAGCGCCGCGCCGTGCTGGAGGGCGACGACCTCTCCGAGGAGGTCAAGGAGTGGATCCCGGAGGTGATCGCCGCTGCCGTCGACGCGATGGCCGATCCCGAGAACCCGGAGGGGGTGGACCTCGAGGCGCTGCTCGCGCAGATGCAGGCGCTCTACGGGTCCGAGATCGACGCCGCCGAGCTTCGCGAGGAGCTACCGAACCTCGGGCGGGAGGAGCTGATCCGGGAGTTCACGGACGACGCGCTCGAGGAGTACGCCGAGAAGGAGCGAGAGATGGGCTCCGAGCTGATGCGGGAGGCCGAGCGGTTCATCATCCTCCAGGTCGTCGACACCCGCTGGCGCGAGCACCTCGAGAACATGGACTACCTGCGCGAGGGCGTCCACCTCCGCGCGATGGCCCAGAAGGATCCGCTGGTCGAGTACCGCGCCGAGGGGCACGTGATGTTCGAGGCGCTCAGCCGGGCGATCCGCGAGGAGGTCGTCGGCCTGCTCTTCCACATCGAGCTCGCGCCCGACGACGCGGCCGAGCTCCACGCGATGCAGGAGGCCCAGGGCGCCAACGGCGGCGGCTTCGCCTACGAGCACGAGTCGCTCGCCGGCGCCGCCGCGATCGCCGCGGCCGGCGGCGGGTCGGTCGCCGCGGGCATGGTCGGTGGTGGCGCGACGTCCGTCGCGACCAGGCAGCGCGTCGCCTCGGAGTACGACAAGGTCGGCCGGAACGATCCGTGCCCGTGCGGCTCCGGCAAGAAGTTCAAGCGCTGTCACGGCGCCTGAAACCGTGGGGGAACCCAGGGTTCCCCCACGAACCCCCTCCTCCTTGTGGTCTCAGTGGAGGTCTCGTACTTGGTCCCGCCGGAGCAAGTCCGGCTCCGGCCGCGGACGCGTCGTCCACGGGCGAACATGGCTCGAGTCCTCGCAGGTCCATGCGTGTCGAGATAGGCAACGGAAGTCCCTGCAAACGTGTGTCCGGCCGTGCATCTCGTACGATGGCGGAGGAGGATGCCACGTGGCGACGTCTGATCCGATCGCCGAGATCATCGGGGACTATCGAGCCTTCGCGGCGATGCAGCGCGACCGTCTCGTTGCCCGCGGCATCGACATCGCACCCTACCCGCTCAGCCACATCGCCGTCCGCGTCGCCGATTGGGACCTTTACGTCCACCAGCGCACGCTTCTCGAGCGCCATGCGAGAGCGAACAGCGAGAACGTCTGGAACGGCCGTCCGATCTCCTTGATCGTGCTCGCCGAGCCGCTCGATGTCCTCGACGGGACTCCGGTCTCGCTCATCGAGCTCATCCCGCCTGTTCACCAGCGCGTCTACCGGATGGGTCTCGAGCACCTCGGCGTCGTCGTCGGTGAGGACATCGACGACTTCTCACGAGTGCATCGGGCCGCGCTAACTGGCCAGCAGTTCCAGAGTCCCTCCGTCGAGCCGTGCTACGTCCTGTTCGAGGACTTCACCCACGTGAAGTTCTATCGCCGCTCCCTGTACGACGGCGTCATTCTCGAGGGAGCGCGCTTCGACGGCTTCAGCCACGTCGACGACTGGGTGCCGCAGCGGCTGGTCACCGCCACCGGCCCGAACCCGCTCCCGCGGTGACCGAAGCTGCGCCGCCCGTCGCGGAGCTCCTGAACCTCGGACGGACGCGTCGCGCTGATGACCGGGGCGTCCGGTGGCGTCGGCGCCGGGATCGCCCGCTGCGCGAGGGTGGTTTCGCCTGATACGAGGCTCCGGCAGTCGTACGGCGCCTTGTGCCCGATTTGCGGGACTTTTCACTACCGCCCAGCCGTGAGAGACTGGATGAGGGCCGGGAACCCGCGGACGTTCCTATAGATGTCAAGTCCCGTTCAGGGCGGCGAGGTCGGCGCGGAGTGCGTGGTAGGTCTCGCGGGCGATGTAGCGCTTGAGGCAGCGGAGGATCTCGCATCGGTTCAGGCCTTCAGCGGTGCGTCGCTTCGCGTAGGCGTGGGTGCGGGCACAGTGGCGTAGCCGGCAGACGGCGATCATGTGCAGGGCGCGGTTGGCTTGCCGGTCGCCGCCGAAGTCGAGCCGGTGGCGGCTGGTGCGGCCGGAGCTGGCCTGGATCGGGGCGGCGCCGCAGATCTTGGCGAAGGCGGCCTCGCCGTTCAGGCGCTCGATGTTCTCGCCGGCGGTGACGAGCAGCTGACTCGCGTTCTGGGTGCCGACGCCGAACAGGCCGATGGTGCGTGGGGCGGCCGTGGCGACGAGTTGCTCGAGTTGCCGGTCGAGTTCGCCGAGTTCACGGTCGAGCTCGCGGACGCGGCGGGCGAGGCTGCACAGGGCGAGCTTGGCCGCCTGGAGCGGCTCGTGCAGACGTCTTCGATCCGGACGTAGCTGCAGGCAGAGCGCCGCCCTCGCTTTGAGCGTGCGCCCTCGCCGGAGCTCACTGCGCAGCTCGTCGGGTGCGGTGATCAGGAGGTCGTCGAGCTGCTGCAGCGCCGCTGTCCGCGCCTTCAGCGCGCCCGCTCTGACTACGCCCAGCTGCCGGATCGACTCGACGATCCCGCTCGTTCGCTTCGGCTGCGCGCTCGCTATCCCGCTGAGCGCGGCCCGAGCAGCGAGCTCGGCATCGATCGGGTCGCTC